>NZ_JBVVQL010000001.1:0-269013 GCF_055811195.1 Mesorhizobium sp. WSM4823
TCCAGCCAGCATCTTGAATCACAAATCCGACCAAACGGGAATCCATTCCGATTCAGTTAGGCCGTGAACCGCTCTAGAGCGGTTCAGCTTTTGATAGAATTCGCTGACCCGCTCTAAGTATTTGTTTTTACGCAATTCCCCAGGGAAAGCGCTACGCGCTTTTCCCGGGAAAACCGCTACGCACTTTCCTGGAATTGCTCTAGAGCGGGATTTTAGCCGCATTTGTACGATGCCAAGTGGCCGCAGCGCGACCGAAGCCCATAATGTCGGCAATGGACATCAATAGAGCTTTCCGCGTGCCGTTACCGGCCACAATGCCTCGACCTTGCCGTCTCGAACGCCGACAAACCAGTCATACAAATTGCAGGTCGGGTCGCAGTGCCCGGGCACCAGGAGCAGCCGGTCGTTGATGGCGAGCAGGTTGCACGGATCATCGATCTTGCCATGCTCGTCATTGGCGGCGACGTAGGTAATGCCGGGCCGGTCGAAGATCAGTGGAAGACCGCTGTCGACGGCCAATGCCTTGAGGCCGGCGTCGCACACCGCACGTGTCGGCGCCGTCTTGCTCATGACTGAACTCAGCACGAAGAGTGCGTGTTCGAAGCCACCGACCACGCCGCCGTCATCGCCCCGGATCCGGCCATAATCGGCATCCATGAAGATGTAGGAACCGCACTGCAATTCGTTGTAGACGCCGGAGCCGCCTTCCATGTCGAAGCTGCCGGTGCCAGCTCCGCCGACGATCGTGCATTCGAGACCCAACTCCGCCAGCAAGCGCACCGTGTCGCGCGTCATTTCAATTGCAGCGGCGATCGCCGCCCGGCGTTCGGCCGGATCGACGATGTGCTGTGCACTGCCGTGGTAGGCTTGCAGACCGGAAAACACGAGATTGGGCGAAGCGGCGATGGATCGCGCAAGGTCGGCCGCCGGCGCGCCCGGTTGGACGCCGCAGCGGCGGGCGCCGCAATCGATCTCTACAAGGACTTCGATTGTTGAGCCTGCGCTCTGTGCCGCCTTCGACAGTGCGGCGACATTGGCGGCGTCATCGACGCAGACAATAATGCGCGCCCTGCCGGCAAGTAGCGCCAGCCGCTCGATCTTGAGCGGGCCGGTGACCTGATTGGAGACGAGGATGTCCACGACGCCTTCGCGCACCAGTGCCTCAGCTTCCGACACTTTCTGGCAGCAGACGCCACAGGCGCCGCCCTTGGCGATCTGGAAGAGAGCGATGTCGGCGGATTTGTGGGTCTTGGCGTGGGCGCGCAGCCGAACATTCATGCTTTCGACATGGCACCGCATGCGCTCGACATTACGCTCGAAGGCGTCGAGGTCGATGACCAGCGCCGGCGTCTGAACATTCTCGAGCGCGTCGCCTATCGCCGCGGGCACGTCATAGCCAATTTCCAGATCGTTGCGACTGCCGGTCATGCAGGTTCTTTCCACCGTTGGTTTGCGTTGCCGGTTACCCAAGGATTTTCAGTTGGCCAGGTTTCAGGCAGTCTGCGCGAAGGCAAACGATTTGATGTTCTGGATTGCCTCATCTATAGATTTTGTCAAGTCACTTAACTTTAGGAAGACCGTGTGAAGCAAAAACAGTTGAGCGAGGCTGACATTCGGGCTGCCTTCACGTCCAGTGCGCGTTCCGTGTTCCGCACGCTTTTCCAGTCAGGCCCGGCGACGCGACCTCAACTCGGTTCGACGCTTGGTTTGTCGCGGCCGACATTGTCTTCCTCGATGGCCGAGCTCTTCGCGGCCGGCTATGTCGAGAAGATCGGCGAGGTGCAGGGTCCGCTTGGCCGCAAGGCAGCGATGTACCGGTTAGGCGCCGGTGCCGGCCATGTGATCGCCATCGACGCCGGCTCGACCCATGTACGCACGCGCGTCACCACGCTCGACAGGCGGCTTCTCCATCATCGTGTCTACCGGCTGTCGTCCAACCAGCGTCATCTCGGCGCCGAGATCAGCCATGCAGTTGCCGAAGAAGTTGAGGCGACGTTGGCGCTGACGGAGCCGGGTTGGGGGAAGTTGCGCGCTCTCGGCATCGCACTGCCTTCCCGCGTCGTTGCCGACAATGCGGCCCGGGCAGCGACCGGCCAGGAGAACCTGTTCTCGCATTTTACGCCGCCCGACGGCGTTCCGCTGTTGCTCGAGAACAATGTCAACTGCGCGGCACTGGCTGAGCAGAGCCACGGCGTCGCGCAAGGCCTGAATGATTTTGCCTACATCCAGATCGGCCTGAAGATCGGTATGGGCTTGGTGCTTGGCGGCCGCCTGATCCGCGGCCGCAGCGGCGCCGCCGGCGAAATCGGTCATCTGCCGTTCCCGTGGGGACCTGGCCTGCGGCCGCAAAATGCCGGACTGGAAGACTATGTCGGGGCCGAGGCGCTGATGCAGCGAGCCCGCGCAGCCTGGCCGCAAGATGCCGGGGCGGCACCAGCCGACACGGCGGCGCTTTTTGCGCTGGCCGGCGAGGGGCATGCCGCCGCCCTTGCCCAGGTGAAGCGCCACGCCGAGGATATCGGCGCCATCGTCTCGGCCTGCGTCGGCGTCGTCGACCCCGGCATTCTCGTGCTCGGCGGCGGCATCGGCGACAACGCGATCATGCTGCCCTATGTGCGCGAGACCGTCGACAGGTTGAGCTATCCGACGGAAATCCATGCCAGCAGCCTCGGCGCCGACGCAACCGTGCTCGGCATCGAGAAGATCGCCGCGGACCATGCGTGCGAGTTGCTTGTCGGCAAGTGATCCGTCGCCACTCGATCCCTACCACTATCCTCCAGTCGCTCTGACAACAATTTTGTTCGCTCCCACTTGCGGGTCTGAATTTGTTTGTTAAGGTGCGTAACATAATAAGAAGCAGAAACGCCTTGGGTCGATCCAGGCCATGTCTCGATCGGGAACCCGTAAACCACAATGGAGGTCTGAATGATTTCGACACGTTACATGCATGCAGCCTGCGCTGTCGCGCTTGCCACGGCCGCAACGATCAGCGGCGCTCGCGCTCAGGAGCCCGTCACCCTGGAATACTGGGTCTATTCGGATTTCGCCCAGGGTGAGGCGCTCAAGCTTCAGCAGACCTTCATCGAGGAATTCCGCAAGACCCACCCGAACGTCACCATCAACATTTCCGGTAAGGGCGACGACGATCTGACGACCGGCCAGGTTACGGGTGCTGCGTCCGGGAACCTTCCCGATGTGTTCATGAACGGCGTCAATGTCGGCGCCACACTGGTCGAGGCCGGCGCGCTCAAGAACATCTATGCCGAGTTCATGGCAATGCCCAAGGAGTATCGCGACTCGTTCGATCCAGCCCTTGTCGCCATGTGTTCGCCCAAGCCCGAAACGATGTATTGCCTGCCCTATACCGGCTATGGCTCGTTCATGTTCCGCAACCTAACCGTCCTGAAGGATGCCGGGGTCGACACAGCGGCGCCGATCAAGGACTGGGCGGACTGGCTGTCGCAGATGGAGAAGGTCAAGGCCTCCGGTAAATACGCCGTGCCGGACCAGACCCAGGCCTGGCAGTCGATCGTCGACACCTATTCGGGCGTTGCGACACCTGACGAGTGGGGTGCGGATTTCGAGACCAAGAAGACCAAGGTCAATGAAGCGAAATACGCGGAAACATTGCAGATGTTCGTCGACATGCAGCCATACACCAGCGGCACCAGCCGCAACGACCAGGCGACCAAGGATCTGTTCATCTCGAACCAGCTCGCCTTCCATCTGGTCGGCCCGTGGGTCAACCCGACCTATGCGGAAGCGGCCAAGGCCTCCGGCTTGAAATATGACTACGTGCTGGTGCCCGGCAAGACCGAAGGCGACTATGGCGGCATCAAGGGCTATGAGTTCATCGGCGTTGCGCCAAACAAGAATGCACAGGTCGCATTCGAATTTGCCGCCTACGTCACCGCCAAGGAGCAGATGCTGCGCTGGGCGAAACTCTTGTCGCGATATAATGCGAGCGCAGCGGCAATGGCCGATCCTTCGGTCGCCAGCGATCCGCTGATCGCCATCACCAACAAGGCGGCGGCAAACGCGATCGACGGCATGCCGCCCTATTTCAAGGGCGCCTATCCAAACTGCTACCGCTCCATCCTGACCGATAATGCCCAGACGGTCGCCGACGGCGGGGTCACTCCGCAGGACGGCGCCAAGGAGCTTGTCGAAGAGCTCAACGAGTGCCTGGCCGGCGGCTGACGCTCAGCCTCCCGATTTTCCGGCCAGGACCTCCCACCTGGCCGGAGACCGCATCGAGGATAACCATGCTCGACAAGAAACATATCCCCCACCTTCTGATGGTGTTTCCGTTCCTGGCCCTCTTTGCGGTGTTCTTCCTCTACCCGATCGTCAGCGGCTTCGTTTATTCCTTCTACGACTGGAACGCGACGACAACGTCCCGCTTCGTCGGCCTGGCCAACTACCAGCGCATCATTCATTCGCGCGACTTCTCCAAGGCGATGTGGAATCTTGGGTCCTACATCGCCATCACCGTACCGGTCGGCATCGCCGTCGCCTTCTGCCTCGCGCTGCTGGTCGACAGCTTCAAGGGCTTTTGGCAGAACTTCTTCCGCAGCATCTTCTTCATGCCGGTGGTCCTGCCGATGTTCCTGGCGGCGACAATCTGGCGCTGGATCTACACGCCTAATATCGGCCTCCTGAACACCATCCGCGGCCTGTTCGGCCTGCCCTCGGTGCAATTCCTCAACGACACCTCGACGATGCTCTATTCGCTTATCGCGGTCGATGTCTGGGTGTCGGCCGGCTTCAACATGGTCATCATCTTGGCGGGGATGAAGAACATCCCCAGGCACTATTACGAGGCGGCCCGCCTCGACGGCGCAAGCAAGCTGCAGGAGATTTTTTACATCACCATCCCGATGCTCTACCCGGTGCTGTTCTTCGTCACGACCTATGGCGTGATCTCCGCTCTTCAGGTCTTCGACACACCGTGGCTGCTGACCGGGTCGTCCTTCTCCCAATATGGCGGACGCCAGAATGCGCTGCTGTTTCCGGTCATGGACATGATGGGCCGCGGCTTCGGCGAACTGAAGTTCGGCCAGGCGGCGGCCTACGGTTTCATCCTGACCACCGTCATTGTCAGCGTGACGGCGGTGATGTTCGCGCTGCGCAAGAAAGGCCACCAGCCATGACGACCGACGTCGGGCTCATCCGAACCGCCGCGCCAAACTATGCGCTGGACCTGTCGATCTGGACGGTCCTGAAGTGGACCGTCGCCATCTGCGTTGCGATCGTCGCCGTCTTCCCGATCGTCTGGATGATCAATGTGGTGTTCGCCGAGCCAGGCGTTCCGGTGTCGATCAATCCGCGCCTGCTGCCGACGTCACTTAGCGCCGGCATTGCCAAGATCAACACCATCCTCAGCGAAACCGGCTATCTGCATGCTTATTACATTTCGATCACCTACAGCCTTTTGACGATCGCCGGCGTGCTCCTGTTTGGCTCGATGGCAGCGTTTGAGTTCGCGTTGTTCGAGTTCCCCGGCAAGCGGCCGATGTTTGCGATCGTCATGCTTTCGCTGATGGTGCCGACGGCGGTCACGCTCATCCCGACCTATCTCCTGACGGCGAACTTAGGCTGGCTGAACACCATGCAGGGGCTGGTGGTTCCGGGGCTCGCCTCCGCATTCGGCCTGTTCATGCTGATCCAGTTCATGCGGACAATCCCGCGCGAAATGATCGAAGCGGCCCGGCTCGATGGCGCCAGCCACTTTCAGATCTATCGTCACATCGCCTTGCCGATGTCGAGGAATGCGCTGGTGACGCTCGCCATTCTCACCTTCATGCAGACCTGGGGTAACTTCATCTGGCCGCTCATCGTGGCGCCCAGTCCGCAAATGTACACGGTCGGGCAGGTTGTCGGCCTGTTCAACGCGCCATTCTCACACGTGACCGTCGACATCGTCATGGCAGCGAACCTGCTTGCGGCACTCCCGCCGCTCATTTTCTTCCTGCTCTTCCAACGCAAGATCGTCGAAGGAATCGCGATGTCCGGCTCCAAGGGCTGAGCGGCTCCGTCCCGCGAGGCTCTGGTCGAAACATCAACAAAGGCATTGGCATGGCTGATCTCCAAATCATCAACGTCTCGAAATCCTACGGCGCCGTGGAAGTGCTGCGCGACATCAACCTATCGATCGCGTCCGGCGAGTTCGTGGTCTTCGTTGGCCCGTCCGGCTGCGGCAAGTCGACCTTGCTGCGGATGATTTCCGGCCTCGAGGAAGCCCCCGTCGGCGAGATCAGGCTCGATGGCAAAATGGTCAATCGCGTCGATCCGGCCAAGCGCGGCGTTGCCATGGTGTTCCAGTCCTACGCGCTCTATCCGCATATGACGGCATTCCAGAACATGGCCTTCAGCCTGACCATGGCGCGCGAGCCGAAAGCCGTGATCAAGGAGAAGGTCGGCCGCGCCGCCGGCATCCTGCGGCTGGAAAAGCTGCTCGAGCGCCGGCCTGGCGAATTGTCCGGCGGTCAGAAACAGCGGGTGGCGATCGGCCGCGCCATCGTGCGCGAACCGAAAGTGTTCCTGTTTGACGAGCCGTTGTCGAACCTCGACACCGAGTTACGCGTCCAGATGCGCGCGGAATTGATCCAGCTGCATGCCAAGCTCGGCACGACGATGATCTACGTCACTCACGACCAGGTCGAGGCAATGACGCTTGCCGACAAAATGGTGGTGATGAACGGCGGCATCATCCAGCAACATGGCACGCCGCTTGGTCTTTACGATGATCCGGATAACAAGTTCGTGGCCGGGTTTATCGGCTCGCCGAAGATGAACTTCATCAAGGCCAAGGTGGAAGCGGTACGAGCGGACGCCATCGTCCTGTCGGACCTCGGCGGCCGTTCGAAGCTGGAGTTGCCGTTTCGCAATTTCGACGCCGGCGTTCGAGAAGTCGAGATCGGCGTTCGCACCGAACACATAGACATCGCGCAAGACGCCAGAGCGACTGACATCCTGGCTGCCAGGGTCGCATTCGTCGAAGAACTCGGCGACGTCACCTTCATTCACACCGACCTGCCCACTGGCGAGCGGCTTGTCGTGCGCAGCAGCAAGGCTCGCCACAAGGGCAGTCCGGAGTGCTTCGTGAAGCTCGACCCGGCCGGCGTGCTGCTGTTCGGCACGAACGGCGAGCGGATCAGAAGCGCTTGACCGATCTGCCTCACAATGCGCGCCCCGCTATGGGGAAACTGTAGCATGCCGAGCAGTTCGCGTGCGGCTATTGCCTGGAGGGATCCGTTGATCACAGTTGGGATCGATATTGGCGGCACCAAGACGCATCTGCGCGCCTGCGATTCTGCCGGTATGGCTCGCGACCTTGTCATGCCGACAGCCGATTGGCGGGTGCGTGACTGGGACAGGGACGCCGCGGCACTGCTCGAAAACGTCAGGCAGCTGGTCGATGGCGGACAAGTGGTGGCGCTCGCCGTTGGTGCGCATGGCTGCGACGATGCCTCGGAATGCGAAGCCTTCGAGACAGCCCTCGCACGTCGTGCGACCTGTTGCGTCAAGGTCGTCAACGACGCCGAGCTGCTGCCCGCGGCACTCGGTTATGAGCGGCAGATCGGGCTGGTCGCCGGAACCGGTTCGATCGCGGTCTGCCGTGATGCTTCGCTCGGTATGATGGTTGCCGGCGGCTGGGGCTGGGTCATCGGCGACGAAGGCAGCGCTGCGGGGCTGGTGCGCGAGGCGGGCCGCTCGATCAGCCTGCATCTCGATCGCGGCGGTTCATTTGACGAACCACTGGTGCGTCTCTTCTTCGAAGCCTTCGAGATCAGGAGCGCCGCCCGCATTGGCAGTGCCGTCGCGCGTCAGGGCGGGGCAGCGGCCCTCGGATTGCACGCGCCGCTCGTCTTTGCGGCGCACGAGCAAGGCTCCGAACTGGCAGGCAAGGTGATCCGCGACGGCGCCCGTCACCTCGCTGAACTGGCGATGCGCCTGAAGCACAATGGCGCGGCGGCCGACATTGTGGTGGCCGGGGGCGGCGTGATTGTCTCGCAGCAGTCGCTTGCCGCGGCTTTCCTGGCCGAGATCGAGACGCAGTCGGAGGGAACTCTGGCTGCCAGCATATTTTATGGGCCGCCGGTCGAAGGCGCCTGCCGCATGGCGAAGGCGATGGCCGAGGAATGGCTCGCGGCCCCGCAATAGTTTGACGACAAGCCACACGCAAAAAGTAAGGAAGGCACCATAATGAGCTATCGGTCCGAAGTCGCACGCCAGCCGGAATCCATCGCCGCCTGCATCAAGTCGGCTCGTCAGGGATTGCAAAGCGTCGATCTGTCTTCGTTCAGCTCCGGCCTTATTGCGGTGACCGGCATCGGCGCGAGCTACGCCGCATCCGTGGTCGTGGCGGGCGAATTGGCAAGGCGCGGCCGTCGCGCGGTCGCCATGCGTGCCGTTGACATGATCGACGGCACTGAAGTCGCCGATGCCATCATCGCGATGTCGCATCGCGGCCGCAGCGTGGAGACCGTCGATGCGCTGAAGGCGCAAGCTGGCGTGCCGGCGCTGGCCATCACAAAGGACGAGACAAGCCCGCTGGCGCTGGCCGCAGGCCGCCATATCAGGCTCGACAATGGCAACGATGCGACGCCGTCCAGTACCGGCTATACCGGGTCGCTTGTTGCTGCCGGGCTACTCAGCGAAAGCCTTTGCGGCGCGACTGCAACTGACTGGGACGCGCTGCCAGGCAAAGTAGCCGATCTGCTTGGCCGCGCCGCGACCAAGATGAAGCACATCGCCGAATTGTTCGCCGCCCGCCGTGCCATCGACTGTGTCGGCGCCGTCTCGTCGCTCGGTACTGCCGACGGCGCCTCTCTGCTGATCCGTGAAGCCTCGCGCATTCCGGCTGGCGCCACCGATACGCGTCACTATCTGCATGGCCCGATGGAATCGATGGACGCCACCACGGGCGTCCTTGTCTTTGGCGACGGCCGCGAGGTGCGCCTTGCCGAACAGCTCGATGAACTCGGCTGCCCGGTCGTGCTGATCACTGCGAACGGCGACGTCGACGACAAGGGCAGGCTGACAGTGCTGCGCGTGCCGGCCGAAGAAAACCGGATCGCTCGCGGAATCCTCGACATTGTGGCGGCGCAGTTGCTTGCAGCAGAGCTCTCGGATGCGGCGGGCCTCACCGACACAAAATTCCGCTACCGGCAGACCGACACCAAGATCCTCTGAGTCACTATCAATCTGGCCGGCAGGAGTGCCGGCCTCCAACGGGATCCCTGTCCTGAACGCCTCGACCCGGTCGAGGGCCGCCGCGGGTGTCGTTTTTCGGCGAGCAGAGAAAGCTTCAACGCTCTAGGATTTGCCTGATCCTGCTCCCGAGCAGGAGCAAGATTTTTCTGGCCCAAGCTCTCTCCATCCGGCTGCACATTGCAGCCGATCGGCCCAACGGCTACTGACTTCAGGAAATTAAGCCGGATAAGCAATGAAGCTGGTCAGCTACAACATCCAGTACGGCTTCGGCGGCGACGGCCGCTACGATCTCGCGCGTTGTGCCAAGGTCGTTGATGGCGCCGACATTATCGCCTTGCAGGAAGTGGAACGGCACTGGCAGCGCAGCAGCGAAGACGACCAACCTGAAGTCCTTTCGCGGCTGCTGTCCGAATACCATTGGGTCTATGGACCGGCTTTCGACATGGACGCGAGCGAGCGGCGTGACGGCCACATCGTCAACCGGCGGCGGCAATTCGGCACTATGGTGCTGTCCAAGCTGCCGATCGTCTGGTCGCGCCTGCATACGCTGCCGCTGCGCCGCACGATGCGTCCGCTCAACACCCGCAATGCGGCGCTCGAATGCATGATCCGCACCCCTGCCGGTCCGGTGCGGGTGCTGTCGCTGCATCTCGCGCATATCGCGGCCGAGGAGCGGCTGGAGCAGATCGATTACCTGCTCGCCGAGCATCGCCGGGCCCCGTCCGAGGGCGGCCCTTGGAGCGGCGCCGACGATGAACCGTCGCGCAACTGGAGCAATGGCGAGCCGGCGCCGGAGAACCCGCTGGCGGCGATCTGGATGGGCGATTTCAACATGGAGCCGGGCAGCGCCGAGTACCGTCGCATCGTCGGCAACACGCCCTATCATCGCGGCGCTGCCTATCTCGACGGTTTCGTCGATGCCGCCGCCGTCGCCTGCGAACCGACGCCAGATTTCCACACCCATGTGAAGACCATCGACGGCAGGCTGGCAAAGCGCCGGTTAGACCATTGCTTCATCGGCGGCATGTTGGCGGGACGGGTACGCTCGGTCAGTGCCGATATCAGCGAAATCGCCTCGGATCATTTTCCGCTGCGGGTCGACATCAACCTGGAAACGCCATTTGCGATCGAGACCGGAGGCGCATGAGCCACCGATGACCTTGTTCGTCTTCTTCGCGGTGCTTGCCGCCGCCGCCATGCATGCGATCTGGAACGCGCTGGTCAAGGTCCATCTCGACCGCTTCCTGTCGATCACGCTGATGACGCTCGGCATGGGCGCCGTGGCGCTTCTGGCTCTACCTTTCGTCGAGGTGCCGAAAGCGGAAGTGTGGCCCTACATCATCGCCTCGGTGATCTTCCACATGGGTTACAGGACGTTTTTGATCGGCGCCTACAAGGCCGGAGATTTCGCCCAGACCTACCCGCTGGCGCGCGGCACTGCGCCGTTGCTGGCAGCTCTTGGCGGCATGGTGGTCGTCTCCGAAGTTCCGGCGCCGCTCGCTATTGTCGGGATCCTTCTTTTGTCGGCGGGCACGCTGGTGCTGTCGTTTCGCGGCGGCGCGCATCTAGAGAGATTGAACCTGCGCGCGGTCGGCTTTGCGCTGGGCACCTCGATCTTCATCGCCAGCTACACGCTGTCCGATGGCAGCGGCGCGCGGTTGGCCGCGACGGCTTCGAGCTATGCCGCATGGTTGTTCGTCTGCGATGCGCTGTGGGCGCTGGTGCTGTGCCTGATCTTTCGCGGACCAAAGGCGCTGCCGGTGCTGGCGCGCGACTGGAAGGCGGGCGTCTACACCGGTGTGCTCAGCGGCGCCGCCTACTGGATCGTCATGTGGGCGATGACCAAGGCGCCGATCGCCTCGGTCGCGGCGTTGCGCGAAACCTCGATCCTGTTCGCCATGATGATCTCGGTGTTCGCGCTCGGCGAGAAGATGACGGGCTGGCGGGGCGCCGCCGTGCTCAGCATCGTTGCCGGCGTTGTCGCGCTGAGACTTGGATAGGCTAAGCGCCCATATCGAGGTCGATCACCAACAGCCCGTCCGTGCTTTCAAGCACCGCGACCGGACGGGCGCCGGACCGCTGATGAGCCGCATGCACCAGATAGGCATGCGCACTGGCGTGCTGAACGGCCACCAGGACCATTCTTCGATAGTCGACGGGTGCGCCTATGCGGGTAGCGGGTGTCCGACCGCCATACCACAAGAAGAGTTCGTCAAATCTCCGATTTGCTTTGTCCGGGCAAATCTGTATGCGGTATGCGTCCGACGCAGGTCCATCCGGCGCGCCGACGCCACATGGCCATAGCGGCCGTGCTGCATAGGGATACGCCAATGAATTTCGACCTTCAGGGCAAGCGCGTTTTTATAGCCGGGCATCGCGGCATGGTCGGCTCGGCCATGTTGCGCAGGCTGGCGGACGAGGACTGCGAGGTCCTGACCCCATCTCGCGATGAACTCGATCTCATGGATCAGGCCGGCGTGCGGCGCTGGATGGCGGTCCACAGGCCGGACGCGGTGGTGATGGCGGCGGCCAAGGTCGGCGGCATCCTGGCAAACAACAGGTTGCCGGTCGATTTTCTGCAGGACAATCTCATCATGCAGACCAATGTCATCGAGAGCGCCTTTCGCAACGAGGTGCAGAAATTGCTGTTTCTCGGTTCTTCCTGCATCTACCCGAAGTTTGCGGCTCAGCCGATCTCCGAGGACGCTTTGCTCACCGGTCCGCTCGAACCCACCAACGAATGGTATGCGATCGCCAAGATCGCTGGACTGAAACTGTGCCAGGCGTATCGGCGCCAATATGGTGTCGAGTATATCTCGGCGATGCCGACCAACCTCTATGGTCCCGGTGACAATTTCGACCTCTCCACCAGCCATGTCGTGCCGGCCCTCATGCGCAAGGCGCACAAGGCCAAGCGCGCCGGCGACAGAACCCTGGAGGTCTGGGGATCGGGCACGCCGATGCGCGAATTCCTGCATGTCGACGACGCCGCCGACGCTCTGGTCTGGCTACTGAAAAACTATGCCGGCGACAGCCATGTCAATGTCGGCTCGGGCGAAGACATCACCATTGCCGAGCTTGCCCGCACCATGCTCTCCGTCGTCGGGGCCGATGCCGTGCTCACATTCGACTCGACCAAGCCGGACGGCACGCCGCGCAAGCTGATGGACGTATCGCGCCTGTTTGCCACGGGCTGGCGCCCGCGTTACTCGCTTCAGAGCGGTCTGGAACAGACCTATGCGTGGTTTCTCCAGCATATTGAGAAGGGCGATCTCCGCCTCGGCGCCGCCTGACCCTCAATCGACGCCGATTGCCACCGGAGATCGCGGCCATGGGCGGCCCTGAAGCACCTAGCGAGGCTCATCCGGCGCATGAAAGCGACGAGCCTCACCGAGGTTCCCCGCATCATTCAATTTTTCTTGTGAACTAATCCGGACCGAGAAGCGACGATAGGACCGGCCGGGTTCGATAAACCGAAGCCGAGCCGATGCGGATGAAATTCTGGAGGCGGCGGATTGTCCGGATGGTGGGCGTGACAGGGATTGAACCTGTGACCCCTGCAATGTCAATGCAGTGCTCTCCCGCTGAGCTACACGCCCATCCGAAGCCGCGCATACACCATTTTTGCTCCGGCGCGTCAATAGCAGGAAAAGGGAAAGAAGGGCTTACCTTACCGCGCCTTTGAAGACGCGCCGAAGCCCCGCCAAAAATCGGCTCAGGCTGCCTGCAGCATCTTTTCGACCTCGTTGACGAGGTCGCGCAAATGGAACGGCTTCGACAGCACCTTGGCGTCTTTCGGCGCCTTGGAATCCGGATTGAGCGCAACGGCGGCGAAGCCGGTGATGAACATGACCTTAAGGTCGGGATCGATCTCGGTGGCGCGGCGGGCGAGTTCTATGCCATCCATCTCCGGCATGACGATATCGGTCAGCAACAGCGAGAAAGGCTCCTCGCGCAGCCGCTCATAGGCGCTGGCGCCATTGTCGAAATCGCTGACCTGGTAGCCGGCACGCTCCAGCGCCTTGACGAGAAACCGGCGCATGTCGTCGTCGTCTTCCGCCAGTAGAATGCGTGCCATCTTGTCCCGTCCGAATCACCCGTTCGAAACTGCCGTGGGGCAGCTCGTTAACCATCCTGTATATGAGGAGGTGACGGTAAACATCAAGTGAACGATGAAAGGCCAGATCCGCATTCAACAAAGCGGTCCGGACGCCGAAATGCTGGACATGGGGCCGGCGAGGTGGCACTTTCCAATCATGATGCATTGGTTTTTTTGGGTTCGTTCAAATTGAAAACGGCAGCCGAAGATTTTTCGGTCGTTCCAGCCTTCGAAATCCGGTCGGGCGCCGAACAGCGCGTCCCCTTCCTCTTCAACTCGCCGCATAGCGGCCGTCACTATCCGGACCGGTTTCTGGCCATGGCAAGGCTGGACAGAAATGCCATCCGCCGGTCCGAGGATTGCTATGTCGACGAATTGTTCGGTGGCGCCGTCGCGCTCGGCGCGCCGATGCTGGCGGCAAACTTTCCGCGCGCCTATCTGGACGTCAATCGGGAGCCCTGGGAACTCGATCCGCGCATGTTCGCCGAGCCCGTGCCATCCTTCTGCAACATCCGCTCGGCGCGCGTGGCCGGCGGGCTTGGCACCGTGCCCAAGCTGGTGGGAGAGGGGCTCGACATCTATGCCGGCCGCTTGCCGCTGGCGGAAGCCGTGGGGCGCATCGAAGCTGTCTACAAACCTTATCATGAGACGCTGAAACGGCTTTTGACTACGACCCATGCGCGGTTCGGCTTTGCCGTGCTGATCGATTGCCACTCGATGCCGGCGAGCATCAGGGTCGGCGACAGCGGTCTCAGGCCGGATTTTATCGTCGGCGACCGTTTCGGCATGTCCGCCTCGGCAGCGTTGACCGAGACGGCGATCGGCCTGCTGATCGGCATGGGCTATACCGTGGCCCATAACAAACCTTATGCCGGAGGCTTCATCACCGAGCACTATGGCCGCCCGGTGCGCCATCTCCACGCATTGCAGATCGAGGTCAATCGCGGGCTCTACATGAACGAGCGGACGTTCCAGAAATCCGCCGGCTTCGATGCGCTCGCCGACGATCTGGCACAGTTCTCGGCGGACCTGATGGCAATGCCCGATCACGATTTTATCGATCTACCGCTTGCCGCCGAATGATGCCAATCGGAAATCGATCGAAGGACGCGCGATCCACCGGATGCCGCGCTAAAAAAAGACCGCATCGTTTGCACGACACGGTCGAAGTCTAGGGAGGAAACGCCCAAGGAGGGCATGGACAGGAAAACCTGTCCGAGAACAAACCTATTGTGCGCTGCACAAATGTCAAGCCGCCGACCGGCGTTTTTAATTCACTGTGATGTGGAAATTGCATTTCGGCGGCGCTAGCGTTGCATTCGAGCAACAGTTGTCGATGCGCAAAAGTTCTCGCACGCCCTTGTTTTGGCGGAAAACCGCAGGCAAACGACGGTTCAGCTCGGCTACGCGGGAGACTCAGTTGGACATCAGCATCGATTTTATGCGGCGCATTGCACTTGCCGCCGCAGCCGAGACCTTGCCGCGCTTTCGCAGCCGAGGCGCGGTCGCCAACAAGGAGCAAGGCAGCTTCGACCCGGTCACCGAGGCCGATCGCGAGGCCGAGCGAGTTATCCGGGCGCTTATATCAGCGGAGTATCCCGATCATGGCATCCTCGGCGAGGAGCATGGCAGCGAGAACGTTTCCAGCAGACATGTCTGGGTCATCGATCCGATCGACGGCACGCGCGCCTTCATTTCCGGCCTGCCGGTGTGGGGAACATTGGTGGGGCTGACCGTCGACGGCGATGCTGTCGCCGGCATGATGTCACAGCCTTTCACCGGCGAGCTTTTCTACGCCAACGCTTCCGGTGCCCATTATGAAGGTCCGGGCGGGCCGCGAAGGCTGACGACCCGTAAGACGACCAGCCTCGCCGAGGCGACGCTGTTCACCACCACGCCGGCGCTGTTCAAGGGAGACGCGCGCCTGCGCTACGACCTGTTCGAGAAACAGGTCCAGCTCGCCCGCTACGGCACCGACTGCTATGCTTTCGCCATGGTCGCGGCGGGAAGCGTCGACATCGTCGCCGACCCCGGATTGAAGCCCTACGATATCGTCGCGCTGATCCCGATCATCGAGAAGGCCGGCGGCGTCGTCACCACCTTCGAAGGCGGACCGGCGGAGAGGGGCGGCGACATCCTGGCTGCGGCAACGCCAGAGCTTCACGCTGCGGCGATGGCGGCGCTGCGTGGCTAGGGTCCGCCGATATTCAGGTGATGCCGGTCTGCAAATGGCGGCTTCCTGCGCTTCCGGTGCTCACGTACAAAAGGTACGCTCCGCTCCGGTTCTCGGAAACCACCTTGTTTGGTCGCTACGCGCCCGTCTACGACTCCGACTCGGCCTGACCTGAATCTCAACGAACCCTGGCGCGGTGACCGGTCCTCCTGACAGCAGGATGTCAGTAGTCCCCTGCTATGCAATGATGTCACCAGAGGGAGGAAGACATGTCAACGCAATCAGCAGTCAGCAATTCCGGCGACGGCCCGGCAGACGGTCGGGCCGACTTCGATTTCTTTTTCGGCCGCTGGAACGTCAGCCATCGAAGGTTGCAGAAGCGGCTGCAAGGCGACACGAACTGGGACGTGTTTGGCGGGACATGCGAAGTGCACTCGATCCTTGGTGGCCTCGGCAATTTCGACGACAACGTCATTGAATTGCCCGGCGCTGCTTATTGCGCCGCCACGCTGCGGACGTTCGATCCGGCGACAAGGCAATGGTCGATCTGGTGGATCGACGGCCGCAATCCCTCGACCATCGATGTCCCGATGCGCGGCACTTTTGAAGCAGGCGTTGGCACGTTCTTGTGCGAGGACGTCTTCGACGGCCGCCCGATCCAGGTTCGCTTCCTCTGGTCGCGGATGAGTGAAAAGTCGGCGCTCTGGGAGCAGGCTTTTTCACCGGATGGCGGCAAGAACTGGGAGACCAACTGGATCATGGACTTCGCCCGGCAGGCGTAGAGCCAAGGGACGCGGCGTTCAATCAGGCGGCGTCGTCGCTTCCTGGGATGAAGGCATCGAAGGCGGCGAGGAACTGCTCGCGATAGAAGTCGGCTTCCTGCAATATTTCGTGGCGTGCGCCGTCGATCACCAGCAGCGAACCGAGACGCAGACGTCTGGTGTAGGTTTCCACTGCCTTGGTCGAGACGACCTGGTCAGCGCCGGCGGCGACCATCAGCAAGGGAACCTGGATCCTGGCCATGAAGTCGGGATCGCTGATGGCCTCGGACGCCTCCGCCGCCGCTTTCAGCCAGCGGATCGTCGGACCGCCGAGCGCCAGTTGCGGGTAGGTCTCATAGATCAGCGTGTTGCGCCGATATCGCTCCGGATCCGATGTCACCTTATTGTTGGCAAAGGGTAAGGTTTTCCGCGGCCGGGGGCCCCAGGCGGCATAAAGCTTGCCAAGGCCCAGCAAGCAGAACAGCGAACAGATGCGGCGAACGGTGGTTGTCGAGACCGGCAGGTCGGGCACGGCCAGGAACGGCGCGATCAGCACCATTCGCCGTACGCGATTCACCATCGACTGCGCAGCAAGCAGCGTGATCACCGCCCCAGCCGAATGGGCCAATATGTAGTACGGACCCCGGCAGTCGGGCAGCACGATCTCCTCGAAAAACTGTTCCAAGTCGCTGGTGTAGTCGAAGAAGCTCCTGACATAGCCGCGCTCGCGGTCGCCGATCAGCCGGTCGGAACCGCCCTGGCCGCGCCAGTCGAGGGTCGCAACACCGAGTCCGCGGTCGGCAAGATTACGGATCGTCTCGAAATATTTTTCGATGCACTCGTTTCGGCCGGTCAGAACGACCACGGTGCCCTTCATCGGGCGGGAAACGGCAGGGAAGAGGCCGTAGCGGATCTTCTTGCCATCGCGCGTCGTAAAGAAACCACCGGCCGCATTTGCCGGTGGCGGATTGCCCGGAGTTTCGCGGAAGAGGGGAGTTTCGCGGGAGAGGAGAGTTTCGTTGAAGATGTCCGTCATTCGGCGCTGCGTTTGTGTGTCGCTGCCTGCATGGCGCAAGCTTTGGGTAGGCATAGACGCCCATGCACCAAATGCAAAGGAATTCCGGACGCGTTGGAAGGCTGAACGCGGCAATCAGCGAGTGAGGCCGGAAGCGGCTTGCGGCATGCTTCCGGCCTCTGTCGATCCGGGAGGAAGGGACGTTACACCCGGTCGGCCTCGTTGCGGCACCTCGCACATGACATCGAAAATCAGGCTCGATTTTCGCTGGGGATCATGCGCGATCAAAATCACAGCTCTCTTGCGCGTCCGATCGGATGCGCGACGCCGTAACCACCGCCTTTTCCTTGACCCTGTAGGCAGTCTAGGGCCGCATTGCTGAACGTTCGCCGAAGCCGCGGTTCATCTGCCGTTCATCGAGCTGGCAGAATCTTGAAATGGCTTCATGTGCTCCCCAAATGTCTGCTGCGGTCGCCAATGTCGGGGCCGCTGGCCTTATCCGGAACGCCATCACGGGTTTCGCACCGGCCATACGCAAACCTTGTTGCTCAACAGGAGAACACACTATGCGTCACGTTGATTTTTCCCCGCTCTATCGTTCGACCGTCGGTTTCGATCGGTTGTTCACCATGCTCGATTCGCTTGCGCAGCCCGAAGGCGCGCAGACCTATCCGCCCTACAACATCGAGCGCACCGGCGAGGATTCTTATCGCATCTCGATGGCGGTCGCCGGCTTCTCGGACGACGAGCTCTCGATCGAAGCTCACCGCAATGTGCTGACCGTCAAGGGTGAGCGCAAGGAAGACGGCAATGGCGAGGGTTCCGAACTGCTCTATCGCGGCATCGCCAGCAGGGCCTTCGAGCGCCGTTTCCAGCTTGCCGACCACGTTGAAGTCGTCGGCGCCTCGCTCAAGAACGGTCTGCTCTTCGTCGACCTCAAGCGCAACATTCCCGAGGAGCTGAAGCCCCGCAAGATCGCGATTAGCGCGTCTTCGGCCAAGGCCAAGCAGATCGAAGCCAAGACTGCCGCATAAGCTGCGTCGCAAAAACGACCGTCAGCGACGAAGGCCGGCGTTTTCGCCGGCCTTTTTCGTTGGCATGAATGCAGCTATCCAGCAATGAGCTGACCAAAGCGGTCGACGTCGTCGGCCGTGGTCGCAAAGCTGGTGACGAAACGGTAGAGCGCCTCGTCCTCGCCGGTATGGCCGTCGAAGTCATGCGGCTTGTGCCAGTCATAGAAAGCGGCACCGGCCAATTGCATCCTTTCAGCCTCGGCTTTTTTCATCACCGCGAAAACCTCGTTCGCTTGCGGCAGCCAAGCCAGACGCGCCGATGGCGAATCCTCGATCACCGCCGCAAGGCGCGCTGCCATGGCGTTGGCATGCCGGGCCGTATCGAGCCACAGGCCGTCCTTGAAATAGGCTTCGAACTGCGCAGCGACGAAGCGCGATTTCGAGAACAATTGCGCCGCGCGCTTACGCAGGAAGGCTAATTCCCTGGCACGATCCAGATCGAACAGAACGATAGCCTCGGCGCACCAACAGCCATTTTTGGTGCCGCCGAAGGAGAGAATGTCGACGCCGCGCTTCCATGTCATTTCCGCCGGCGTCGTCTCCAGTGCGACCAGAGCATTGGCAAAACGGGCGCCGTCCATGTGCAGCGGCAATTTGTGATGTTTGGCGATCTCCGAAATCCTGGCGATCTCATTCAAGGTGTAGATGGTGCCGACCTCGGTCGACTGGGTGATCGATACCGCCATCGGGCGTCCGGAGTGGACGATTTCAGCCGCGAACAGGCCAACCGCTCCTTCCAGCCTGTTCGGATCGATCTTGCCCAGCGCGCCGTCGACGGCATAGAGCCGCGAGCCGCCGGTAAAGTATTCCGGCGCGCCGCATTCATCCTCGATGACATGCGATTCGCGATGGCAGAAGGAAAGGCCGCCTGATTTGTTGTAGGCGGTCAGCGACAGCGAATTGGCGGCGGTGCCGGTCGCCACGAAAAACACCCCGACTTCGCGCTCAAAGATGTCATTGAAGTGCTGGTAGACGGTCTGGTCGAGGGCGCCGTCGCCATAGGCGGTGGAAAAACCGCCGGCATGGGCCGACAGGCCTGCGGCGATACTGGGATGGGCGCCTGCCCAATTGTCGGAAGCGAAATTCATGCGTTTGCCTGTGCTGGGAAAATCCATGCAACCTTGGCCGCTTTCGCATCCCGCCCGCAAGTGCCAAGTGCCGGAAAACCGGTAAAGCCAGGGAGAGGCGACGGTGGAGATAAACGACCGAAGGTTACGTGCTGCCGCGGCCATGCGTAATTTTCTGTCGTGGAATGCCGAAGATTTTCATGAATCGGTCTTGTGCCTATCGGGAATATCTGTCATAAAAATTTAGGACAGTAGTGCTGTCTTATTTTGTCGCACACATAAGGCTGGATTGGCGTATCATTAGGCCTCTCCGGCCGTTGCCGTGAGCGACAGGTAGACAGCCTGGCTCTGGCCTGTACGATTACCGGATGCGAACCAGGCCGCCTGGTCGCAAGGATTTCGCAAGACGTGCCGCAAGGATGAAGGGGGAGCCAAGCGCTTCCCGACGCAAACCAGCGCCCTAAGGGCAGGGAATGGAGGACAGGATGATGACGGAAATGACGCCATCTGCGACGAACGGCCCGGCCGCGCAGACGAAAGCGCCAGCCGTCAAAAATCCGTCCCTGACCAATATCGGGCGAACCCATACCGGCTTTGCCGCGCAAGGCCTTTACGATCCACGCAACGAGCACGATGCTTGCGGCGTCGGTTTCATCGTCAACATGAAGGGCGTGAAGTCGCATCAGATCGTCAAGGACGGCCTTAACGTGCTCGAGAACCTGACGCATCGCGGCGCTGTCGGCGCTGACCCGCTGATGGGCGACGGCGCCGGCGTGCTGGTGCAGCTCCCCGACCGTTTCTTCCGCGAGGAGATGGCCAGCCAAGGCGTCGAATTGCCCAAGCCCGGCCATTACGCCGTCGGCCATGTGTTCATGCCGCGCGACCCTGAGCTTCAGGCGCATATCGAAGACATAATAGCCGAGGTGGCGCAGCTCGAAGGCCAGCCGCTGCTCGGCTTTCGCGATGTTCCGGTCGACAATTCATCGCTGTCCAAGGCCCCGGATATCGCTGCTTCCGAACCGGTCCAGCGGCAGGTGTTCCTCGGCCGCGGCGCCGAGATCGAGAGCGACGACGACTACGAGCGGCGGCTCTACATCCTGCGCAAGGTCATTTCCGGCCGCATCCATGAGGAGACCAAGGGCGTCGACAACGGTTTCTACGTCGTGTCGATGTCGTCGCGGACCATCGTCTATAAGGGCATGTTCCTGGCCTATCAGGTCGGCGCCTATTACAAGGATTTGACCGACCCGCGTTTCGAGACGGCGCTGATCCTGGTTCACCAGCGGTTCTCGACCAACACCTTCCCGTCGTGGAAGCTGGCGCATCCCTATCGCATGGTCGCCCACAATGGCGAGATCAACACGCTGCGCGGCAACGTCAACTGGATGGCGGCGCGCCAGGCCTCGGTCGATTCCGAACTGTTCGGCAACGACATTTCAAAGCTTTGGCCGATCTCCTACGAGGGGCAGTCGGATACCGCCTGTTTCGACAATGCGCTCGAATTCCTGACGCAGGGCGGCTACTCGCTCGCCCATGCGATGATGATGCTGATCCCGGAAGCCTGGGCCGGCAACAAGTTGATGGATCAAGATCGCAAGGCGTTCTACGAATACCACGCCGCCCTGATGGAGCCGTGGGACGGGCCGGCGGCGGTGGCCTTCACCGACGGCCGCCAGATCGGCGCCACGCTCGACCGTAACGGGCTGCGCCCGGCACGCTACATCGTCACCGACGACGATCGCGTCATTATGGCCTCGGAAGCCGGCGTGCTCCCGGTGCCGGAGGAGCGGATCGTCAAGAAGTGGCGGCTGCAGCCCGGCCGCATGCTGTTGATCGACCTGGAGAAGGGCCGCATCGTTTCCGATGAGGAGATCAAGTCGGAGATCGCGACCAGGCATCCCTACAAAAGCTGGCTCGCCAACACCCAGCTCATCCTCGAGGATCTGAAGCCGGTCGAGCCACGCGCGCTGCGCAGGGATGTCAGCCTGCTCGACCGCCAGCAGGCGTTCGGCTACACCCAGGAAGACACCAAGCTGTTGATGTCGCCGATGGCAACGACCGGCCAGGAAGCCGTCGGGTCGATGGGCACCGACACGCCGATCTCGGCGATGTCGGACAGATCGAAGCTGCTCTACACCTATTTCAAGCAGAACTTCGCCCAGGTCACCAACCCGCCGATCGACCCGATCCGTGAGGAGCTGGTGATGAGCCTGGTTTCATTCATTGGACCGCGGCCAAACATCTTCGACCTCGTCGGAAACTCGCGCCGCAAGCGGCTCGAAGTGCGCCAGCCGATCCTGACCAATGGCGATCTCGAAAAGATCCGCTCCATCGGCCACACCGAGGACCGTTTCGATACCAAGACGATCGACATCACCTATGGCTCGAACGAGGGCGCGGCCGGCATGCAGGGCGCCATCGACCGGCTGTGCGAGCGCGCCGAGGCGGCGGTCGCCGGTGGTTACAACATCATCATCCTGTCCGATCGCCAGCTCGGACCGGACCGCATCGCCATACCGGCGCTGCTGGCGACGGCCGCGGTGCACCACCACCTGATCAGAAAGGGTCTGCGCACCTCGGTCGGGCTCGTGGTCGAGTCCGGCGAGCCGCGCGAGGTGCATCATTTCTGCTGCCTTGCCGGCTACGGCGCCGAGGCGATCAATCCTTACCTGGCTTTCGACACGTTGCTCGACATGCACAAGCGCGGCGAGCTGCCGGCGGAGGTCGATGCCTACGAAGTCGTCACCCGCTACATCAAGTCGATCGGCAAGGGTATCCTCAAGGTGATGTCCAAGATGGGCATCTCGACCTACCAGTCCTATTGCGGCGCGCAGATCTTCGACGCGATCGGGTTGAAGTCGGATTTCGTGCAGAAATATTTCACCGGCACAGCGACGCTGATCGAAGGCGTCGGGCTGGACGAGATCGCCGCCGAGACGGTCAGCCGCCACACCGACGGCTTTGGCAACGACCCGGTGCTGCGCAACAGTCTCGAAGTCGGCGGCGAATACATGTTCCGCATGCGCGGCGAGGCGCATATGTGGTCGCCCGATGCGGTGGCCACCTTGCAGCACGCCGTGCGCCAGGGCTCGTGGGAGATGTTCAAGGACTATTCCGCTCAGATCGACAGCGAGACCGCGCGGGCGCAGAGCATTCGCGGCCTGTTCAAGATCAAGCTCGCCAAGGAAACCGGGCGCAAGAAGGTCGCGCTCGACGAGGTCATGCCGGCGGCCGACATTGTCAAGCGGTTCTCGACCGGCGCGATGTCCTTCGGCTCGATCTCCAGGGAAGCGCACACCACGCTGGCGCGCGCCATGAACACCATCGGCGGCAAGTCGAATACCGGCGAGGGCGGCGAAGAGGCCGACCGTTACCTGCCGCTGCCGGGCGGCGGCAAGAACCCCGAGCGCTCGGCGATCAAGCAGGTCGCCTCCGGCCGGTTCGGCGTGACCGCGGAATATCTGGTCAACTCCGACGTGATGCAAATCAAGGTCGCGCAAGGCGCCAAGCCCGGCGAGGGCGGACAACTGCCCGGCCACAAGGTCGATGCCACCATCGCCAAGGTCAGGCACTCGACACCGGGTGTCGGCCTGATCTCGCCGCCGCCGCATCATGACATCTACTCGATCGAGGATCTGGCGCAGCTCATCTATGATTTGAAGAACGTCAATCCGGCGGCGGATGTCTCGGTCAAGCTGGTCTCCGAAGTCGGCGTCGGCACGGTTGCGGCCGGCGTCGCCAAGGCGCGTGCTGACCACATCACCATATCGGGCTATGACGGCGGCACCGGTGCATCGCCGCTGACCTCGCTCAAGCATGCCGGCAGCCCATGGGAAATGGGCCTTGCCGAGACGCACCAGACGTTGGTGCTCAACGGCCTCAGGTCGCGCGTCGCGCTGCAGGTCGATGGCGGCCTGCGCACCGGCCGCGACGTCGTCATCGGTGCGTTGCTCGGCGCCGACGAATTCGGCTTCTCGACCGCGCCGCTGATCGCGGCCGGCTGCATCATGATGCGCAAGTGCCATCTCAACACCTGCCCGGTCGGCGTCGCGACGCAGGATCCGGTGTTGCGCAAGCGCTTCAAGGGCACGCCGGAACATGTCATCAACTTCTTCTTCTATGTGGCCGAAGAGGTGCGGGCGCTGCTCGCCGACATGGGTTACACCCATCTCGACCAGATCATCGGCGACACCGATCTCTTGGAAAAGCGGGCGCTGATCCAGCACTGGAAGGCGCGCGGGCTCGATTTCAGCAAGATGTTCTTCAAGCCAGATGCCCCGCACGAGGCGGTGCACTGGACCGAGCGCCAGAAACATCCGATCGAAGACGTGCTCGACCGCAAGTTGATCGAGCTGGCCAAGCCGGCGCTGGAAGCCAGGCAGCCGGTCAGCATCGAGCTGCCGATCCGCAATGTCGACCGTTCGACGGGCGCCATGCTGTCTGGCGAAGTGGCAAAGCGCTTCAAGCACAAGGGGCTGCGCGAGGACACGATCTCGGTGAAGCTCACCGGCACGGCCGGCCAGTCGTTCGGCGCCTTCCTGGCGCGGGGCGTCTCGTTCGAACTCGTCGGCGCTGCCAATGACTATGTCGGCAAAGGCTTGTCCGGCGGCCGCATCGTTATCCGACCGCCCGAGAACGCGAATATTGTCGCCGCGGAGTCCATCATCGTCGGCAATACGGTGCTTTACGGCGCGACCGAGGGCGAAGCCTATTTCAGCGGCGTCGCCGGCGAGCGTTTTGCCGTGCGCAATTCGGGCGTCGCTGCCGTCGTTGAAGGCGTCGGCGATCATGGCTGCGAGTATATGACCGGCGGCATTGTCGTCGTCATAGGCCAGACCGGCCGCAATTTCGCCGCCGGCATGTCGGGCGGCGTCGCCTATGTGCTCGACGAGGAAGGTGATTTCGCCGAGCGCTGCAACATGGCGATGGTCGAACTGGAACCCGTTCCCGAAGAAGACGACCTGATGGAAAAACTGCTCCACCATGGTGGCGACCTCGATCATAAGGGCCGTGTCGACGTATCCGGCGACATGACCAGCCATGACGAAGAGCGGCTCTACCAGTTGATCTCGAACCACGTCCATTACACGGGTTCGGTGCGCGGCCGCGAGGTCCTCGACAATTGGGCGACTTTCCGGCCGAAATTCCGGAAGATCATGCCGGTCGAATATCGCCGCGCCTTGATCGAGATGGAACGCATGCGTATGGGCGTTGCGGCGGAATAGGCTTTGGGAGTTGCCGGGAAGCCAAAGCTTCCCGGTCGACGCCTTCATCAACAATCCTGGCCTCGGACTGAAGGTTGCCACGGCTGCCTTATGAGGTTAACGGGTGCGTCGTCGAGCGCGCCTTCTGGACAGCAGGAACTGGACTATGGGCAAGGTAACAGGCTTTCTCGAGATCGACCGGCAGGTGCACAAGTACCAGCCGGCTTCCGACCGCATCCGGCATTTTCGCGAATTCACGCTGCCGATGTCGGACAAGGAGGTCGAGAAACAGGCTGCGCGCTGTATGGATTGCGGCATTCCGTACTGCCATGGGCCGACCGGATGCCCGGTCCACAACCAGATCCCGGACTGGAACGACCTTGTCTACAATGGCGACTGGGACAATGCGATCCGCAACCTGCATTCGACTAACAATTTCCCGGAGTTCACCGGCCGCATCTGTCCGGCACCTTGCGAGGAAGCCTGTACGCTGAACCTCGAGGACATTCCGGTTGCCATCAAGACGATCGAGCAGGCGATCGCTGACAAGGCTTACGAAACCGGTCATATCCGGCCCTATCCGCCGGAAAGGAAGACCGGCAAGCGCGTTGCCGTCATTGGCTCGGGGCCGGCCGGCATGGCGGCTGCCCAGCAGCTCGGCCGTGCCGGTCACGATGTGCATGTCTATGAGCGCGAGAGCCGGCCGGGCGGGCTGATGCGCTACGGCATCCCCGACTTCAAGATCGAGAAGCACTATATCGACCGGCGCATCGAGCAGATGCAGGGCGAGGGCGTGAGCTTCCATTGCGGCGTCAATGTCGGCGTCGACAAGCCGGTGGCGGAGCTGCTCGCCGAATACGATGCTGTGCTTTATTGCGGCGGTTCGGAAACACCGCGCCCGGCCAACATTCCCGGCGACGATCTCGCCGGCGTGCATGACGCGATGCCCTATCTGGTGCAGCAGAACAAGCGCGTCGGCGGCGAGCCGATCCAGTCGGTGGCGTGGCTCTCGCAGCCGATCGTCGCCGGCGGCCAGCATGTCGTCGTCGTCGGCGGCGGCGACACCGCATCCGACTGTGTCGGCACGGCGTTCCGACAGGGCGCAGTGCGCGTCACCCAGCTCGACATCCGGCCGCAGCCGCCGGAAAAGGAAGACAAACTTTCGGTCTGGCCGTACTGGGCGACGAAGATGCGCACCTCGTCCTCGCAGGCCGAAGGCGCCGAGCGCGAGTTCCAGGTGGCGACGCTCGAATTCATCGGCGAGGACGGCGCGTTGACCGGCGTCAAATGCTGCGAGGTCGATGAAAAGCGCAAGCCGATCGCCGGCACGGAATTCGTCATCCGCGCGGATCTCGCCTTCATCGCCATCGGCTTTGCCGGGCCGGCTACCGTCGGACCGGTGTCGGAGCTGGGCGGCCAGATGAAGATCGCTGTCGACAGCCGCCGCTCGAACAACATCGAGGCCAATGATCGCGACTACAAGACCAGCGTCGAAAAGCTCTATGCGGCCGGCGATGTCCGTCGCGGTCAGTCGCTGGTCGTCTGGGCGATCCGCGAGGGTCGGCAGGCGGCGCGTTCGATCGACGAGGCGCTGATGGGATCGAGCGTGTTGCCGCACTGAGACCGCTTGGAAACTCTACTCCTGCGGCCATCTGAGAGCGTTTTCTGCGCTTCCGGCTTCGCCGGCCAAAGCACTCATGAGCGGTCGTGGCATTTAGGCTACGGCCGACGTAGGCCGGTGCTCACGTACTCGAATATACGCTCCGCTCCGGTTATCGAAAGCACTCTCATTCGACTCACAGGAGCGAGTTTCGAAATGGTCTCCGAACCTCGTATCAAGGATTGATCGCCGTCGTCGTGTCGCTTCCGGCGGCTGCCGCCGCAGGCTGTGCCCTGGGCGGCCAGGAAAAATCGTCGGCGCGGCCGGGCGAAGCATCTGATGCCTTGCCCTCGACGACGAGTTTCTCGCCGAGCCCACCCGCCTTTGCCGGCGGCCCGGCGCCGAGAAGCTCCGAACCGCCGTCGAGCGCCGGATCGTTGAGCAACATCGGCACGGTGCGATTGACGGCCATCGGGGCCGCGGCCGGTGCCGGGGCTTCGACGGGAGCGCCCGCTGGCGCATAAGTTGCCGGTGTGCCCGTTGGCGCGGTCATTCCAAGGATTTTCATCAAGGGTTTTTCGGCATAGAAGGCGAGCTTGCGTTTGCCGGCTTTCGACACATAGATGCCGTCGTCGGTTCGCAAACGCACCGGCTGCCCGTTGATGTCGGGCCCGCTGGTGACAAAGGCGCCATCCTCGTCGACGAAGCCGTCCCAGATGTCGACGAACTCGCCGCCATGAGTTTCGGCCGTCGCGCGGTAGATCTCGTTGAAAGCCAGCATGTCGGAGGTCATCTTCGGCGCCTTGAATGCCGGCATGCCGACCCACAGATACGGCACCTTGGCCGATGCAATGGCCTTGCCGAACGCTTCGGTCCTGCGTTCGTATTCCTTAGTCCAGCCTTCGGATTGCGGCTGTTCGCGCTCGTCGTTCACGCGCATCTGCTGCCGATCGTTGGAGCCAAGCATGACGATTACGGCCGCGGGCTTTTCAGTTTCGATCAGCGACTTGATCTGTTCGGGCCAGTTGTAGAAATCGTCACGCACGAAACCGGACGAACCGTTGCTGCGAACGACGATCCTGATTTTGCTGTTTTCGGCGAAGGCGGTATCCAGACCTTCGGCCAGGCCGCTCGCCATGAAATCGCCGACCACCAGAACGGTGCGGGCATCCGGCGCCTTCTCGACAATAGGGGTTGTCGGCTCAGCCGGCCGGCGCGGCGCGGGGCGGGGCTTTTTTGCCCTCGGCTTCGGCGGCCTGGCTCTCTGAATTAGTCGCGGCGGCGGTTCCAACCGCTCGCTGCGACGCGGGAACAACAAGTCACGCAGCGACCAGCCACGCCTTTGTTCTTCCTGCGCGATGGCCGGCGTGTGAAAGGCGGCGGCAGTACTGACAGCCAAAACGGCAATCGCCAGAATCAGGATCGGCGCGCGACGAAAAATCACCCGGATACGCGCAGCCGAAACCAATCGCCCTCTCCATCCCTTAAGAGCGCCGGCCTCAAGGCCAATCGTGCCGCCGCTCTATCTTTTGATTTGAGCATCGGGTTTCCCCAAAACCGGTTTGAGTTCCGATGCTCCAGGTCGTCTCTCTATGCGAGGTTAGTTCTGCCTGAGCGATTTGAGCACTTCCATGCTCGGATGTCCGTCCTGGGTCAAGCCGGCCTTAGCCTGGAAGGCCATGATGGCGGCTTTCGATCCCTCGCCGATCTTGCCGTCGAACTTGCCGTCATAGTAGCCGTACTGCGAAAGCCGCTGCTGTAGCTCTTGCCTCTCCTCGAAGGAGAGCTTCGTGAAAGGTCGCTTCCAGTCCTGCACAAGGCCACCATGGCCGGCGATTTCGTCGGCAAGAAGGCCAACGGCAACCGCGTATTTGTCGGCATTGTTATAGCGTTTGATGACCGAAAAATTCTTGATCATCAGGAAGGCCGGGCCGCCGCGGCCGCCCGGCACCTTCAGCGTAGCCTTCTCCGCACCACTCTTGAAGGGCTTTCCGTTGACACGCGTAACACCCAGCGCTTGCCATTGCGACAGCGACTTCGATCCGGCCGGGAACTTCTTCCCCTCGGGAAGGCTGACTTCATAGCCCCAGGTCTTGCCGGCCTGCCAGCCGTTCTTCCTGAGCAGATTGGCGGCCGTTGCCAATGCATCGGGAATCGAATTCCAGATGTCGCGCCTGCCGTCGCCGTCCATATCGACCGCATAGGCCTGGTAGCTGGTGGGAATGAATTGAGTATGACCCATGGCGCCGGCCCATGAGCCGCTGAGGTGGCTTTTGTCGATGTCGCCCCTTTGCAGGATCTTCAGCGCTGCGATCAGCTGGGTGCGGGCAAACTTCGATCGTCTGCGGTCGGCATAGCCGAGCGTTGCCAGCGAACGCACCACGTTCCGCATGACCTCGTCGCGCTTGAGGATTTCGCCGTAATTCGATTCCATCGACCAGATGGCCAGCAGGACGTAGCGGTCGACGCCGTATTTTGCCTCGATCCTGTCCAGCCAAGGCTTCCATTTCCTGGCCATTTGCTTGCCGACGGCGACCGACTGGTCATGGACCCGGTTGTCGAAATAATCCCAGGCGGGTGCGGTAAATTCGGGTTGATAGCGGGCTTTTTCCAGCACGATGGGATCGGCATCGCTGATGCCCTCGAACGCCCGGTCGTAAACGGCGCCGGAAACACCGCTCTGCACTGCGGTGGCGCGAAAACTCGCCACCCATTGCCGGAACCCAGCGTCGGCAAAAGCAGATCCGGTGGGCATCAGCAACGCGAGCGATAGGCTGGCGGCCGCAACAATGCTTGCGAAGCGCTTTGCGGCATTGCAAACGGACATCTTTTCCTCCTTCTTCATCACAGGAAGATCATTCATCGCCGAACCCGGTTAGCATTTGGTTTACCATAGGTGCCGTTGGGAACGAAAAAGCGCTTTGGTGCTTTACGGACTGCAGGTTTTTTCTGACCGGCCGTTCCATAATCCTCGATTCCGGCACGAAAATGTCTCGAAGCGGGATTGCCGAACAGGCCTACAAGCGGATAATTGACAGCATGAAGAGAGTTCGCAAGGCAGTTTTCCCGGTCGCCGGCCTCGGCACGCGGTTTCTCCCGGCCACCAAGGCCATACCCAAGGAAATGCTGACGGTCGTCGACAGGCCAGTCATCCAATATGTGGTCGATGAGGCACGCGAAGCCGGCATCGAGCATTTCATCTTCGTGACCGGCCGCAACAAGGCGGTCATCGAGGACCATTTCGACGTCCAGTTCGAACTCTACGACACGCTCGCCCAGCGCGGCAAGAACGACGAGCTCGCTCGCCTGCAGCGGCTGCAACCCTTGCCGGGGCAGACCAGCTTCACGCGCCAGCAGGTACCGCTCGGCCTTGGCCATGCCGTCTGGTGCGCCCGCGAACTGGTGGGCGACGAGCCCTTCGCCCTGCTCTTGCCTGATATGATCATGCAGTCGGAAAAAAGCTGCATGAAGGAGATGGTCGAGCTCTATGCCGAGACCGGCAACAACATCGTGGCGGTCCAGGAATGCGACCCCGCCGAGGCCCATAAATACGGCATCGTCGGCCGCGGCGAAGATACGCATCATGGTTTCCGCATCACCGGCATGGTGGAGAAGCCGAAGGCCGGCACGGCACCCTCCAATCTCTACATCAACGGGCGTTACATTCTGCAGCCGGAAATATTCGGGATTCTCGAAAGCCAGGAAAAGGGCGCTGGCAATGAGATCCAGCTCACCGATGCGATGCTGAAACTGGAGAAGCAGCAGCCCTTCTATGGCTGCCACTACCAGGGGCGCACCTTCGATTGCGGATCGCCTGAAGGTTTCGTCGAGGCCAATGTCGCCTTTGCGCTGTGGCGCAGCGACGTGAACGGGAACATGGCGGGCACCATCCGCAAGCTTCTCGAGGAGTTGAAACCGTCAGAGCAGCGCGGCGCGGCGTTCTAGCTATGTCGCGCAAAGCATGCCCTCGGTCTTGAACCAAGGGTGCGCTTACCCGAAACCACAGTTCTTACCACGGCCTGATCGACCTATCCCCAACCTTCAACGGCTTGCTTTAAGGCTGCAGCGTCACCCCAAGGAAGATGCTGTGGGCCGTATAATCGCGACCCTCCAGGTTGCTGGTCTGTTTTTCGGTTCTGGCGCGGGTGGTCAGTCCGGCATACCGGTTCAGCCACCATGTCAGCCCGGCCTCGGCGCTCAGCGTCAGATCATGGCCGTCGGAGCCGATGTAGTCGCGCCAGTCCACGCCGAGAGCTGCGTTCCCGGTCAGGTTGGCACGGATTTCCCGCTCGCCGGTAAGGCGGCCGGAATAAAGGATGTCGCCGCTCTCGTTGGGGGTTGTCGTGCCCTCGACGGTCGTTTGTCCTGTGAGGCCGATCGTGGTGCCGCGTTCCGGCGACCATTTGAGGTCGGCGTTCACCGTGGCACCCGAAATCGCCGGCAGTTGATCGTCGTCGATCGCCTCCCGCAGCCAGCCGGCCGAGAATTCGCCGGCAAGCTTCTCGCCGAGGTCCAGTTCGGCACCGGCGCGTACGCCAAGCCGTGTCGAGGATCGTTCGAACCCATTGGGGTCGACGCGCTGATCGTAGACCCGGCGGCCGATTTCGACCTCGGTGAAAGGCGTGATGGCGGGAGAAATCTCATAGCCGGTACGCAAGGTGGCGGTATAAAGCGTCGAGTTGCGGGCTTTCTGCGACACCGTTCCGCCCGTCGAAAGCTTGGCGTCGCCATAGATGTCGCGCTCGACAGCGCCGGTCAAAGCAAAGCGCATCTTGCCCGCATCCTTCTCGACCGCGAGGCTGCCGTCAATGGTCTGGCGCACCGGCTGCTCGATGGTGCCTTCGATGACGACCGGCGACGAAGCCGATTCCGGCGCCGCCTCGTAACCGAGCTTGGCGATAGCGCGCAGATCGTTGTCGAGGTCGACATTGAGCGTGCCGTCGACACGGCCCCGCAATTCCTGAATCTCGTCCCCCGATATGGTCTTGAGAAAGGTGCCGTAGCCGTCGATGACAGCTGAATTCTCCCGCCAGTCGGAGATGGCATTGAAGCGCAGCGTCGTTTCCGACAGCAGCGCCGGCTCGCCTCCGGCGCTCGAATCGGCATTCGACGATGCCGTCAGACCTTGCTCGAGTGTCGGCCTGATCACGAACGAGCCGAGTTTGATGCCTGTGGCGGCGAACGGGTCGTCCTCGGCCCGCCTGTCTCGACCCTCGATGGCTTCGGCGCGCTCGGCGCCCGGATCGAGCCTCTGCCTGTCGGCGGAATCAATGGTCACCGCACGGCGATTGGTCGCGTCCTGGTCCGTCTCGGCGGCGTCCGTGTCATCCCTCGTGACTGCAGTCGCGGCGGCGGCTTCCGCCTCGGCGGCCTCGGCCTCGTCTTGGTCCGCCGCCCGTTGCGTCGCGCTCGATGGCCGGCGCGGCGGGACGGGAGCGGGCGTTTCCGCAAACGGATCGTCGGTGGCCTCCGGCGGATCGAAAATGCTGCCGGTCGCTGGCGCGGTGTCGTCGTCCGGTACGGCGCCTGGGCTGGCCGGCTGATAGGTGGCTGCGTTGTCCTGTGCCGTCTGATTCGCAGCGCCGGCCAGAATCGTCGATTCCGAAACCTCGCCGCGCAGCTCCGTTTCCTGGGCATAGGGCTGCGCTGGTCGCAGCAAGGCGAACACGCTGGTCGCCATCAGCAAGACGCAGACCGCCTTGCCGTTTCGCCTTCTTTTCTTTTCAGGCTGGGCCCCGGACATCGCCACCACTGCTCGCGCGGCGCAAGCGCGCCATACTTACCGGACCGTAAATGGGGATGGTTAACGGAGCGTTGAGGCGGCCGCTCATCAACCCTTGGTGGATGGCAATTCCGTTGGACAGGCGCGCGGCAAAGCGCTAATCGCATCAACCATGCATGCGATATCCCCAGACAAGAAGCGGCTCGACGGGCAAGCTTCGATCGCCTCGGCGCTCAGAACGGTGGCGACCGAGCAGGCCGGCGTCGCGGCGCTGGCGGCTGCGCTCGAAAACGGATTGGCCGAACCTTTCGCGCGGGCCGTCGACATGGTGTCGCAGATCGAGGGCCGCGTCATCGTCACCGGCGTCGGCAAGAGCGGCCATATCGGCTCGAAGCTGGCCGCGACACTCGCCTCGACCGGCACACCGGCGTTCTTCGTCCATCCTGCCGAAGCCAATCACGGCGACCTCGGCATGATCGCCAGGGACGATGCCATCATCGCCATGTCGTGGTCGGGCGAGAGCCTGGAGCTCAAGGGCATCATCGCCTATTCCAGGCGCTTCTCGATCCCGCTGATAGCGGTCACCGCCGGAGAGAGATCGGCGTTGGCGCGCGAGGCCGACGTGGTGCTTCTGCTGCCGCGCGCGTCGGAGGCCTGTCCGCACGGCCTGGCGCCGACGACATCGACGCTGCTGCAACTGGTGATCGGCGATGCATTGGCCATTGCGTTGCTCGAAGCGCGGGGCTTCACGCCGGATCATTTCCGCACCTTCCATCCCGGCGGGCAACTTGGCGCCAATCTGACGCAGATCCGCGACATCATGCATGTCGGTGACAGGCTGCCGCTGGTGCCTTCCGGCACCGGAATGCGTGAAGCGATTCTCGAATTGTCGCGCAAGGGGTTTGGCTGCGTGGCGATCACCGCCTCAGACGGTGCGCTGATCGGCATCATCACCGACGGCGACATCAGGCGCCACATCGGCAGCAATCTTTTGGCGATGAGTGTCGATCAGGTCATGACCAAGGAGCCGAAGACGGCCGGGCCGGACACGCTGGTGGCGACGGCGCTGCAGACGATCAACACTTCGGCCATCACCAGCCTGATGGTGGTCGAGGGCAGGCAGCCGATCGGACTTGTCCATCTGCACGACCTGCTGCGTATCGGCGCGGCCTGACCTGAATCTCAACGCACGCCGAAACGTCGTAGGATCAGACAGCCTCGACCGTCAGTTCCAGATCGGTATCGGCCGCGCCTGTCACGCGCACCTGCGTGCCGGCCGGCAGATCGGGGCCGGAGACGCGCCATAGCGTGTCGCCCAGCTTTATGCGGCCGCGCCCATCCTTGATCGGCTCGGCAAGCGTCGCCATCCTGCCGATCATTTGTGCGCCGCGTCGGTTGAGCAATGGCTGGTCGGTCGTGTCATGGCGCCCGCCCATCAGTTTCTTGCCGACATAGGTTGAAACCAGCGACATCACGAGGAAGGCGAGAACCTGGACCTGCCAGGTCCAGAAACCTGCGTCCCAGATGAGCAGAGAGACTGCACCGATCAGTAGCGCGGCGATGCCGATCCATAGCATGAAGATACCGGGCGCGATGACCTCCATTACGAGGAGGACGAAGCCGAGAACCATCCAACTCCAAGGGCCGAGTTCGGAAATGATACGGTCAAACATAGGATCGGCCTCAGGTCTGGCTGGGGCGAACCACTGGCGGGCGTGACGCTTGCCGCGCGCCGCCGGCCGTGGCTTCGCTCCCGAAGACCTCCTTGGCGATCTCGCCGATGCCGCCGAGCGTGCCGATCAGCGACGAAGCCTCGATCGGCATCAGCACGACCTTGCTGTTCGTGGCAGAGCCGATCTTGGTCAGCGCTTCGGTGTATTTCAGCGCGACGAAATAGTTGAGCGCCTGCACGTCGCCCTTGGAGATCGCCTCCGACACCACTTGCGTGGCGCGGGCCTCGGCCTCGGCCGAGCGTTCGCGCGCCTCGGCGTCGCGGAAGGCAGCTTCCTTGCGGCCCTCGGCTTCCAGGATCTGCGACTGCTTGAGGCCTTCGGCGTCGAGGATCTGCGCGCGCTTGTTGCGTTCGGCCATCATCTGGCGACCCATCGATTCGACGAGATTGGCCGGTGGATTGATGTCCTTGATCTCGACCCGGGTGATTTTGATGCCCCAGGGATGCGCCGCCTCATCGACGACGCGCAGCAGGCGTTCGTTGATGGCGTCGCGGTTCGACAAAAGCTCGTCGAGGTCCATCGAGCCCATGACGGTGCGGATGTTGGTCATCGTCAAATTGAGGATGGCGTTCTGCAGCCCAGCGACCTGATAGGCGGCCTGTGCGGCGTTGAGCACTTGGTAGAAGGCGACGCCGTCGACGGCGACGGTAGCGTTGTCGCGGGTGATGATCTCCTGGGTCGGGACGTCGAGCACCTGCTCCATCATGTTCAACTTGGCACCGATGCGGTCGACGAACGGCACGATGAGGTTGAGGCCGGGGCTCAATGTCTTGGTATAACGACCAAAGCGTTCGACGGTATAGTTGTAGCCTTGCGGGATTGTCCGGATGCCTTTGAAAAGCACGAGCACGACAAGAGCGACAAGAACAAGAAGCGCGATATCGAAACCACTGAAGTCCATTTGGCTCTCCCTCAGATGCCGAGCACACTAAAGCGACATGCGTCGCTGGACACGCAATTACGCTCTAGCTTTTATACCTGCGCATCGCTCTTCCCAAAATCGACTCCGATCGTTGGGGCCGATGCGGTAGACGTTTCAACGCAGCCGACTTCACCAAGCACTTAAGTGTGTTTCAGAAATGTTACAATCAGTTGATCGCAGATTGTCGGTGACAACCAGGCTAGCCGTGCTCGATGACGCCCGCTTCAGATCCAGCCCGACAGTTCGCGGCGCACCAGCGCCTCGATCACCGCCATGCCTTCGGCACTGTCGTTGAGGCAAGGGATGTGCGCGAACTTCTCGCCGCCCGCATGATGGAAAGTCTCCGCCGCCTCCCTGCCGATCTCGTCCAGCGTCTCGATGCAGTCGACAGAAAAACCCGGATTGACGATGGCGATCGATCTCACGCCTTCTCTGGCTAATTTCTCGACTGTCTTGTCAGTGTAGGGCTGCAGCCATTCCTGCGCACCGAAGCGCGACTGGAACGTGGTGATCAGCTTCTTCTCATCCCAGCCGAGCTTTTCACGCAGCAGCCGGGTCGTCTCGAGGCAATGGGCCTGATAGGGGTCGCCCTTGTCGGAATAGGGTTTCGGAATGCCGTGATAGGAGGCGATGATGACCTCGGGTTCGAAATCGAGGGTCGCCAAATGGCGCTCGATCGAACGGGCAAGCGCCTCGATATAAACCGGTTCGGCATAGTAGGGCGGCACGCTGCGGATCGCCGGCGCGCGGCGCATCTTCATCAATGCGCGAAACAATTGATCGTTGGCGGTCGCGGTCGTGGTCGCGGAATATTGCGGATAGAGCGGAAAAGAGAGAATGCGGTCGCAGCCTTGCGCAACCAGCCCTTTGGCCACGCTCTCGGTCGAAGGATTGCCGTAACGCATTGCCCAGTCGACGGTAACATCGGGCAGGTCGCGCAGCGCCTCGCTTAGCTTTTCGCTTTGGGCGCGGGTGTAGGTGCGCAGCGGCGACTCGTTGCGCTGCCGGTTCCAGATCCTGGCGTAGTTGGCGCCCGACTTCTTCGGCCGCGTGGTGAGAACCAGCCCATAGAGGATCGGGTACCAGATCGCCCTGTTGAGCTCGATGACGCGCGGATCGGACAGGAATTCCCTGAGATAACGCCACATCGGCTTGAATTCGGTGCCGTCGGGCGTGCCGAGATTGACCAGCATGACGCCGATCCTGCCGGCCCCGACCGGCGGCAGCGAGCCGAGGGCCTTCGCAGCCTTGGGGTCGACAGGATTGGAAAGCGTCATAAAGGGGTCTCCGAACACCGCGAAACTAGCGATGCCACGCCGGTTTTCAATGCAGCGTCTGGCCGCACCTTATCCTACCTTGGATATTATCTCAGGCGGAAAGCAGAGGCGGAAAGCAGAAAACCCGCCCGGTTACCCGGACGGGTTTTCCAACAATGACGGAAGAACTTAGTTTGCGGCCGGGATGGTCAAGGTTGCGCCGACGGGAAGGCGGCGCGGTTCGTAATTCTTGTTGGCGCCGGAGATTGTTTTCCACTTGGCGCCATCGCCATAGGCCTTCTCCGCCAGATCCCAATAGGTGTCGCCGGCAACGATCACGTGGCTGCTTTCGGCCGTTGCGGCCTCAGCTGGCTCGGCGGGTGCTGGCTCGGCTGGCTTGGCCGGTTCCGCTGCAGCAGGCGCCGTCTCGGCTGGTTTTGCGGCTTCGGCGGGTGCCGGCGTTGCCGGGGCGGGTTCCGCCGGCACGGCTGGCGGCGTCGTGGCGATGTCGGCCGAACCCGCCGGCGGTTCGGGCATTGCCGGCTCTGTGGTTGGAGCCGTTTCTGCCGGTTTTGCGGGCTCGGCCGGAGCGGGTGCCGCTTCGGCCGGTTCTTGGGCCGGTTCTGCCGCGATTTCGGTGATGCGGCCATCGAGCTTTGGCGTATAGGGCCGATGGGCGCTGAGATAATCGGCGACCACCTGTTCTAGGCCGGGACCGTAATCATAGGCGTTCTTGGCCTTGTCGGCGAAGACCTTGTAGCCGTCGCCGCCCTGGCGCACATAGTTGTTGGTGGCGACCAGGTAATCCTTGTCCGGATTGAGCGGGGTCCACGCGCCGCCTTCCATGACTTCGACCGATTTGACGCGCCCGGCATTCGGGGCAGCCGATTTGTCGAATGAATATTTCAGGCCGGCAACCTGCGGGAAGCGTCCGGCGCCGTCCTCGATCTGGCTGAGACCGTTCTCGAGCCCGGCAACCAGATCCTTGCCGGAAATCTGGAAAGTCGCCAACGTGTTCTGGAACGGCAGCACGTTCAGCACTTCACCCATGGTGACGGTGCCCTGGTCGATAGAGGCGCGCAGGCCGCCGCCATTCGAGATAACGATCTCGACGCCCTGGTCCTTGACGCGGTCGAGTACGGCGTCCGAGACAAGATTGCCCATCTCGCACTCGCGGGTGCGGCAGTTCTCACGGCTGCCGTCGATCGCCTTGGTGGTTTCGGCGACCTCCTTGTTCTTCAACGCCTCGATCGGCGCGCCGAGCTCCTTGATGCGGGCAAGCACAGCGGGATCTGGCGTGATCGACTTGTCGAGGTAGATCGGGTCTCCGCTGGCTTGCTTGACGACGCCATTGTCGTCGAACACGACCTTGAACTCGCCGAGATATTTGGAATAGGACGCCGCCTGGACGACCGGCACCTTGTAGCCGTCCGGATTGTCGACCATCGTCGGGTAGGGGCCTTCAGCCTTGGGATCGGTGTTGGACAGCAGCGAATGGCTGTGGCCGCCGACTACCACGTCGACACCCGGGATCTTGGCGATGACGTCGCGTTCGCGCTTGTAGCCGATATGAGTGACCGCGATGATCTTGTTGACGCCTTCTCCCTTCAGTTTCTCGACTTCCGATGTGATCGACTTGACATCGTCCTCGATCGTGACGTTGGGGCCTGGCGAGGCGAGCTCCGCCGTGTCGTTCGTGACCGCGCCGACGATGCCGATCTTCTGGCCGCCGACCTCGATGACGACCGACGGTTTTACGCGGTCACCGAGCTTGGATTGCGCGTTCGCCTTCACATTGGCGCCGAGCACCGGAAACTGGATCATGTCGAGGAACGGAGCTAGCGCCGCTTCGCCGTCGTCGAACTCGTGATTGCCGACCTCCATGGCGTCGAATTTCATCTGGTTGAGGAATTCGCCTTCGGTCTTGCCCTTGTAAGTTATGTAGAAGAGCGATCCCTGGAAATTGTCGCCGGCGCTGAGCAGCAGCACGTTCTGGCCTTCCAGCTTCTTGCGCTCCTGGGCGATCGCCGTGATCAGCCGTGCTGCGCCGCCGATGCACTCGCCTTTGGTCTCCTCTTCGGCCGAGCAGGTCGATTCATATTTATTGTTGCTTTCGATGCGGCTGTGCCAGTCGTTGATGTGCAGGATGTTCAGTGTGTAGTCGGCAAAGGACACGCCGGCCGACAGGCCAAGCGCGGAGGCCGAAAGGGCGGCAATGGCGGCGATCTTCCTCATTTTCGTCTCCCCGATGACCTGTTTAACGCCCTTGCTTGACTGGAACATAACAGCCAGCTTTTTGCCATGTTCACATCGCGTTTCGGCCGATGCAAGCGGAATCGGGGTCAGCTTTGCCGGCGCAAAAGAGACGGCGGCCTGAGGCCGCCGTCCTTTCCAAAGCCAGTTTAGTATGGGCTCAGGTGCGCCGCGTCAGCACAAAATTCTGCCCGCTCGCGCTGGTGCAGTTAAGCTGGGAGGTGGAGATCAGCAAGCAGTTGAAGCTGATCGGCGTCTGGCGGATCAGCGAAGTGCCTTTGATCTCGACCGAAGTGCCGCCGGTCATGGTGTAGCTGCCGTCGGCAAGTTTCTGGCCGGTGTCGGTCGCGACGGTGTTGAAGCTGCCGGCGGCGAAGGTCGACAGGCCCGTGCCTTGCGCATCGATCCATGAGCCTTCCACCGGGCTCCGCGCGGCCAACGGCGGCCCGCCCGGGCCGGCGGTGGTGCACGCCGCCAAGGCGGCAGCGGCCGCGACAATGCCGGCCGAAAGCAATTTGCGCGCAATCGTCATCATCAACATCCTCTCCTCTCGCATCGGCCCGAAAATCGATCCGGTTTTCGGAAACGCACGATGCGCACATTCAAAGCACTAGAGCATACTTTTTGCGCCCAAAATGGACGCACGTCGCGCTAGGTCGCCTTCCTTCAATCGCCCGATTTCCAGGCGATTGCAAGGTAGTGAGGCATCGCTATCGAACGAGGATGTTGCACTATCGAACGAGGATGTTGCGGAATTGCCATGGGTCGTTTTTGTCGAGGTCTTCCGGAAACAGACCAGGGCGGTTATCGAGCGGCGTCCAGTCGGTGTAGTAGCCCTTGATCGGCCCGAGATAGGGGGACTGCACTTCAAGGCAGCGTCTGTAGTCCATCTCGTCGGCCTCGACGATGCCAGCCTCGGGATTTTCCAGTGCCCAGACCATGCCCGCCAGCACGGCAGACGTGACCTGCATGCCCGTGGCGTTCTGATAAGGCGCCAGCTTGCGCGCTTCCGCCAACGACAGTTGCGAGCCGTACCAATAGGCGTTCTTATCGTGGCCGTAGAGGAGCACGCCGAGCTCGTCGACACCGTCGACCAGTTCGTTTTCATCGAGCACGTGATGTACGGCTTGCGCCTTGCCGGCGGCACCGAACATCTCGTGCAGCGACAGCACAGCGTCGTTGCAGGGGTGATAAGCATAATGGCAGGTCGGGCGATATTGAACCTTGCCCTTCTTGCCGCGCAGGGTGAAGAAGTCGGCGATCGAAATCGACTCGTTGTGCGTCACCAGGAAGCCGTATTGCGGACCGGGCGTCGGGCACCAGCTGCGCACGCGCGTGTTGGCGCCCGGCTGCTCCAGATAGATCGCGGCCTTCGAGCCATGCTTGTGTTTCTTGGCGTTCTTCGGCATCCACGTCTCATGCGTGCCCCAGCCGAGTTCTGCCGGCTGCAGCCCTTCCGAGATGAAGCCTTCGACCGACCAGGTATTCCAGAACACGTCCATCGGCTTCGGCTTCTTGGTGCGCTGGGTATCGCGCTCAGCGATGTGGATGCCCTTGACGCCGGCCTTCTTCATCAGTCTCGCCCAGCCTTCGCGATCGTGCTGCGCGGGCTCCGAGAACTCGAGGCCAAGGTCGGTGGCGAGGTTGACCAGCGCCTGCTTGACGAACCACGAGACCATGCCCGGATTGGCGCCGCAGGTAGAGATTGCGGTCGCCCCGCCGGGGTGCGCGTGCTTTTCTTCGACCATCGATTCACGCAGCGCGTAATTGGTGCGGCTGGCGTTGTCGGCCTTGGTGTCGAAATAGAAGCCGAGCCATGGCTCGACGACGGTATCGATGTAAAGCACGCCCAGCTTGCGACAGAGCCGCATCAAATCCACCGAACCGGTGTCGACCGACAGGTTGACGCAAAAGCCCTGGCCGCCATCTTTGGTCAAAAGCGGCGTCAGCAGCTTCTTGTAGTTCTTCTTGGTAACCGCATCCTGCATGAAGGTGATGCCGCGTTCGTCGAGCAGCTTGCGGTCGGTATCGCGCGGGTCGATGACCGTCATGCGCGACTTGTCGAACTTGAAATGGCGCTCGATCAGCGGCAGCGTTCCCCGTCCGATCGAGCCGAAGCCGATCATCACGACAGGGCCGGTGATCTCACCGTAAACGGGCCAGTTTTCATTCGCCATTTATCGATTGCTCCCTCAAACAGGCTGAAAAGCCGGGGCATTACTGCCGGGCGGCCAAGCGCTACAACCACAGATCATTGTCATAAACCAGTGAAAAACCACGGGCTATGCCGCATTCCCTACGTGGTTAAGGAGGACGACCAGCCGATCACGGTCAGTCAGGCGCCCATCGGCCTCGGAGCGCGTCAGCGTGTTTGAGAGCCCGCCGCTGGTTACGTCCAAGCATCGCAGCTCCTTCGTGATCCACGCAGTTCTGAGTTCAACGGTGGCCATAGGTTATAACGTAGCATTTTTCGATTGACGAGCGTAATAACATAACATAACGAATCGCCAAGGGCGGGGCTGGGATGGGTCGAATGGCGTACTGTGTGACCTTTCAAGAACTGGCGCTGGGCCACAACAGCCACCCGTTTTGCATCCTCGACGGGATTGCCGGTCGGCAGTCATCCTGTCGGCGGGCGTACATTCTTGCCATCTTGCCGGCGCGCGCCACGTGCCCGCCACGTGCGTCCGACGCATCTCCCACAGAACCGCTTGAACAGAAGGAGTTGATCGAATGTCCAGGACGCTGAAGCTTGCCGCCGTGATTGGCGCCATGACATCGTTGCCATTGACCCCGTCGCTGGCATCGGCCGAGAATCTCAAGGTTGTCGCCAGTTTCTCGATCATCGCCGATTTCGCCAGGAATGTCGGCGGCGACCGTGTCGACGTCATCACGCTGGTCGGCCCGAATGGGGACGCTCATGTCTACGAACCGAAGCCGGCGGATGCGGCCGCAGTCGGTGCGGCCGATGTGGTGCTGGTAAACGGCCTCCAGTTCGAAGGCTTCCTCCAGCGTCTCGTCGAGGCGAGCGCCGCCAAGGCACCGGTGGTGGAATTGACCAAAGGCGGCGAGGTGTTGCGCAACGCCGAGGAAGAACATCACCACGATCAGGATAAAGCCGCCGAGGGCGGGGAAAGGCACGCCGGGGAGGCGGAAGAGGGCCATGAGGAAGGGCAGCACCATCACGGCGAATTTGATCCCCACGCATGGCAGTCGGTGCATAATGCCGAGGTCTATGTGAAGAACATCGCCGATGCCTTCTGTGCCGCCGATGCCGCCGGCTGCGAAACCTACCGGGCCAATGCCGAATTGTATGGTGAGCGGCTCGAGACACTGGAAGAGGAGATCAAGGCTGCTGTAGCTGAGATCCCCGAGGAAAAGCGCACAATCATCACCTCCCACGACGCCTTTGGGTATTTCGAGCACGAATACGGCATGAAGTTCCTCGCGCCGGAGGGCGTCTCGACCGAATCTGAAGCCTCAGCCGCCGATGTCGCGGCGCTCATCAAACAGATCAGGCAAGACAAGGCTTCGGCGATTTTCGTGGAAAACGTCACCAATCCCCGCCTGGTCGAGCAGATCGCCAGCGAGACGGGTGTGAAAGTCGGTGGTGAACTCTATTCCGACGCCCTGTCGGACGAGAACGGCCCGGCCCCAACTTATCTCGAGATGATGCGGCACAACATCATGGTGATCAAAGGCGCGATCCTCGCAAGTTGATCGCCACCCCACGATGGAAGGCGGAGCAATCCGCCTTTTCATCAAATACAATCCGTTATGTAATAACATCAAGGAGAATACCGTGAGGACAAATTGGGCGTCAGCCACGGCCATCGCGCTGCTTCTGTCTCTATCAACAAGTGCTGCCCATGCCGAGGAGGTGACCGCCTGGCGCCTCTTCATCTCGGATCACGCGGATCCGAAGGTGACCGTAGTCGATGCGATCGATGGCGCAAAGCTCGACACGTTCCAGATCAAAGGGCCGGCGTCGCTGCATCGCAGCGAAAGCGGCCGGACCGTGTTCGCCGTGCAGGGCGCGGCCGGCGTCGTTACCGGGATCGCAAGCGGCATTTCCTTTGAGGACCATGGCCAACATGGTGACATCGACGTCGAAGCGGCAAAGCTTGCCGGCGTCGAGATCGCCGGCGCGAAGCCGTCGCATTTCGTCGAGCATAAAGGAGACTTCGCCGCTTTTTTCGACGGCGAAGGTGTCGCCCGCATCATTTCCGAGAAGGCGGTCCTGGAAGGCAAATCGGGTTTCAGGGAAGTGAAGACGGACGCGCCGCAGCACGGCGTCGCAGTCGCCTATGGCTCCCATGTCCTCCTGTCGGAGCCGAACAGGGAGAAGCCGGACGAACTCCCGGTCGGCATCAGGTCACTGACGAGGCCGATGCGCAGGTCGGCGGCGTCCACACCTGCCCTGACCTCCACGGGGAGGCGTCTTCCGGCAATGTCCTGGCTTTCGCCTGCGCAACCGGCCTGCTTGTCGTCACCCATGGCGACGGCACCCCGGCGATCCGTCATCTGCCCTATGACGAGAACCTGCCGCACGGCAAAACGACGACGCTGATCGGCGGCAGAGGCCTGCAATATTTCCTCGGCAATTACGGCGCCGACAAGGCGGTGCTGATCGATCCGACGGTCGAGAGCGATGCATTCCGGCTGATCAGCCTTCCGACACGTCGCGTGCATTTCGCGGTCGATCCCGTTCGTGCCAAGTTCGCCTACGTCCTCACCGAGGACGGCCAGCTTCACCAACTCGACGTGGTGAAAGGGGAGATCGCAAACTCGCTCAAGCTGACCGATCCCTATTCGATGGACGGTCACTGGAGCGACCCGAGGCCGCGTGTCGCGGTCGCCGGCGACAGAATCGTGGTCACGGATCCTCTGCACGGTGTGCTGCATCTCGTTGACGCGATGTCGTTCGAGAAGACCGGCGACATTGCTGTCGAAGGCAAACCCTTCAACATTGTTTCCGTCGGCGGCTCCGGTCAGACCCACGAAGGCGAATAGTCGCTCCTCCCAAGCGGCTGCCGCGCGTCCGGCCCAGTCTTTCCCGGGCCGGGCGCGTCTTCCCCAACGCGCCAGGCATGCTCGTAAGGCGCCTCTTCGGTTGCGCTTCAGCCCAGTCGTGCCGGGATCAATCCGCGCAGTGAATTGCCGACGAACAGCGCCTTGGCCGACTTCAGATCATCCAAGGCGTAGATTGCTTCGCTGGCCCGGCCTTCATCCAGCAATTCGCCGCGCAACACGCCGGGCAGCAGGCCGCAATCAAGCCGCGGCGTTGCCAGCACGCCGTCGCCGAAATCGGCGAAGAGATTGGTGATCGTGCCCTCGCAGATTTCGCCACGCTCGTTGGCCAGCAGCACCTCGTCGGCGCGGCTGATCAGATATTCGGCTCGCGCCCGCTGATAAATGTCCCGGCGGCTCGTCTTGTGGCGCAGCAGCGTGTCGCTGGAATCGAGCCGCACCCGCGCCAGTTGCAGCCTCCACACCTTATCGGCCGCATGCGGCTCATAAGGCAGCGCCGAGACCGTCACTTTGCCGCTGCACGACAGGACGAGCCGTGTACGCAAGGCGATGTCCGGCCGGTCGACGGCGTTCCTGAGCGCCTCGCCGACTTTCTGCGGATCGCAGATGAAACCCAGCTCGGCTGCCGAGCCATAAAGGCGTGCCAAATGGCGGTCGAAACGGAGGAAGCCCTGGCCCGGCTGCCAGCGCATGGTTTCGATCAGCTCGAAATCGGCAGTGTTCCCGTCGCGTAGCGCGCTTTCAGCAGGCACTCCTGATACTCCTCCTCGGCCGTCGAATCGAAGACGACGCCGCCACCGACATTGTAGATCGCCTCGCCATTGGAAAAGAGCGATATCGTCCGGATCGCCACCGAAAAGCGCATGGTGCCGCCGGGCGCGATCCAGCCGATGGCGCCGCAATAGACGTCGCGCGGCGTGGCTTCCAGATCGTGCAGGATTTCCATGGCACGGATTTTTGGCGCCCCGGTGATCGATCCGCATGGAAACAGCGCAGCGAAGATCTGACGGATGGTGAGGTCGGGCAAAAGCTTGGCCCGCACGCGGCTCACCATCTGGTGGACGGTCGGGTAGCTCTCGATGCGGAAAAGCTCCGGCACCTCCAGCGTGCCGACCTCGCTGATCAGCGAGATGTCGTTGCGCAGCAGATCGACGATCATCCGGTTCTCAGCCTGGTTCTTCTCGTCATTGAGCAAGAACGTCTTCAGCCTCTTGTCCTCCGCCTTGGTCGCGCCGCGCGGGGCGGTGCCCTTCATCGGATGGGTCTCGATCATGCCTTCGGCGTCGATCTCGAAGAACAGTTCCGGCGAACGCGACAAAACGATCGGATCGCCGAGCGCGATCAGCGCCCCGTATTTCACCGGCTGGCGTTCCGTCAGCGCGTCGAAGGCCGCCAGCGGATCGCCCGACCACTGCGCATGAACCGGAAAGGTCAGATTGCCCTGATAGCAATCACCTTTGCGGATGTGATTGTGGAGTTGCGCAAAGCGTTTTGCGTAGTCTTCTGAAGACCAGGCAGCCCTTGCATCGAAGATCGGGCCGTTGGTCGCCGGCGCAGTGCTGCGCACGACCGCCTGTTCGACAGGCGCGTCGAAGATACCCAGGCAGACAAGCGGAGCGCGGCGTCCGCCCGGCAGCAGCGGAACGAGCTTCGGCTCGAGCAGGTAGCCGGCCTCGTAGGAGAAATATCCGGCCAGCCATTTGCCGGCGTCATGCGCAGCCTGCGCAATTTCCAGCGCCGGCAGGAAATCCTTCGCCTCATGCGCAACAATGATGTCGGACGGACGGTCGAAAACGAGCTGGTGCGCGCGCTCGTCATTCCGGAAAATTGCAGAGGGCAGGGACATGGGGCTCGGATGCTGCGGTCGATGACGCCAGCTATCGCTCTATATGGGGGCTCGATCGCACGCAATCGAGGGAGCGGCGTCTCAAGACGCAAAGGCAGCCTTGGTACAAAAGCAGACTGGCGGCGCCTCGAGGGCGCCCCCAGTCCTGTATGTGCTCGATGCCGGCAGGCAAATTCAGGTGTTGCTCGCGGTCCCCGCGCTCGGGAAGCGGCGCGCAAATTCCGTCTCGTCGCCGGCGGCAAGCAGTTTCGCCTGCTCGATCCAGCGCTCACGCTCGATGCGGCCGTCGAACTGGAGAACGTCTTCGATCCGCTTGATATCCGCCGCCGTCCAGGCGGCGATCTGAGCGTAGGTTCTGACCCCAAGGTCATGCAGCTTCCGCTCGTTGACGGGGCCGATACCAATCAAGCGACGCAGACTGTCGGGCCTGCCCGTTGCCTTGGCTGGGGTCGCTTTCTTTGCCGCTGGCGCAGCCTTGGCTGCGGCGCTCGTTTTCGACGCGGCCGCGTTCGATGTACTGGCCTTTGAGGCGGCGGCTGATGCCTTGGCGCCCGCCGGTTTGTTTGACGCGGTCTTTGCTGGCGTCGGCTTGGCCGATGCAGTCTTGGCCGGCGCAGTCTTGGCCGATGCTGTCTTGGCCGTCGAGGTCTTGGCTGTCGAAGTCTTGGCCGGCCTAGATGTCGACATCAATGCCGACGGTGCCGGGATTGCTGCCTTTGTCGCGCCGGTCTTGGCGCCTTGCGCCTCGCCCAGCTGGCGCTCCAGGTCGGCGCGGGCGCCGCGGCATATATCCAGCTCACCGGTCAGGCGGTCGGCGTCGGCGCGCAGCCTGTCGCGCTCGCTGCGCGTGCGGTCCATGTCACCGCGCAGGCTGTCGAGCTCCCCACGCAGGCGCCCCCACAGGAACCAGCCAACCAACACACCTACCAGGAACGCCAGGAGCATGTAGAAAAAAGTGCCCATTGTCTCTCTCTCCAGTCCGATCCATCTGCCGTGGCCTGGAGTGGTGACCTTGGCACAAGGACCATTCGATGGTGGCTCCGCCACTCGCGGAACAGCCGGCTCAAATCGAGCTGTCGGCGACCGGCTTTTCCTGCCATGGCCGACGGCCGCTGTCGCATTCGCCGAAGCGCCGTGATCTGCCGGAGATATTTTCCTGGCCTGAGCCCCGCGCCCGACTGAGCTTGAGGCGGGACGCTATCATACAGCTTCCGGAAAGCTAACGGAAAAATTCCACGGAGAGTTATTTAAGAACAGATATTTAGGGCAAGAATAGAACGGCCCGAACATGCATTGCGGCTAAACTGTTCTGTCGGCTCCTGATATTCAGCGCCGTGTCTCAATTGTCCAAAGCTTCGAGCTCGTCGATCAGGCCGCCGATCACGCCAAGTCCGATCTGCCAGAAGGCAGGGTCGGTGGCGTCCAGGCCAAAGGGCGCCAGGAGCTCGGAATGGTGCTTGGTGCCGCCGGCGCGCAGCATGGCAAAGTACTTCTCCTGGAAGCCTCTCTCGGCATTCTGGTAGACCGCATAGAGCGAATTCACCAGGCAGTCGCCGAAAGCATACGCGTAGACGTAGAAGGGTGAGTGGATGAAGTGCGGGATGTAGGTCCAGAACACCTCGTAACCCTCGCGCAGCTTGATCGCCGGCCCGAGGCTTTCCGCCTGTACTTCCAGCCAGAACTGGCCAAGCCTGTCGGATGTCAATTCGCCGTTCTTGCGCTCGGCATGCACCTTGCGCTCGAATTCGTAGAAGGCGATCTGGCGCACGACCGTGTTGATCATGTCCTCGACCTTCTGGGCGACCATGGCCTTGCGCTCGCGCTTATCGGTGGTCTGGTCGAGCAGTGAGCGGAAGGTCAGCATCTCGCCAAAGACGGATGCCGTTTCGGCCAGCGTCAGCGGTGTCGAAGCCATCAGCGCGCCCTGGCCGCCCGCCAGCACCTGGTGCACGCCATGGCCAAGTTCATGCGCCAGCGTCATCACGTCGCGCGGTTTGCCCATATAGTTGAGCAGCACATAGGGATGCGCCGACGGCACGGTCGGATGCGCGAAGGCGCCCGGCGACTTGCCCGGCCTGACCGGCGCATCGATCCAGTTGCGGTCGAAGAATGTCCTGGCGATTTCCGCCATGTCGGGGGAGAAGCGCTGGTAGGCGGACAGCACCGTGTTCTTGGCCTCGTCCCAGCCGATGACCGCTTGCGGCGTCTCGGGCAATGGTGCGTTGCGGTCCCAGTGGTTCATCACGTCCATGCCGAGCCAGCGCGCCTTCATCGCGTAGTAGCGGTGCGACAGGCGCGGGTAGGCGTCGCGAACGGCTGAGGCCAGCGCGTCCACCACGCTACGTTCGACGCGATTGGCGAGGTGGCGCGAATCGGCGATGTCCTCGAAGCCGCGCCAGCGGTCGGAAATCTCCTTGTCCTTGGCCAGCGTGTTGGTGATCAGCGTGAACGTGCGCAGATTCTTGCGGAAGGTCGCGGCCAGCGCTTCAGAGGCCCGCCGGCGCACCTCGCTATCGGCGTGCTGGAGGCGGTTGAGCGCCGGCTCAAGGGTCAGTTGCTCGCCATCGATGTCGAAGCGCAGATCGGTCATCGTCTCGTCGAACAGCCGGTTCCAGGCGCCGCGTCCGGTGACCGACTTCTCGTGGAAAAGCTGTTCGACCCGGTCCTCGAGCTGGTAGGGTTTGTCCATGCGCAGATCGAGCACCCACGGCCGGTAGTGGGCAAACGCAGGATCGGCGGCAAGCGCGGTTTCGATCGCGGCATCGTCGATGAGGTTCAGTTCGAGCGCGAAAAATAGAAGATGCGCGCTGGCGTCGGTCATCTTCTGTTGAATGTCGCCGTAGAATTTCGCTTTCTTCGGGTCAGCGGTGTCGCCCGCATAAGTCAGACTGGCAAATGAATCGATCCGCCCTATCAACTCGCTCAGAGCTTCGTAAGCCGCGAGCGCTTCACCAAGACGCCCTTCTGCGCCGCGTTCCGCCTCTGCCGCGAGCGTGCCCTTCCAACGGCGTTCGAAGCTGGTGGCATCGGCCGCCGCCTTGGCAATGTCGCGCTTCAGCTTAGGGGCGTCCATGCCCGAATAGAGATCGGCGAGATTCCACTCCGGCAGGCTGCCAGCCTCCGCCGCGCCCTGACCGGACGACGATGCCGCTGCAAGCTGCCGACCAAAAACCATGCGCATTGCCGGTATTTTCCAGATTGCAAGACTCGAGCGGCCAGACTCGAAAATTCAAGGGGAAATGAGAAGCCAGTCAAATCCTAAGGAATTCGTTCACCGGGTTTTTTGAAAGCTTATTTAGAACCCTGTGCCAAGATGATCCATAGGGTGGGCATAGTGGGCGAGCATCGTTGAACCAGTCATGACAGGTTCCATACTCATAGTCGACGACGATCCCGTGCAGCGCCGGCTGCTCGAGGCGGCCGTGACGAAATTCGGCCACAGTGCGATCGTCACGGATGGCGGCGAGGCCGGTCTCGATGCTCTCGACGGGCCTCATGCGCGGGACGTTTCGGTGATTATCCTCGACCTCGTCATGCCAGGCCTCGACGGCATCGGCGTGCTAAAGGCGATGCGTGAGCGCGGCATCCATGTTCCGGTCATCGTGCAGACCGCCCAGGGCGGCATCGAAACCGTCGTTTCGGCGATGCGTCACGGCGCTTTCGATTTCGTCGTCAAGCCGGCCTCTCCCGACAGGCTGCAGGCATCGATCGGCAATGCGCTCAAGGTCGAGGCGGTCGAGGGCGAAGTGAAGCGCTCGTCACGGCGGCGTGGCGGCCATCTGACCTTCAAGGACATGATCACGCACAGCCCGGCGATGGATCGGGTGATCCGTCTCGGCCAGAAGGCGGCCGCGTCCAACATCCCGATCCTTATCGAGGGCGAATCCGGCGTCGGCAAGGAGCTGGTGGCGCGCGCCATCCAGGGCAGCGGCGATCGCCGCTCAAAACCCTTCGTTACTGTCAATTGCGGCGCCATCCCCGACAATTTGGTCGAATCGATCCTGTTCGGCCACGAGAAAGGGTCGTTCACCGGTGCCACCGAAAAACACACAGGCAAATTCGTCGAGGCGCATTCGGGCACGCTCTTTCTCGACGAGATCGGCGACCTGCCGCTCGACGTGCAGGTCAAGCTGCTGCGCGCCGTGCAGGACGGTGAGGTCGATCCGGTCGGCGGGCGTTCGACAGTCAGGGTCGACATCAGGCTGATCTCGGCGACACACCGCAACCTTCTGCAGCAGGTCAAGGACGGCAAGTTTCGCGAGGATCTGTTCTACCGGCTGAACGTCTATCCGATCTTCGTGCCGCCGCTGCGCGACCGTCGCGACGACATACCCTACTTGGTCGAGCACTTTTTGGAGAAGATTGCGCCCACCGATCCACGTCACCGTCTGCACGGCATTTCGGCTGCTGCGCTTGCCATGCTGCAGGCCTATGACTGGCCGGGAAACATCCGGCAGTTGGAAAATGCCGTCTTCCGGGCCTCGGTGCTTTGCGAAGGCAATGTGCTGACCGAGGAAGAGTTTCCTCAGATCCGGGCGCAGGTCGAGGGAACCATCAACCTCGATGCGCATGTCGCGTTGCCATATCCCGCGCCGGCCATCAACGGCAACGCTGCGACCGAGCTCGATCCGCCAGTCATGCCGCTGCCCCGCTTCGGCACGCTGCGGGCGCTCGATGAACGCGGCAATGTGCGCGCACTGGCCGACGTCGAACTCGAAATGATCAAGCTCGCCATCAACCATTACAACGGCCAGATGAGCGAAGTTGCCCGTCGCCTCGGCATTGGCCGCTCCACGCTCTACAGGAAGCTCAAGGAATACGGCATCGATCCGGAAACAGGCCGTATCGACCAGCTCGCTTCGTAACAAAACAAGTCCGATGCTTTGCCAGCCAGGCAATCAGGACAATCGTCGATGAGGCGTGAGGTACATCGGCCGGCGGCCTGCACCTGTGTTCACGCATTGAGGCGGCCGGTAACAGATCGTGTTCAAGGCAAAGGCCGAAACCTGATCTAAACCAGCAGTTTACCAAGAAACCCTGCGCAATATTTTTGACGGGATATCGCCACGGTGTTACCGCATTTCGGCTTCAATAAGCGATGATTAACCATTAGGATCGATATTCGGATGCGAACATCACCGCATCCGTTGGTCAAATCCGGGGACAAACGGCAGCCTGCAAGGCCTTTTGATTTGAACAAAGTCGAACGACACACAAACGGGCGGCACTATCACATGAGCGTCTGGCCGAGATGGCTGGCAGCCGTGATTTTCGCCTTTGGCTTCCTTGTAGCGGCTGAGACCGGCGCCAGCGCGCAGACGCGTTCGCTGAAACTCTATAACCTCCACACCAAAGAGAAGGCGGAGATCGTCTTCAAGCGGGGCGGCCGCTACGATCAGTCGGGTCTGAAAAAAATCAATATCATCCTGCGCGACTGGCGCCGCAACGAGCCGACCAAGATGGATCCGCGCTTGCTGGACCTGGTCTGGGAGGCATATCGGCAAAGCGGCGCCTCCGGCTACATCCAGGTCGTTTGCGGTTATCGCTCGTCGTCTACGAACTCGATGCTGCGCAGCCGCAGCAGGGGCGTTGCCAAGAAAAGCCAGCATACGCTTGGCAAAGCGATGGACTTCTACATTCCCGGCGTGCCGCTGAAGAAACTGCGCGATATCGGCCTCAAGATGCAGGGCGGCGGCGTCGGCTATTATCCGTCGTCCGGCTCGCCCTTCGTCCACATGGATGTCGGCAATGTGCGCCACTGGCCAGGCATCAGCCGCCAGGAATTGGTGCGCGTGTTCCCCAATGGCAAGACGCTGCACGTGCCAAGCGACGGCAAGCCGCTGCCCGGCTATTCGCAGGCGCTCGCCTCCTACAAGGCGCGCAAGGGCGCCGGCAGCCCCGCCATCGAACTGGCCAGCGCAGGTGGCGGTTCCAAAAGATCCGGCGGCCTGCTGGCGGCTTTCTTCGGCGGTGGTGAAGACGAGGCGGACGACAGCGCCGATGTAGCAGCCGTGCCGGCGCCGAAGCAGAAGACCGTGAAGCTGGCGAACGCGAAGCCGGCGCCGGCAGCCAAGAGCGGCAACCTTCCGGGCATTGCCATCGTGTCGCCTCAGGATGCTCAGCGCGCCGAGATTCCGCAAATCGCCGATGCGCCTGCTTCGGAACCGGAAGAGGACACGCCGGAAACGATCATCGCGGCGCTGCCGGCGCGCAGCGTTCCGCTGCCTGATTTCGCCCCGCGTCCGAAGACCGATGTCGGCGCCCAGCCGCCCGAAAACGTTCCGTTCGGCGTGGCGGATGCCACTGCCACCACCGAACAGGCGGTGGCAACCGCGCAAGCGCCGGCAAGCAGCCCCTTCGGCATGGCCGGTCCGTCCGCCGCCGCCGGTTCGATGCAGGCTGTGGCCAACAACATTCCGCTGCCGACCTGGCGTCCCGATCACTCGCTGCCGACCGACCTTGCTGCGACCGATCTTGCGCCGCAGGACAAGGATGTGCTTTTGGCGCTGGCGGATACGGCCGGGCGCGGCAAGACCGCTACCGATGCATTCTCGGTGCTGCCGTCGGCGCGGCCCGACCTGGCCGAACTCGACCAAAACAAGCCCGACCAAATCAAGCCCGATCAAAACCAGGCCGACCAAGTCCAGCCCGATGCCGTCAAGGCCGTCCTCGAGCGGGTCAGCGCAACCGACGAATACCAGGTCGCCTCGCTCTCCCAGCCGAGCTCGGTCCTGGTCGATCCGGCGAACGTCAATGCCGCATCGCCGCGCCAGGCTGTTTTTGCCCGCCCGGCCGGCTCCGATCCGGCTGCGGCGATCGGAGCGGGTGTGAAAACCACCCGCAAGGCAGCCAGGGCGACCGTCCGTGACCTGAAGCCTGGTCCGAAGTCCGTGGTGGTCGCCGCCGAGCCGAAGGCCGCACGTTGGGCGCTCAACAGCGGCGAGAATGTCGCCACCGTCTCCAGCGCCACGACAGCACCGCGCTATGCCTACAACATCGTGCACACGCCGCCGAGCGAGGTCTACACGGCGGGCTTCCAGTCGGACGATCAGATGGCCGACGCCAACCGGTTCACCGGCAATGCCGTCAAGTTCCTGTCGGTTGCCCGCTTCCAGACCAAGTAGCGGATCGATCAAGCAATAAAAAAGCCGCGCCGGGCAACCCGGGCGGCTTTTTTTGCTGTTCGCAAACAAGAATGCCGCCGGCAATGCAGCCAATCCAATTGGACTGAAAGTGTCTCTAGACTAGCGCCCGAGCTTGCTCGCCGCGCGCGCTAAGGCTTCGATTTCGTCCCACCTGCCGGCCTTGACCAAATCGTCCGGTGCTACCCAGGAGCCGCCGACGCAGATGACGTTGGGCAGGCTCAGATAGTCGGCGGCGTTCTTGCCGGTGATGCCGCCGGTCGGGCAGAATTTGACATCCGCGAGCGGCGAGGCGAATGCCTTGAGCGATGCGATGCCGCCCGACTGTTCCGCCGGGAAGAATTTCAGGAAACGCAAGCCTGCCTCGCGGGCGGCCATGATCTCACCCGGCGTGATGGCGCCGGGCAGCAACGGCACGTCGCTGTCCTTCGCGGCTGCCATAAGCTCGCGGGTGATGCCGGGGCTAACGATGAACTTCGAACCGGCAGCTGCCGCCTCGCCGAACTGGCGCGCGTCCAGAATGGTGCCTGCGCCAACGACGGCGTCCTCGACTTCGCTTGCCACGAGCCGGATCGCCTCCAGCGCATCGGCGGTCCGCAGCGTGATCTCGATCGCCGGCAGGCCGCCGCGCGCCAGGGCGCGCGCCAGCGGCACGGCGTGGGCGACATTGGCGATCTTCAGCACCGGGATGACCGGCTGGCCGTTAAGGAGCGACAGTAGCTTTTCGGTCTTGCTGGGCATTGTCGTCTCTCCGTATTGATCCGTTCAACCGGTTAGCAGAAGGCTGTTTTTCTGTCCACGAAACGACGCGTGTCGCAGTGTCACGCACCGCCGGCCATCAAAGCCGCCAGGGAGAGGCTGATCCAAGCATCAGCCTTGAAACGGCTCTCATCAGCGTTTAGTGGCTTCGGCGATGACCAATCAACCTTTTCGCGTCGCCGCGCTCTACCGGTTTGCCCGGCTCAACGACTTCGAGGCGTTACGCGCGCCGCTTGCCGCCTTCTGCTGCGGACGCGGTATCAAAGGCACGCTGCTTCTGGCGCATGAGGGCATCAACGGCACGGTCGCCGGCAGCGAAGCTGATATCGCCGGGCTCATCGCTCATCTCGAATCCATCGAAGGCCTCGCCGGTCTCGAGGTCAAATACAGCAGTGCCGCTGCAATGCCGTTCCACCGCATGAAGGTGCGGCTGAAGCGCGAGATCGTCACCATGGGCGTTAGGGATATCGATCCGGCGGCAAGCGCCGGCACTTATGTCGCGGCGGCCGACTGGAACGCGTTGATCTCGGATGCGGACACGATCGTCATCGACACGCGCAATTCCTATGAGGTGTCGATCGGCACGTTCAAGGGGGCCGTCGATCCCGCCACGACGAGCTTCCGCGAATTCCCAGCCTGGGTCGAGCAGCATCGGGCCGAGCTCGTCGGCCGGAAGGTGGCCATGTTCTGCACCGGCGGCATACGCTGCGAGAAGGCGACAGCCTATGTGAAGTCGCTCGGGTTCGAGGACGTGTTTCATCTCAAGGGCGGTATTCTGAAATATCTCGAAGAAGTGCCTGCCGAACAGAGCCTTTGGCAGGGCGAGTGTTTCGTCTTCGACGAGCGTGTCTCGGTGTCGCACGGCCTGGTCGAGGGGAAGGCCGAACTGTGTCGCGCGTGCCGGCATCCGCTGACCGGGCAGGACCTGTTATCGCCGAAATTCGCCGCCGGCACCTCGTGCCCGCACTGCTTCGACACACGTTCAGACGAGGATCGTGCGCGTTATGCCGAGCGCCAGCGCCAGGTCGAGCTGGCGCAAGCGCGCGGGGATCGCAGCCATATCGGACGTTAGAGCGTATTTCGCGCGTCCGCTTGAACACCCAAGTACGCCCCAACACATCTGAGCTGCGCATCGTGCTTTCCAAAAATTGCGGGCCGTTGCGTTAGGACAAGGTAAATCCTGGCATCACCTTGCTTCCGCCGTCGCTAGTAAAGCGCTCATCCGTCATTGTAATGTCAATATGCGGGGCCTACCTCTTCAGCGTCCGAAAACCTGCCCGTGCACGTTCGGCCGGGCCAATTCTGGAGGCATTGATGTTCGATCCCAAGAAGCTTCTCGACGATCTGCTCGGCTCGCAAATTCCCGGAACGGGGTCGACCGTCCGCGACAAGGCGGGTCAGGCGGTGCAGATGGCCAAGGACAATCCGCTGGCCGCCGGTGCGCTCGCTGCGGTGCTGCTTGGAACCGGCGCCGGCCGTCAGGTCACCGGCACTGCGGTGAAGCTCGGCGGTCTGGCTGCGATCGGCGGCCTCGCTTACAAAGCCTACCAGAACTACAAAAGCGGCAGCGCGCCAGCTGAGACGCAGGCAGCCGGCGAACCGGAATTGCTGCCGCCGCCCGCCGACACCCCCTTCCACCCCTCGCAGGCGCCGCAAGGCGAGAACGAATTCACGCTGACGCTGGTGCGGGCGATGATTTCGGCGGCGAAGGCCGACGGCCATATTGACAACGAGGAACGGCAGAAGATCGCAGGCAAGCTCAGCCTCGCGGGCATCGACTCCGACGCCGAGAAATTCCTGATGTCGGAGCTGGAAACGCCGCTCGATCTGGATACGCTGGTCGCCGGCGCCCAAACCGACGCGCAGAAGCTCGAACTCTACACCGCCTCGCGCCTCACCATCGATCCGGATACGCGTGCCGAACGCGGCTATCTCGATCTGCTCGCCGGCCGCCTCGGCCTGCCGGACGCGCTGGTCGACCACGTCGAGGCGACGGTGTCGGCGGCAAAGGTGCCGGCATCGGGCGCCAGCAAGGCAGCAAAGGCGGCCAGCAAGACCGCCCCTAATTCGCGCTGGTAGGCTGCAACCGTAGAGAGCTGACCGGCAAGATTTCGCGCTAACGTCTCGTTAACCCCGCGAGCGCATGATTTTAGGCAGTCGGATCGGCTTTCCTCCTCCCAAGCCCGGTTCAGATCAGGGCGGCCGCCAATGGCCGCCCTTTTGTTGACGTCATCGGTTTTGTGACGTCATCGGTCTTGCCATAATTCCCATCATTTGCGATGGCTCGCTTTCTTCGGAGGAAGCTATGGCAAATTACAAAACAGCCATCGTCACTGGCGCCGGCACGGGCATCGGCAAAAGCGTCGCTACGGCGCTGCTCAAGTCCGGCTGGAATACGGTTTTCTGCGGACGCCGCGAGCAGGTGCTGAAAGAGGCAATCGCCGAGGCAGGATCGACACAAGCCAAGGCGCTGGCGGTTGCGTGCGACATCAGCAAGGCCGACCAGGTCGACGATCTGTTCGAGACGGTGGCGGCGGCTTTCGGTCGTGTCGACCTGCTCTTCAACAATGCCGGCATGGGCTACAAGTCGACGTTGATCGACGAGATCCCGGTCGAGGTGTGGAACGACATCGTCGGGGTCAATCTGACCGGCTCGTTCCTATGTGCCCGCGCCGCCTTTGGCGCCATGCGCAGGCAGCGGCCGATGGGCGGCCGCATCATCAACAACGGCTCGGTGTCGGCCTACGCCCCCCGACCGGGCTCGGCGCCTTATACCGCGACCAAGCACGCCATTACCGGGCTGACTAAGACGCTGGCGTTGGACGGCCGGCCTTATGACATCGCCTGCGGCCAGATCGACATCGGCAACGCCTTGACCGAGATGGCGCAAGCGATGACGGTCGGGGTGCCGCAGGCCAATGGCTCCATCGCCGCCGAAGCGGTGATGGACGTCGACCGCGTCGCCGATGCCGTCGTCCACATGGCCAGCCTGCCGCTCGACGCCAATGTGCTGTTCATGACCGTGATGGCGACGAAGATGCCGTATGTCGGGCGAGGGTAAGCAGCCGGTCTAATGCATGTCGCTCAAATGCATGTCGCTCAAAACTGCGCAGCGGTTTTGAGATAACGATATGCATAAAAACAAGAACTTAAAGCGCGTCGCATGAATCCGTTCAGACGCGACGCACTTTAGGATGGCGAGACCGAAAGCGGCACGCCGGGAAGATACAGCGAAATCGGGCGGATTTCGTAGACGGCGGTCGGATTGACGCGACGAAGGTCGCGTGCAACCGTGATCGCGGCATCACGCGAGGCGCAGTCGACAACGTAGAGCCCCAACAATTGCTCCTTGGTCTCGGCGAAGGGGCCATCAATGACCATTCCGGCACCCGGCCCGCGCAAGGTAAAGGCGTCTTGTGTCGCCCCAAGTCGCGCAGCCGGCCCAAGAACGCCTTCCCGGTGGAGCCGATCGTTGATCTGGAGCGGGTCGGCCATCAGCGCCGCGTCCTCCTCCGGCGTTAGCGCCGTGATCGCTTCTTCCACGTGATAGGCGAGGATTGCATAAAACATCTGAATGTCACCTTTCGTCGGTCGCATGATCCCCCGAAATCATTTTTCGGTCATACGGTTGTCCTCACCTGCCCAGAAACGTCTCGATCCGCTCCAGCGCGCGCAGGATGTTCTCTTCGGAGTTGGCGTAGGACAGCCTGATATAGCCCTCGCCGAGAATGCCGAAATCAGGCCCGCCGATCAGCGCCACGCCGGCATCCTCGAGCAAAGCCGAGGCGAGTTTCTTGGCCTTCCAGCCGGTTTTTGAGACATTGGGGAAGGCATAGAACGCGCCCTTCGGCGTGATGCAGGAAACGCCAGGTAAAGCGTTCAGCCCCTCGACCACGACCTTCCTGCGGCGGTCGAAGGCGCGCATCATCTCGTCGACGTCGTCCTGCGGGCCGTCGATGGCGGCGATGCCGGCATATTGGCTCGGCGCGTTGACGCACGACCAGCAATTGACCGCCAGCTTGCGCACCTTGTCGTAGAGGTGGGCGCCCTTGTCCCCATTCGGCCAGATCGACCAGCCCATGCGCCAGCCGGTCATCGCCCAGGTCTTTGACCAGCCGTTGAGCACGATCAGCCGGTCGCGGATTTCAGGGAAATTGAGCAGCGAACAGTGCGTCTCGCCGTCATAGGTCATCACGTCGTAGATCTCGTCAGAGAGGATGGCGACGTGTGAGTGCGCTTCCAGCCCTTTGACCAGCTTCTCGATCTCGGCGCGGGGGGTGACCCCGCCGGTCGGGTTGGCCGGCGAGTTGAGGATGAGTAGCCTGGTCTTCGGCGTGATCAGCGCCAGCGTCTCCTGCGCCGAGAAGGCAAAGCCGTTCTCCTCGCGCATCGGCACCGGTACCGGTTCGGCGCCGGTGAACTCGATCATCGAGCGATAGATGGGAAAGCCGGGATCGGGATAGAGGATTTCAGCGCCCGGTTCGCCGAACATCAGGATCGCGGCAAACATGGTCGGCTTGCCGCCGGGCAGGATCATCACCGCCTCGGGCGATACCTCGACGCCGGTGGTGGTCAGCGTGCGGCGCACCACCGCTTCGCGCGTCGCCAGCAGGCCGTTGGCCGGCGTATAGCCATGATGGCCGTCGCGCAGCGCCTTGATCGCTGCCTCGACGATGTGCTGCGGCGTCTTGAAGTCGGGCTGGCCGATGCCGAGATTGACGATATCGCGGCCCTGATGGGCGAGCGCGGTGGCACGCGCCAGCACCGCGAAGGCATTTTCCTCGCCAAGACGATCGAAGGCCGAAATCGTGTGGAGCATTTTTCCCGTCCGTGTGGTTCTTTCATCGAGCGAGCGTTTTTGTGAGCGTCCGCTCACAAAAGTCAAACGGATTGGAGTTTTTGGTGTCGGAAAACCTTGAGAATTGGCAACCGCGCCCGCGGCCCGAACGCAAAGTGTTGGAGGGGCGCACTGTCACGCTTGAGCCGCTCAACGCTGAAAAGCACGGCGACGGCTTGTTTGAAGCATCTTCGGTGCCCGACATAGATGGCCGCTTCGCCTGGCTGCCCGACTACCCACCGCAGACCCGTGCCGCCTTCCAGCCTTGGCTGGACAAGGCCGAAGCCAGCGAAGATCCGCTGTTCTTCACCGTCATCGACAAGGCCAGCGGGAAAATTGCCGGGCGCCAGACACTGATGCGCATCGATCCGGCCTATGGCGTGATCGAGATCGGCAACATCTATTGGGGGCCGCTGATCTCGCGCAAGCCGGCGGCGACGGAAGCGCAGTTCCTGTTCACGAAATACATCTTCGACGAGCTTGGCTATCGCCGCTACGAATGGAAATGCAACAACCGCAACGAGCCGTCGAAGCGCGCGGCGGAACGTTTCGGCTTCAAGTTCGAGGGCATTTTCCGCCAGCATCTTGTGGTCAAGGGCGAAAACCGCGATACCGCGTGGTATTCGATCATCGACAAGGAGTGGCCGGCATTGCGCAGAGCCTATGAAGCATGGCTCGATCCGGCCAATTTCGATGGTGACGGCCGACAGAAGCGACGGCTGGAGGATTTCCGCGCCGAGTTCGGCGCGTAGCGGGAGTTCGTGAATGGCGCATACCCATGATCACCGTTCGCAGGGGCACGACCATAGCCACGCCGCCGGTCATGTGCACGGCGCCACCGACAAGAAACGAGTGCTGATCGCGGCCTGTCTGACCGCCGGCTTCATGGTCGTGGAAGCGCTTGGCGGTCTCTTCACCGGATCGCTGGCACTGCTGGCGGATGCCGGCCACATGCTCGCCGATTGTATCGCGCTCGGCCTTGCCTGGTATGCTTTTCATCTGGCCGGCCGGCCGGCCACCGTTCGCCTCACCTATGGTTTCGGCCGGGTCAAGACGCTGGTCGCCTATACCAACGGCATCGCAATCTTCGGCATTGCGCTGTGGATCATCTATGAGGCCTGGGAACGTTTGCTGACGCCCGCGCCCGTGCTCGGCGGGCCGATGCTGGTCGTTGCGATCGCCGGCCTGCTAGTGAATATCGCCTCTTTCCTCGTGCTGCACGGCGGCGACCGCGACAGCCTGAACATGCGCGGCGCCATCCTGCACGTGCTCGGCGATCTGCTTGGCTCGGCGGCAGCGATCATAGCTGCGCTGATCATCCTGGCGACGGGCTGGACGCCTATCGATCCGATCCTGTCCGTCCTTGTCTCGCTGCTGATCCTGTCCACGGCCTGGTCGCTGATGCGCGAAGCAGCCCATGTCCTGCTCGAAGGCGTGCCGGCGAGCCTCGATCGCGACCTGATCGCCAGGGACATAGAGAAGACGGTCAAGGGCGTGCGCGAGGTGCATCACATGCATGTCTGGTCGCTCGACGGGTCAAGCAACATGGCGACCTTGCATGCCTGCCTCAATGATGGCGTCGATGCCCACAAAGCGGTCAGCGCCATCAAGAAACGGCTTGCCGCCGAGCATGGCATTGCCCACGCCACCGTAGAACCGGAATTCGGCCAGTGTGCCGATGGCCATCAGGAGCATGATGGCGAGCACGACCATGCGCACGATGCGGCTCCGCATCATGGCCATTATCACTGACGCCGGGAGTTCCATGGCATTGGTAACGAACTTGATGAATTCCCGCCGAGTCGGGACCACTTGATGGACCGCGACACGCGCAACGCGGCGATAGGCGCCCTCTGGGTGCTGCTGCTGTTCGGCATCGCCGCCTACTATTTGCCAACCGTGATGCTGGCAGTCGGCCGCGTCTCGACCATTCTTGCCGCTGTTGTTGCCGCCATTTTCATGGGGGCCATTTTCGTCGTGTTCTGGTTGCGTGGCTGCAGCCAGCGCAAAAGGGATCATTGATATGCGTGTTTTGATAACCGGCGCGGCAGGTATGGTCGGCCGCAAGCTCATCGCCCGGCTGGCGAAGGACGGGACGCTCAACGGCCGGAAGATCGCCGCGCTCGACCTTCACGACATCGTGCCGCCGCAGGCGCCGGTCCTCGAAGGCGTCGATGTTGCCATCCACACCGGCGATCTTGCTGCGCCGAGCGCGACAGAAAGGTTGGTCGCATCGCGCCCCGACGTGATTTTCCACTTGGCAGGTGTGGTATCGGGCGAGGCGGAAGCCAATTTCGATCTCGGCTACCGCGTCAATCTCGACGGCACCAGGGCGCTGTTCGATGCCATAAGGCTGACCGGGTTTGCACCGCGCATCGTCTTCACCTCGTCGATCGCCGTGTTCGGCGCGCCATTTCCGGACGTTATACCAGACGAATTCCACCCGACACCATTGACCTCCTATGGCACGCAGAAGCTGATGGGCGAAGCGTTCTTGGCCGACTATACGCGGCGCGGCTTCTTCGACGGCGTCGGCATCAGGCTGCCGACCATCTGCGTCAGGCCCGGAAAACCGAACAAGGCCGCCTCGGGCTTCTTCTCCGGTATCATCCGCGAGCCGTTGAGCGGCCAGGAAGCGATATTGCCGGTGCCGCGCTCTGTCTTGCACACCCATGCCAGCCCGCGCTCGGCGGTGAATTTTCTGATCCACGCAGCAGGGATCGACGGCAGCGCCGTCGGCCCGCGTCGCAATCTGACGATGCCCGGCGTCGCCGTCACGGTCGGCGAGCAGATCGAGGCACTGGAACGCATTGCCGGCGCCAACGCGATAAAACTGATCCGCGAGGAGCCCGACGATACGATCTGGGCGATCGTCAAGGGCTGGCCGACGCGATTCGAGGCGCGGCGGTCGAGGGAGCTTGGCTTTGCCGCCGAAGCGAGCTTCGACGAAATCATCCGCGCGCATATCGAGGACGAGCTGGACGGAAAAGTCGCGAGCTAGAGTGCGTCCAGTCGAACGCGCCAAAGCGTCATCCGCCAGCCGTCAGGCTCGCCGAAAGCAGCAGCAGTCCGAACAGGAAGACGAAGGCCGCGCCGCCGATTTCGACGATCGAATGGATGCGATTGCCCATGCGGCCGTCGCCGGCGAAATAGACCGCCCAGTTCTTGGCCGTCACCGCCAGCGTCGCCAGGACCGAGACGGTGATCGCGGTGCCGAGCGCCATGGCCAGCACCGACAGGATGCCCCCGAACCATAGCCCGTTGAGCATGGCAAAACTCAGCACGATCAGCGCGCCCGAGCAGGGCCGGATGCCGACCGCAGCCACCGCCGACCAGGCAGTGCGCCAGTCGAAGCGGTCGCCGGAAAGCAGCGCCGGGTCGGGCGCGTGGGAATGCCCGCATGTCTCGCAGATCTCGCCCGCCGCGTGGTGATGATGATCGTGCCCACCATGGTGATGGTCGTGTGCGCCGTGATCGTGGTCATCATGATCGTGGCCGTCGTGGCCATGCGCGTGAAGCGCATGGGAATGCACCGAATGCGCATGTGCAGAATGGCCTGCGTGCGAATGGCCGGCATGGGCGGCAGAGAGGCTGTAGGCAGGGTTGGCGCCGAACAGGCGAAGGATAGCAGGACCGGCCTTGCGCCACAGAAGCCAGGCGCCGAACAGCGTGACGAAGATATAGCTTACAATTTCGAGGAACCATGCCGCGTCGGTCATTGATATGGCGGTGCCGCGCAGGACGAAATAGGCGAGCATCATCACGAGGATGGCCGTCAGCGCCTGCAGCAGGGCCGAGACGAAGGACAGCATGATGCCGCGCCTGAGCGCAACCTCGTTGGCCACCATGTAGGACGAGATCACCGCCTTGCCGTGACCGGGGCCGGCGGCATGAAAGATGCCATAGGCGAAGGACAGACCGATAAGCAGCCACAGCTTGCTGCCGTCCTCGCGCATCGCCTTCATCGCGCCGGCAAGCGCGCGATAGAATTCCTGCTGGCGCAGATTGATCCACATCAGGACATGAGCGAACGGGCCGGTGGTGGGAGCTATCCCGTCATTGGTGCCGATGCCAAGCGAGCTCTGGGCGTGGGCGGCGCCGAGCAAGTGCGTCAGCACGAGTGCGACGGCCAAAAGGCCGAACGCCAAACGCAGGGACGGTTTCGTCACCGGATTATCCTTCTCGCTGACAGTTCATTTCAAGCTTGGTCGCAAAAATCTTGCTCATATCCGTGCCCGTCGGATCGTTGAAGAAGGCGTCCGTCAGCGTCTTCTGGTTCTCGGCGATCGCCTCGTCGGGGTTCGGACGAACGACCTTGCTCGTGCATGTCGGCGGCATGCCGTCGACCTGCAGATTGGCATCCTCGGTGAAATCGATCGCCGTGTAGAAGGTTGGGTCGTAGACGCCGATATCGATCTTGCCGGCCAGCTTCATCGGCGCCTTCGGTTCGGATTCGAACAGGATGATGAGTTGGTCGTTGTCGAAATTGGCCATCAACTGCGGCGGTGGGTTCATCGCCTCGTCCTTGCCGTCGACGGTGACGAGCTGGAAGTAATTGAACTCCGCCAGCGAAGCATGGACGGTGTCGGCGACTTCCTTCAACTCCTTGTCGTCGAGTTTCAGGTCGGAATTCTTGTCGAATTCCATCATCACTGTGCTCGAAAACAAATCGTCGAAGCGCCAGAGATGGCGCAACGCCTTCACACTTTGGTGATCCGGGCTGAGAACCACTTCGAGGCGGGCCTCGGCGAAGACGTGGGGATGCACTTCGGCCGGCACGACCATGGCAAATGTCGTCGCCATGGCCGAAGCCATCATGATTGCTTGCCGTTTCAGATGCATTCTCGGTCGCGATTCCATCGACTTCGGTAAATATCGAGAGTTACCAGAAAGGGGGCGAAAATGGGACCGCGAGGCGGCTGAAAGGCTCATGCGCTGTCATTCGTCTTGAACCACTGCACCAGGAAGTCGACAAAGACGCGAACCTTGGCAGGCAGATAGCGTCGGTGCGGATAGACGGCGAAGATGCCGCTACCCGAAAGGATGCGGTCGTCCAGCACAGTCACCAGCCGGCCGCTTTCGATATCAGGCGCGGCGATGAAATCCGGCAGGATGGTAAATCCCAACCCAGCCACGGCAGCGGCCCTTGCGGCCATCGGACTGTTGACCTCGATCGGACCGGAGACCGAAACGATCACCGTGTCGCCGCTGTCGCCCTTGAACGGCCAGTTGGTCATCCAGCGGCCATTTGTATCAATGATGCAGGGCATGCGGCCAAGGTCCTGCGGCCGCACCGGCATGCCGTGCTTGGCAATCAGCTCGGGAGATGCGCAGAGCCGCACCGAAAACGGCGCTAGCCGCCTCGCGATCAGCGAGGAGTTTTCCAACCGCGAAATGCGCACGGCGAGATCGAACCCTTCCTCGACCAGATCGACGAAGCGGTCGTCGAGATGAATGTCGAGCACGATGTCGGGGTGCTGCTTGGCGAAGTCGATCAGCGACTGTCCGATCGGTGCGTCGGCAAATGTGCGCGGCGCTGAAAGCTTGATCCTGCCGCGCACGTCGCCTGAGGATTCGCGCACCGCATCGGCGAGGCTGTCGACCTCCCGCACGATTTCGGAGGCGCGGCGGTAATAGGTGTGGCCAGCCTCTGTCATCGAAAACTGCCGCGTGGTGCGGTTGAGCAGAAGTGCGCCGAGCTCGTCCTCCAACTCGCGCACATATTTGGACAGCAGCGCCTTGGAGCGGCCGATCTTGCGCGCCGCCGCCGAAAAACCTTCGGCCTCGACCACGTCGATGAAGGCGCGCATGCGGGTCAGCGTATCCATGTCATGCGCTCCCCATGGTGTTCGCTCCTTGGTTGGCTGAAAGGATGCGCGCGGCAAGCGTCAGCAACTGCCGGTCGCTGTTCTTTGGTCCGAGCAGCGACAGGCCGAATGGAGCGCCGTCGACTTTACCGAGCGGCAGGGTGATCTGCGGAAAGCCTGACAGGCCGGAAAGACACAATAGTCTCAGCGCGCGTTCGCGGTACGTCTGTAGATCGTCAAAGGAATTGGCCTTGAGCGGGGCGGCGCCCGGCACGGTCGGCAGCACAAGAACGCCGTCCTCGCCAAGACACTCGGCGAGTTCGAGGCGGAAGGCGTCGCGGCGCTGCGTTTCATGTCGCGCCGTCGCGGCGTCGATGGTTGCGCCATGCTCGAAGCGTTCCTTGACGCCGGGGCCCAGCATCCGGTTTTCCTGCGAGATCCAGGCACCATGATTTTGCCAGGCCTCGTATCCCTGCAGCTTGCGGAAGCACCAGTAGAGATCGTCGGTGGAATGCGAGAGCGGGCCGGTGGTCTGCGGCGCGCCGATCACCGAAGAGACATGCCGGATCATGCCGCGATATGCATCGGCTTCCCGCGGGCCGAGCACGAGCCCGTCCAGCGCATCGAGCGCGAGGGGGCGCTGTAGTTCACGACGGTGCAGATCGTCGCCGAGCAGTACTGCGCCAACCTTGTCATAGGTGGCCATATCCTTGGCAAACCACCCGAACGTGTCGAGGGAAGGGGCCAGCGGCATGGTGCCATCGAGCGAAACGCGGTCATGCGTGATCCTAAGGCCGATCAGACCGCAGAAACTTGCCGGCGCGCGGATCGAGCCGCCGGTGTCGGATCCGGTGGCGATGTCGGCCAACCCGCCGGCGACCGCCGAGGCGGATCCGGACGACGAGCCGCCGGTGATGCGGTCGGGTGCGGCCGGATTGACCGGCGAGGGGAAATGCGCGTTCAGCCCCATCAGCGAAAAGGCGAACTCGTCGGTTTGCGTCTTGGCGACGAAGCGCGCGCCAGAATCAAGCAGCGCCTGGACGGCAGGTGCTGTTGCCGTGGCGGGCGAGGCCTCGCGCTGTCTCTGCGGATTGCCGCAGCCGGTGCGGTAGCCGGCCACGTCGAAGATGTCCTTGACGGCCAGCCGCAGGCCGGCAAGCGGGCCTGATTGCCTATTGGCACCATGTATCTGCCCAAGAACTGGGATCTGGTCGAGGTCGAGAAAAGCGTTCAAAGGGCCGCGAGTGCCTGTCATGCGTTCAATATCCGGATACAGTCTGTCCAACATTGTTCGTCGCTGGAAATTTTACAACCTTGCCTGTCGATTTTTATTGATTGTGAAATCCTTCGACCTTATATCGCGTTTGCCCAAAGTCGCACGTGCCTGTGGGTGTCCGCCGATCCTCAAAATGGTGAGGGATATCGGTAAGGTAACTGGAGCCAACCCCTCCAGTCGGTTTAGTGGCCAACCACCAAACCGAGGACACCTTGAAGCAACGACGGTGCGGGCCTTTCTGGTGTTCTGCCGGTCGTCCAAAGACCGGGGTTACTGAAGAGGCACACCTTCATTGCCGGCAGTGCGGACGGGTCTCCCATCCAAGCCAAGGCAGACAAAGCGAACCGAGGCCGGGCAAGGCCAAGGTTTACCGCCGCGAGACGGCGCTTCATGGTTTCGGGGTCTCCACCGGCTGGTTCCATGGATTTTCGTCCCGCCTTTGTCCACCGCGTGTTCGCGAGGCCGAGAGCCCGCGTCCCGCAGCCTTTGTGCGCGCCGAAAGGCGCTGATGGAGATACCCCGATGGCTACCCAGCGCATCCTTGACTTCCTCGCCACCCGACGTCCGAACGGCCCCTGCCTCGTCGTCGATCTCGATGTCGTGCGCGACAATTTCCGCGCCTTCGAGAAGGCGCTTCCCGATTCCAAAATCTACTACGCGGTGAAAGCAAACCCGGCGCCGGAAATCCTGCGCCTTCTTGCTGCGATGGGCTCGTCCTTCGACACCGCTTCCGTTGCCGAAGTCGAGATGGCGATGGACGCCGGTGCGCCGGCGGACCGCATCTCCTTCGGCAACACCATCAAGAAGGAGCGCGACATCCAGCGCGCCTTTCAGCTCGGCATCCGGCTGTTCGCGGTGGACTGCGTCGAGGAGGTCGAGAAGATCGCTCGCGTTGCACCCGGCGCCCGGGTGTTCTGCCGCGTGCTGACCGACGGCGAAGGCGCCGAATGGCCGCTGTCCCGCAAGTTCGGCTGCGTGCCTGATATGGCGGTCGACGTGCTGCGCCATGCCAGGACGCTCGGCCTCGACGCCTATGGCGTGTCGTTTCATGTCGGCTCGCAGCAGACTGATCTGACCGCCTGGGACCGCGCGCTCGGCGATGCCAAAAAGGTATTCGCGTCGCTCGCCGAGGAAGGCATCGTGCTCAAGATGGTCAATATGGGCGGCGGCTTCCCGACCCGTTACCTCAGGGATGTGCCGGTGGCACAGGCCTACGGCCAGGCGATCTTCTCGGCGCTGCGCAAGCATTTCGGCAACGCGCTGCCCGAGACCATCATCGAGCCGGGCCGCGGCATGGTCGGCAATGCCGGCGTCATCAAGTCGGAAGTCGTGCTGATCTCGAAGAAGGCCGACAACGACAATGTGCGCTGGGTGTTCCTCGACATCGGCAAGTTCGGCGGTCTCGCCGAGACGATGGACGAGGCGATCCGCTACCCGATCGTCACCGCGCATGACGGCACCGAGACCGCACCTTGCGTGCTCGCCGGCCCGACCTGCGATTCGGCCGACGTGATGTACGAGAAGACGCCATATCCGCTGCCGCTGTCGCTGACCATCGGTGACGAGGTGCTGATCGAGGGCACCGGCGCCTACACCACGACCTACGCCTCGGTCGCGTTCAACGGCTTCGAGCCTCTCCGATCCTACGTGATCTGACGGTTCGAAAGAGCCGCTCAGATCATCCCAGGTGGGCGCCTGTCGCCCGTCCGGGCTCGCCTGTGGAACAATCCGCTCGTGAAGGATCGCGGAAATGGACGTTGTAGATTTCATTGTTGAAGACGCTGCGCGCGGAATCTCCCCCCTTGAGGGGGAGATGGCCGGCAGGCCAGAGGGGGTCGGTTCGGCTGACGCGACCTCTCTTGGACCGCACGGCGTCGGCGCTTCACGCGCGGCGACCCCCTCTGTCGCCTTTGGCGACATCTCCCCCTCGAGGAGGGAGATTGCTGGCGCTTTTGCCATCGTCGCCGAAACCGCTGCCGACGTTCCGGCGCGCGAGGCTTTGCTCGATCGCGCCATGGGGCCGAAGCGCAGGAAGAAATCATCGGAAAAGCTACGGCGTGGCCGCCGGCCTTCGGAAGGCCTGGCCTTTGTCGCGCGCGACGCTTCGGGCGCTGTCACCGGCACGGTGCGGCTATGGGATGTCGTGCTGGGCGAAGTCGGTCGGGCAGCCCTTCTGCTTGGCCCGCTCGCAGTCGATCCGACAATCAAGAACGCCGGCATCGGCTCGGCGCTGATGCGCCATGCGATCGCCGAAGCCGCGCGTCTCGGTCACGCTGCGGTCCTCCTGGTCGGCGACGCGCCCTATTATGAACGCTTCGGGTTCTCGGCGGAGAATACCGGTTCGCTCGCCATGCCGGGCCCTTATGAACGGCACCGGTTGCTGGCCCTCGAACTGGTGGAAGGCGCGCTCGCCGACGCGCAGGGCACGCTGAAGGCGGCAGGGCGCAAGCTGAAGGCGCAGCGGCTGCCACTCGCTGCCTGACGGATCGGAAACAAGCCGCCGCCCGACGGGCGGCGTCTTCTTTTTAGCCCGGATTGGTGTGGATCAGCCGATCAACTGGCTCAATGCCATGGCGACGCTCATGTCGCCTTCGACCTTTATCTTGCCGGACATGAACGCCATGGTCGGGTTGAGATCGCCTGCGATCAGCGACTCCAGATCATCAAGCGAAAGCTTAATGGTGCAATCGGCCGGCGCGTCGGTGGTCGACACATCAGCGCCGTCGATGACGATGACACCGTCACCGCCGGTATCGAACTTCACGGAACGGTCGAACCCGGCACTCGCCACGCGCGCACTGATCTTGTCGGCAATTTCCTGAACGCCCATGGCCGTTCTCCTCGTCTCGTTGCGTTTGTCGCACATTGTACTGGGGCACATCGATCTGGCCGAAATCGCGCCTTGTGCATTTCGCGATCACGGTCGCTGGCGCATATAGCTTTGGGTTGACGTTTACGTCAACGCGGTTTGCCGAGATGGAGATGGGTTTTATCGCCGCAGCGTAGCCGGCCGTCCACGCTACCTGTGGCGGCCGGTGTTGCGGTTGCCATGCGATGTCGCCCAGCGTATCAGGCCCACTCCCCATGAATTTTCGGCGAGCCGCTCCGGTGCTTTCCAGAAACGACCCAAAAGTCTATGCCCGCCGGCTTCGCGCGGTGCTGATCAGATCGCTGCCGCTGCTCGAAGCGCGCGGCATCGTCGTCGTCATTCTGGCCGGCTTGGTCGGCGTAATGGCTGGCGCGCTGGTCACGGGAATGAGCCAGCTGGTATTATACCTGCACGAACTGCTGTTCGGCGTTCAGCCCGGCGGGCGGCTTTCTGCTATGTTTTCGCTGCAGAAGCCGGTACAGGCGCTGATACCGGCGATCGGCGGTATCCTGCTCGGGCTGACGGTGATCTGGCTGCGAGTGCGAAAGTTCCGCACCCCTGTCGATCCGATCGAAGCCAACGCGCTCTATGGCGGGCGCATGTCGCTGACCGACACCTTCATCATTGCCGGACAGACGATGATTTCGAGCGGCTTCGGAGCGTCAGTCGGGCTGGAGGCCGGCTACACGCAGGTCGGTTCCGGCCTGGCGTCGCGGCTGGCGCAGTTCTTCAGGCTGCGCCGCAATGATGTCCGCATCCTGGTTGGCTGTGGTGCGGCCGGCGCGATCGCCGCTGCCTTCGACGCGCCATTGACCGGGGCGTTCTACGGCTTCGAGCTGGTCATCGGCATCTACTCGGTCGCCAATGTCGCGCCTGTCATGACCGCCGCAATCTGCGCTTCGCTGACCGCCGAGGTCTTTGGCGGCGTTCCGTTTCCGCTGGAGCTCTCCGGTCTGCCGGAGCTCACCGCCAGCCAGTATTTGCCGTTCCTGCTGCTGGGGCTCCTGGGCGGCGGCGCTTCCATAGCGGTCATGCATCTGGTGACACTGGTCGAACGCGGCTTCGCGCGATTGTCGATCGATGCCTCTCTGCGCCCCTTCATCGGCGGCTGCATCGTCGGGCTCCTGGGGTTGATTACGCCGCAGGTCCTGTCCAGCGGCCACGGCGCGCTGCATCGCGAATTCGCGATGAACTACGGGCTGGCCGTGGTCACCAGCGTTTTCCTGCTCAAGCTGGCGGCGTCGGCCGTCTCGCTCGGCTCGGGCTTCCGCGGCGGATTGTTCTTCGCATCGCTGTTTCTTGGTGCTCTGCTCGGCAAGATGTTCGCCGAGGTCATGGCCGTCGTCTCGCCTGCGACCGGCATCGATCCCGCGGTCGCGGCTGTCGTCGGCATGACGTCACTTGCCGTCGGCGTCGTCGGCGGCCCGTTGACGATGACGTTCCTGGCGCTGGAATCGACCCGCGACCTGACACTCACCGGAGTGGTGCTGGCGGCCTCGATCATGGCGGCGATCCTGGTGCGCGAAACCTTCGGCTATTCTTTCTCGACATGGCGTTTCCACCTGCGCGGCGAGACGATCCGCAGCGCGCATGATGTCGGCTGGATGCGCAGCCTGACGGTCGGAAGCATGATGCGAAAGGATGTCCGTACCATCGATGCCTCTGCGACGCTTGCGACATTCCGCAAGGAGGTGCCGCTTGGTTCGGCCCAGCGCGTCATCGCGGTGGATGCGGGCCAGCGCTATATGGGCGTGCTGATCGTCGCCGAGCTGCACAGCGATCTATCCGACGGCGAGACGCCAGTGCTGTCGCTCGCCAGGTTCAAAGACGCCGTGCTGGTGCCAACCATGAACGTGCAGTCGGCCGCCGAGACCTTCCAACGCGCCGGCGCCGAGGAACTGGCGGTCGTGGAGGATTTCACCGACCGCGTCGTCGTCGGGCTGCTGACCGAAGGCCATTTGATGCGGCGCTATGCCGAGGAGCTCGACAAGGCAAGGCGGGATCTGTCGGGCGAGGGCTAGGACGGGCCGAGCGGCATGCCTGGGCTGTCACGTCGTGAACAACACGATGATGATCGCAGATGTGACGGTCGGTAGCCGTCGTACCAAAGTCTGGAGCTCTAGCGGACATTCCTCCGGTGGCTTGTTTGCCCAAACCGGCAATCAGGGCAGCTATGGCCACCAATCAGGGCAGTTATGGTTTGCGTCATTTAAACAGACGAGGACATTGGCCAAGCCTGTCCCTAGCGTGGGCTTGGCCTCATGCGCTCGGAAGTGATGCAAACGGGACCATGACGGCAGATTTCAAAGAGCGGTCATCTCACGCGGCGACCGCACGTTCAGGGGACGGTGGATGGCCCGTATTCGGGAGGCGAGGATCGAGACCCCCCTGATGGCGCTACAATCGGGGATGTTCAGTGATGAAAATTAAAAGTCTGATCAAGCGTGCCGAGAAGGTCGATAGAGCGTTCAAGGAGCTCGAAGCCGATTTGGCGGATGCGTTCGATGAGTGTCTCAACCTGGACGACCAGTCGTCGGTCGAGGCCGGCCCGCTTGAGAATCTCGCGGCAAAAAATGACAACTCTCAGTCTGACGGTACGGACGAGACCGCACGGCGGCTGACTTCCCATGCACAGACCCGATTGGCTGCATTAAACGCGGTCGATGGGCTCTTCGACGATGCCCGGGAGTATCTGGACGAGATCAACACGAAATTGTCGGAGATCGCGACCTCGCATCATCTGACAGGCGAATTCCTGAAGCTGCTTCACGGGGACATTCTTCGCGCCAACGAACTGGAACTGGCAAATGTCAACCTGACAACGCAGCAAAGAGTGCTGTCGGAGCAGCTCCATGATGCGACCAAAAGGCAGCGCGAGCGCGAAAGCGCCGTCGAGACCCTGCAGCAGCGCGAGACGAGCCTGGTCGAGGACAAGGAGGCACTTCGCGGCGCGCTGGCTGCAGCGAGGCTGGAACTCGTCGTGGCAGGCAATGCGAGCGCAGAACGCGAAGCCGAGTTCGGCGATCTCGTCAAGACGCTTTCGGCCAGAACGGCCGAGGTCAACAGATGCTCACGCGAGAACGAGATACTGCGGGAAAAACATATCAGCCTTTCTATCGACCTCGACAAGGCGCAGAAACGGGAAGCTGAGGCGCGGCACAGGCTGGATGAACTCTCGGCGATTCATGCCAGTGATGCCACGCGACTTTCGGAACTGCTGGCTGCGCTCGGCAAGAGCGAGAAAGAGGAAATGCGGTTGCAGAAATCGCTCGATGTCGCGCAAGCGAAGCTGTCGGAAATGACGGAAGCGGCCCGCCTCGTGGAGGGTGACAGGGAAGCGGAGCGTGCACGTAGTTTCGCCGAGATCGGCGGCCTGCGCTCTGAAATCCGCAATCTCCAATCGCGATTGGAGATTGCATCGAACGAGAACAGTCAAGCCGCCAGCGAGATCGCCAAGCTCAAGGCTCAATGGGCTGACGCTGTGACCGAAAAGCAAATTGCGGAGGAAAGGTTGTCTGCTCTCAGAAAGGAGCACGAAAACGACAAGATGAATCTTTCTACGGTGAGCGCGAATTTTTCGCAGCTTTCCCTGCAGCAGGCATCGGAACAGATACAGTTCGATGTCCAGAGGCAGGAGTGCGAAGATCTGCGAGCCGAAGTCGCGTTGCTCGATGCCCGGGTCAAGGAGCTGTTGCCCTATGAGCGCCTCCACAAGGTCACAAACGCCAGACCGCATGAAGACAGCGTGGTCGAGCTCACCGGCGTCGTGGCGGAGAAGGCCCGCGCCACAAGCCGGCGGCGCGTTCGCACGAGCCTGCGCGCCGCATCCTGACGCGCAGGGTGGGCTGCCCACATAAGGCGGTTCATCGACTCACGGAAACGCCGGACCGGCCTATCTCTTGTTTATACGTAATTCCCCGGGCAAAGCGCAAAGCGCTTTTCCCTGAAAAACCGTTTCACATTTTTCCTGGAATTGCTCAGTGCTCGATCGGTCCTTTGGGCATGACGATTGCCGTGCCGGCGGTTGTCGGACGCTCGATCATGCGGCGGACGCGCGGCGGCTCGTCACCGCTATGGAGCGCCCGTATGCGCTCGCCGATGACCGCGTCGGCATGGGTGGCCCGCTTATTGTGGCGGATGTATTCGAGCCATGTCGGCGTGTGATAGTGCTCGATCCATATTGCGGGATTCTCGAGATCGCGCGCCAGCGTCCAGTTGCGGGCGCCGTCACGGCGTCGGATGCGGCCGCGTTCGGCCATGGTGGCTAGGAATTCGGGCACGTCCTCCTCGCGGATGATATACTCGATCATGATGGCGATGGGGCCGCTGCGCGGCTTGAGGTCGAGCCCAAGATGCGGCTCCTTGAAGCGATTGAGTGGATCGAGGTTGAGCATTGCCTGCTGCGGCAAGGGCAGCAAGAGGCCGATGGCGCCGCCTGCCAGCATCGCCACGCTTGCCGCGATCAGCGCGGTTTCGGCGCCATGCGCGTCGGCGACGACACCCCAGATCCAACTGCCGAGCGCGATGCCGCCGAAGGTTGCCGTCTGATAGACCGAGAGCACCCGGCCGACCACCCAGCGCGGCGTCGACATCTGCACCGTGACGTTGAAATGCGACAGCGCGAGCACCCAGCAGGCGCCGCCGATGAGCAGTCCGAGCGAGGTCTGCCAGGCTTGGTCGCTGACGGCGGCATTGAAGGCGCAGAGCGCGAAGCCGCCGAATGCCATGCGCACCATCGTCTCGCTGGACAGGATCTGCCTCAGCCGGACGCTGATCAGCGCGCCGCCGACGGCGCCGATACCGAAAGCACCGAGCATGATGCCGTAGGTCAAGGCGTCGCCCTTGACGACATCGCGCGCCACCAGCGGCAGCAGCGCCAGAACCGCGCCGGCGCTGAAGCCGAAAGCCGCACCCCTGACCAGCACCTTGCCGATATTGGGCGACATGGCGACGTAGCGCAGGCCGGCGCCCATCGCCGCGCCCAGCGTCTCGCGCGGCAGTGTCGAGGCCGGCAAGTCCGGCTTCCAGCGGGCCAGCACGATGATGAGACCGACATAGCTCAATGCGTTGGCGGCAAAGGCCGCGGCGGCACCCGCAGCGGCAACGATGATGCCGCCGATCGCCGGTCCGACGCTGCGCGTCAAGTTGAAGCCCAAGGAGTTGAGCGCGACGGCCGCAGGCAGCTTGGCGCGCGGAACCATGTCGCCGACCGACGCCTGCCACGACGGGTTGTTGAGCGCCGTGCCGCTGTCGATCAGGAAGGTGAAGGCGAGCAGCGTCCACGGCGTTATCAAGCCAAGGTAGGTGAACACTGTCAGCAGAACCGAGACGACCAGCATGAAGATCTGGGCAATCAGCATGACCTTGCGCCGGTTGAAGCTGTCGGCGATCGCACCGGCAACCAGCGCAAACAGCATGATCGGCAAGGTGGTCGAAGCCTGGACCAGCGCAACCTGGTAGGGCGAGGTGGCGATGGTGGTCATCATCCAGGCGGCGCCGACGCCCTGGATCAGACCACCGAAATTCGAAACCAGACTGGCAGACCATACAGCGCGAAAAATGCCATGCCGGAACGGCGCCAGCGCCGAGACGCGCTCGCTGTCCGGCTCGTCGTCGATCATGGATGCTTCCCCGACTTCAAATGCCGCCTTCTTCCAGAATCGATGCCCTCATTCCATTCTTTCAAAGTAATGCATGACTTGGCAAAGGGCGAACGCCTTTTCAAAGAAGATCATGGTCCAACAACAGGATAGCGGACGCTGGAACAAGTCAGCGGCCATCCTTGCAGGCAGCGTGAAGCGCTTCGGTGAGGTGGCCGACGCTGGGCCTGCCGATGTGAGGACGCAGGAAAAGTTCCATGCCGATCAGCCACAACCTGGACCGTTCATCGCGCCTCGCTGCGGCGTCAATGCAGCGGTCTGCGTTCTGGGCTGCGCGCCGAGCACTGGTGCGCCCGTTTAGTGGGCCTGGTGCCGGCTTACTGCTTGTCTTCGAATCCGGTCAGCACGCCGACGGCGTTGATGCCGATTTCCTCGACGGCATAGCCGCCTTCCATGACGAACAGCGTCGGCAGGCCAAGCTTGGCGATGCGGCGGCCGATCTTGGGATAGTCGGTGCTTTTCAGCTTGAACTTGCTGATCGGGTCCTTCTCGAACGTGTCGACGCCGAGCGAAACGACGACGACATCGGGAGCGTAAGCCGCAAGTTTCGATCCGGCGTCTTCCAGCGAAGCATTCCAGGCGTCCCATGAGGTGCCGAACGGCATCGGATAATTGACATTGAAGCCCTCGCCGGGCCCGGCACCGCGCTCGTCGGCATGGCCAAGGAAGAACGGATACTCGGTCATCGGGTCGCCATGCAGGTTCAGCACCTGCACGTCGTCGCGGCTGTAGAAGATCTCCTGGGTGCCGTTGCCATGGTGGTAGTCGACATCGAGAATCGAGACGCGCTTGGCGCCCTGGTCGCGGAACCATTGCGCGGCAACGGCGGCGTTGTTGATGTAGCAATAGCCACCCATGAAGGAAGCGCCGGCGTGATGGCCTGGCGGACGGCAGAGCGCGAAGGCGGAGGTCTCGCCGCCCTTGACCAGCGCGGCCGCGGTCAGCGCCACGTCATAGGACGACTTGATCGCATCCCAGGTGCCTTCGACGAAGGTGGCGCCACCGTCGAAGGAGTAAAAGCCAAGCAGCGCGTCGATGGTTCTGGGGCGCACATCACCTCGTAGGCCACGCGTCGGCCAAGTGAAGGGGATGGCCGAGCCCGCCCGGCCGGACGCCTCCCAGAGCGGCCACACGGTTGGCAGGAAATCGATGTAGTCGCTGGTGTGCACCTTCCTGGCGGCAGCGAGATCGTGAGTGTCGGGTGGCAGGATCGGGCCGAGCTTTTCGCTCTCCAACCTCGCCTTGATGAACTCGGCGCGCGAGGGCTTCTCGAAGGCCGGCACGATGGCGCCTGAAATGAGTTCGAAATTGCCGGCATGACCGGCGTGGAGAGGGGAGAAAACAGTCTTCATCTTGCGGGCCCGGTTCGCTCTTCGAGTTGCGTATTGTCATTGACGGACTGCTTTGTGACAGAGAGTTTCAGCGCCGCCAAGAGGCATTCCAGACCGTTGTTGAGAGTGGCAGCGGACGGCTTGCCAGACGCCAATACTCTGTTAGCCTAGGCTCAAACGGGAGAAAATTATGCCGCCATCGGCCGATCTGATCGTCGAGAACGCCAGCATATTGACGATGGATCCCGATACTCCCCGCGCCGAAGCCATAGCCGTCAAGGATGGCGAAATCATTGCGATCGCAGATCGCGCAACCGTGCTCAAGCACAAAGGCCCCGGTACGCGTGTCATCGATGCCGGCGGCGGCTCCGTTGTGCCAGGCTTTATTGAAGCGCATATGCATCTCTTCGGCGGCGCGGCCGAGCTCGACCATCTCCAGCTGATGGGCGTCCACGGTTTCGAGGCGCTTTGCGACGCTGTGCGCCATTATGCCGCAAAGCGGCCGGACCTGCCCATCCTGCAGGCGCAAGGCGCCGACTACACCATCCTGTCGGCGGCCGAGCGGGTCAGCCGCCATCACCTCGATCGTATCCTGCCGGACCGGCCCTTCGTCATGGCGGCGCCGGACCACCACACAATGTGGGCCAACACCAAGGCATTGGAATTGGCCGGACTGCTTAGAGGCAAGCAGCTTGGCCCGGGCAACGAGATCGTCATGGGCGACGATGGGCTGGCCAGTGGCGAATTGCGCGAGGGCGAGGCTTTCGGGCCGTTGATCGGGTTGGCCGGCGAGGATCGCGTGCGGCTCGGTTTGGCCACCGGCGGTGAGCCGGACCCAAAGCCGACGCCGGCGGAGCAAGCTTCGGACCGGGCGATCATGCGCCGCGGACTGGAATGGTGTGCCAGGCACGGCATCACATCGATCCAGAACATGGACGGCAATTTGCACCAACTCGAACTCCTGTCCGAGATTGAGGCCGAAGGTGGCTTGCTGTGCCGCGTGCAGGTGCCGTTCCATTACAAGAACTTCATGACGCTCGACATGCTCAAAAAGGCGTCGGCGATGTCAGAGCGCTACAAGGGCGAATGGCTGTCGTCGGGCATGGTCAAAGTGTTCTATGACGGCGTGCTCGATTCATGGACGGCGGTGATGGTCGAGCCTTATGCAGACCGTCCGGATTGGGTGGGCGAGCCGCTTTTTACCCCGCAGCAATTCATCGATCTTGCCGTGGCCGTCGACAGGCGCGGACTGCAGATGGCGGTGCACTCGATCGGCGACGGCGCTGTGCGCGCCGTGCTCGACGGCTACGAGGCGGCACAGAAACAAAACGGCAAGCGCGACAGCCGGCATCGGGTCGAGCACATCGAGGTGGTCACCGCCGCCGACGTGCCGCGCTTCGCCAAACTTGGCGTCATCGCCTCGATGCAGCCGCCGCATCCGCCGGGCAGCATGGGCTTGCCGCTGGAGCCGACGGTATCGCGCATCGGACGCGCCCGCTGGCCGTTGAGCTATGCGTGGCGGACGCTGAAGAATGCCGGCGCGCGCGTCGTCTTCGCTTCCGACTGGCCGGTATCGCCGATCGATCCGATCCTGGGCATTCAGGCGGCAGTGCTGCGCAAACCATGGGCAGACGGCGATCCCGACCAAAGCTTCTCGCTGCACGAATCGCTCGCAGGCTACACGGTGGAAGGCGCCTATGCAGAGTTCATGGAGCATCGCAAAGGCCGCCTGAAGCCAGGCTATATGGCCGATCTCGTGGTGCTCTCGGCGGATATCGAGGCGACCGCACCGGAAGCGCTGCATACAGTGCGGCCGGTGACGACGATCTGCGGCGGCAAGATCACTTATCAGGCATGACGGTGGCATAGTAATTGCGTTCTGAATCGACATTCAGATGTACGCTTGCCAAGCTGCGCACCGTGTGCTGACAATCGAGTGGGAACTGGATCCGCCATAGAAGCGGACACAAGAATGGGGTAATCGTGCCGGAACAACCGGGTAAAAGTGCAATTGAAATTCGTGGCGTCCGCAAGGTATTCGGTACCGGGGAGTCACAGGTCGCCGCTCTCGACACGGTTTCGGTGTCGATCCGCGAAAACGAGTTCTTCACGCTACTTGGTCCATCCGGCTGCGGGAAGACGACGCTTTTGAGGCTGATTGCCGGCTTCGACTTTCCGAGCGCCGGCGAGATACTGCTGCATGGCCAGGACATCGCCCCGCTGCCGCCATTCAAGCGGCCGGTCAACACCGTGTTCCAGAACTATGCGTTGTTCCCCCATATGACGGTGGCCGAGAACATCGGCTTCGGCCTCGAAATGCTCGGCAAGCCCAAAGCCGAAGTGAAGGCGCGGGTCGCCGAGATGCTGAAGCTGGTCAAGATGGAAGCACTCAGCGGCCGCCGCACCAGCCAGATATCGGGCGGCCAGCAGCAGCGCGTGGCGCTGGCCCGGGCGCTGGCGCCGCAGCCGAAGGTGCTGCTGCTCGACGAGCCGCTGTCGGCGCTCGACTTCAAGCTGCGCAAGGAGATGCAGATCGAGCTGAAGCGGCTGCAGCACGAGACCGGCATCACCTTCATCTTCGTCACCCACGACCAGGAAGAAGCGCTGACCATGTCGGACCGCATCGCGGTGATGTCGTCGGGCAAGATCCTGCAGGTCGGCACGCCTTGGGACATCTATGACAAGCCGGCGGAGCGCTTCGTCGCCGATTTCATCGGCGAGACCAATTTCCTGACCGCGGCCATAACAGGCATGGCCAACGGCAAGGCACGAGCAACGCTCAAATCCGGCGCGATGATCGACGCGACCGTGGCTGAGGGCTTTCAGCCGAAGGACAACGCCACCGTTGTGGTCAGGCCGGAACATGCCAAGCTGACCAACGGCAAGGGCGACCTGTCGGGCACGGTCGAAAACATCGTCTATTTCGGCACCGACACGCATATCCATGTTCGCCTGGATAGCAGCGAGGCCTTCACTGTGCGCCAGCAGAACACGCGCAGCGCAGGCTGCGGTTTCGAACGGGGAGACAAGGTCGGCATTTCGATCGGCAACGATGCCGCACAAGTGCTGAGGGACTGATGGCGAGCGCGGAAGAAGTCGCCAAGGACGCCGAACGCAGAGATATCCGCGATCGCTGGCTTCTGTCAGCGCCGGCACTGATCATCATCTTTCTGGCGGCAACCGGCCCGCTGCTGATCGTCGTGATCTACTCGTTCCTGACGCCGGGGCCTTATGGCGACGTGGTGTGGAAATTCTCCACCGACGGCTGGCTGTCGGTGGTGATGCAGCGCGACATCTTCGACGACACTCTGGCCTTCGCCGACGCGCATCTGTCCATCTTCTGGCGCTCGGCCAAGCTGTCGTTTATGACAACGATCTTCACGCTGCTCTTTGGCTTCCCGACCGCCTATTTCATCGCCACCCGGCCCGCGCGGCAGCGCGAGATCTGGCTGTTCCTGATCACCATCCCCTTCTGGACCAATCTGCTGATCCGCACCTTCGCCATCCAGGAGGTGATCCGCAACGAGGGCATCGTCAATACGGTGCTCATCAAGCTCGGCATCATCAGCCAGCCGATCCAGATGATGTTTACCGATTTCGCGCTGATGGTCGGCATGACCTATGTCTATCTGCCGCTGATGGTGCTGCCGCTCTATGCCAGCATGGAAAAGATCGACTTCCGGCTGGTCGAGGCGGGTTACGACCTCTACGCCAACCGCTTCCAGGTGCTGAGGCGGGTCATCATCCCGCTGGTCAAGCCTGGCATCATCGCCGGATCGATCCTGGTCTTCATCCCGGCGCTGGGCGCCTATGTCACCCCGCGCGTGCTCGGCGGGTCGAAGAATATGATGCTCGGCAATCTGATCGAGCTGCAGTTCGGGCAAGGCCGTAACTGGCCGCTCGGCTCGGCGCTGTCGATCTCGCTGATGGCGATCGTGATGGTCGCGCTGCTCTTCTATGTCCGCTCCGCTGGGCGTCAGGGCGGCACGCATGGGTAGCCGCTTCGACATCCGCCGGCAGACCGGCTTCACGGCCATCGCGATGATCTGCTTCTTCGCGCTCTACCTGCCGATCGTCACGGTTGTCGTCTATGCCTTCAACGCGGGCAGTTCGATCGCGATCTGGGAAGGCGTGTCGCTGCGCTGGTTCTACCAGGCCTGGAACAACAACCAGGTTGTCGACGCCTCGATCCGGTCGCTGCAGATTGCTTCAGTCGCGGCGACTATTGCGACGATCGTCGCCACCATGGCCGCGCTTGCTACGACCCGGACGAAGCCATATCCCGGCCTCGGCTTCAAATACGCCTTCATCAACCAGCCGCTGATGGTGCCGGAAATCGTCACCGCGGTGGCGCTGCTGATCTTCTTTTCGCGCATCAAGATCTGGACCGGCTATTCGGGGTTGGGCTACCTGATGGCCGCGCATACGGCCTTTTGCATCCCCTTTGCCTATCTGCCGATCCGGGCGCGGCTCGAGAACATGGATCTCACGTTGGAGATCGCTGCGGCCGACCTGTACGCGACACCCTGGAAGGCTTTTCGGCGCGTCACCTTTCCGCTGCTCTGGCCAGGCATCCTTGCCGGATTGATGCTGGCCTTCGTCATCTCGCTGGATGATGTCGTCATCACGGAGTTCGTCAAGTCCGGCGGCCAAGATACGTTGCCGACTTACATGCTCGGCCAGTTCCGGCGCGTTATCACACCGGAAATCAACGCGATTTCGACGGTGTTCCTGCTGATCTCGATCTTGATCGTCACCGTCTTCTTTTTCATCAGCAGGAAAAAGGATCAGGAATGATATCAGCTGTAACAGGAGAGAAACGATGAAGTGGAAACTGGCCGCGACGGCGCTCGGCGCCGCGCTCCTCGCCTCGGCGGGTATTGCCCGCGCCGATGGCGAACTCAACATCTACAATTGGGGCAATTACACCAGCCCCGATCTCATCAAGAAATTCGAGGAAAAATTCAAGGTCAAGGTGACCGTCACCGACTACGATTCCAACGACACGGCGCTCGCCAAGATCAGGCAGGGCGGCAGCGGCTTCGACATCGTGGTGCCCTCGGCGAGCTTCGTGCCGATCTGGATCGAGGAAGGGCTGCTCCTGGAAACGGAGCCCAACAAGATGGAGAACTTCAAGAACATGGACCCGAAATGGGTCGATGTTCCCTTCGATCCAGGCCGCAAATACACCGTGCCATGGCAATGGGGTACAACCGGCGTCACGGTCAATACTTCCGTCTACAAAGGTGACCCCAACACCTCGGCCATCTTCATGGATCCGCCCCAGGAATTGGTCGGCAAGGTCAATGTCGTGCCCGAAATGGCCGATGTCATGCATCTCGCCATCAGATATGTCGGCGGTGAGCCCTGCACCGGCGACAAGGAGGTGCTGAAGAAGGTGCGGGATGCACTGATGGCAGCCAAGCCGAAATGGATTTCCATGGACTACGGTTCTGTCGAGAAGTTCTCCAAGGGCGACTTCGCGGCCGGCGTCGACTGGAACGGTGCCTCCTTCCGGGCCCGCTTGCAGAACAAAGACATCGTCTATGGCTATCCAAAGGAGGGTTTTCCGATCTGGATGGACAACGTCGCGGTGCTGAAGGACGCCAAGAACGTAGAAAACGCCAAGCTGTTCCAGAACTTCATCATGGAGCCCGAGAACGCAGCGCTGATCTCGTCTTTCGCGCGCTATGCCAACGGCATCAAGGGATCGGAAGCCTTCATGCCTGAGGACATGAAGACGGCGCCGGAGGTCAACATCCCCGCCGAGTTCGCTGACAAGGGCAAATTCATGCTGAGCTGCGCACCCGACGTCCAGGCGCTCTACACCAGGATATGGACCGAGCTGCAGAAGTAATCGCAGCATCGTGGGACCCGGCGGGAAGCGCCGCCGGGTCTTCAAAGCAAAAACCTTCGACAAGACCCGACGTCCGGCCTGTGGCTGGACGCAGCTGGAGTTCGCCTGGAATGACCGATCTCGATCTTTGCTACATGCCGGCAAGCGAGGCGCTCAAGCGCTTTAAGGCGAAGAAGCTCTCACCGGTCGAGTTGATGGAAGCGGTCATCGGGCGCGCCGAGGCGACGAAGGACAAGATCAACGCTTTCACCAACACGCATTTCGACGAGGCGATGGCGCTTGCCAAGAAAGCCGAGGCGAAATACGCCAAAGGTAAGAAGACCGGCCCTCTGGAGGGGCTGCCCGTAGGCATCAAGGATGAAAGCTATATCAAGGGCAGGCCGACCACCGGCGGCTCGCTGATCATGAAGAACTTTGTAGCCGATACCACCTCGACCATGAACGAACGTATTATCGAGGCTGGCGGCATCGTCCATGCACGCACGGCGACGCCGGAATTCTCCTGTGCGGCCTATACCTGGTCGAGGCTGTGGGGCGTCACCCGCAATCCGTGGAACCCCCAGTTCACGCCCGGCGGCTCGTCGGGCGGCTCGGCCGCCTCGCTCGCCTCCGGCACATCGTCGATCGCCACCGGTTCCGATATTGGGGGTTCGATCCGCATTCCGGCATCGGCCTGCGGCGTCGTCGGTTACAAGCCGCCCTATGGCCGCAATCCGGACGACCCGCCGTTCAATCTCGACTTTTATTGCCACACCGGGCCGCTGGCGCGGACGGTCGAGGACGCGATCCTGCTGCAAAATGTCATGACCGGCCCCAGTCCGCTCGACATAGCCTCGCTCCGGCCAAAGCTGACGCTGCCGACCAAATTCAAGCCGATCAAGGGCTGGAAGATCGGCTATTCGATGGATCTCGGCGGCTTCGAGGTCGATCCGGAAGTGGTGAAGAACACCAAGAAAGCGCTCGACGTGTTCCGCTCACTGGGTGCCGAGGTCGAGGAGGTCGATTTCGGCTGGGGACCGGAGGTCCTGGAGGCCGGGCTCGCCTATTTGAACCATTTGTTCGGCGCGTTCCTGTCGAAACTGCTGCCCGACCATGCTGACGAGATGACGACCTATGCCCGCAAATTCGCCGAGGAGGGAGCGGGTTCCAAGGCGACCGATTTCGTCGCCAGCCTCGAGGTGGCCGGCCGCATGTACATGACGCTTGGGCCGCTCCTCGAAAAATACAATGTGCTGATCTGCCCGACCACGGCGCTGCCGTCAGTCCCGGCCGAGCATGACCAGTCGAAGGACGAAATCAGGATCAACGGCAAGCTGGTCAATCCCTCGCTTGGCTGGGTGATGACGACGCCGTTCAATATGATGAGCCGCTGTCCGGTGCTGTCAATTCCATCCGGCCACGCGAAGAACGGCGTGCCGACCGGCATCCAGATCATCGGCCGCACCTACAGCGACGAAGATGTGTTCCGCGCCGGTATGGCCTATGAAAAAGCAGTTGGTGGCTGGTACGGACAAAAGGCGCGTCGGCCGAAACTATGATGGCACGACCGCACTGAGAGCAGAAACCGTCGGGACACCGCGGGCGACACTTCCCGGAGCATGCAATGACATCCTACCGCAATAGCGAACCGGTGCCGCCGATCATGCAGGGCTCGCCGCCCAACATGGTGCCGCCGAGGCTCGACTGGGACAGGGGCCCCTGGAACCGGTGGGCGTTCCAGCACATCCGCGAAATTCTGCCGACCGTCGAGGTCTGGCGCGGCAATGGTCATCGCCGCCGGCTCGATCGGGCCGACGTCGATCTCGATGCGCTGCGGGTGGGCGACAGCACAGGTCAGCCGACGACGCTGGACGGGCTGCTTGACGAAACCTATACGGACGGGTTCCTCGTGCTCAAGGACGGTAAGATCGCCTATGAGCGCTATTTCAACGGCATGACCGACCGCACGCTGCATCTATCGCAGTCGATGGCGAAATCGGTCACGGCTTCGGTGTTCGGCATACTGGTCGGGCGCGGCCTGATCGAACCGGCCTTGCCGGTGACGACCTATCTGCCGGAGCTTGGCGCCACCGCCTGGGCCGGCGCCAGCGTGCAGCATGTGCTGGATATGACGACAGGCGTGCGTTTTTCCGAGGAATATACCGACCGCTATTCCGATATCGGCCAGGTCGATGTCGCCAGCGGCTGGAAACCGGTGCCGCCGGGCAGCGATCCGACCTTCGAGTGGCCGTCGCATATGTTCGAATTGATCCTGGGGCTGAAGGAGACTAGCCGGCCGCATGGTGCCGCGTTCGAATACCGTTCGATCGAGACCGACGTGCTTGCCTTCATCATGGAGCGGGTAAGCGGCAAGCGGCTGGCGCAACTGGTTTCGGAGGAACTCTGGCAAAAGCTCGGGGCGGATGAAAGTGCCTGCTTCACCGTTGACAGCGCCGGCTACGCCATCGCCGATGGCGGCTTCAATGCCACGCTGCGCGACTATGGCCGTTTCGCCCAACTGATCCTCGACAATGGCGCCGGCGTGATGCCGGCCGACTGGATCGAGGCGACGCGCAGCGGCAGGCATGGACCGGACTTCAATCCCAGCCTGCCGGAAGGCAGCTACCGCAACCAATTCTGGATCGAGGACCCGCGTTCACGCGCGCTGATGTGCCGGGGCGTGTTCGGGCAGCTGATCCATATCGACTGGGACACGAGGATGGTCGTGGTGAAGCTTTCGAGCTACCCGGATTTCACCGACATCGCCTATTCGGTGGCGACGATGAAAGCCGTCCACGCCATCGCCGCCGCGCTGGCCTAAGTTTCAAGAAAATCGGAAGGAAAGGCCATGGCCGGCAAGACCGCATTCGAGACCAGATATGGTTTTGCCCGCAACCAGGTGCTGCTGGGCAACTGGCGCCAAAGCCCGTTCAGCCGGTGGTCGTTCCAGAACGTCGGAGAATTGGTGCCGAGCACCAGCGTGGCCGCAGCGCCAGGTAGCAGCGAGGCGCCGGCACAGCACCTTAGCTGGCTGGTTGGCGAGAAGATCGCTCTGGCTGGCGGTCCGGAGACGGTCGCGGCCTTTCTCACGCGCTCCGACACCGACGCGCTGACGATCATGAAGGCCGGCAAAATCGTCGGCGACTGGTTTGCACCGCATATGGAGTTCGGCGCTCGCCACATCATCTTCTCAATCAGCAAGTCGTTGACCGCCATCCTGGCCGGCACATTGGAAGGCGAAGGAGTTTTCGATCTGCAGACATCGGTGACCAAATACATCTCCGAGGCCGCCGGCTCGGCCTATGGCGACGCCAGCGTGCGGCATGTGCTCGACATGACCGTCAGCCTCGATTTTGAAGAAGCCTATCTCGATCCGGAGAGCGCCTTTGCCCGTTACCGTCGCGCGACGCTGTGGAACCCGGATGGCGGCAGCGAGGGCCTGGCTGCCTTCCTCATGACCTTGCAGCGTCTGGCCGAGCCGCACGGTCAAACGTTCCGTTACCGCTCGCCCAATTCCGACCTGCTTGGCATTCTGCTAGAGCGCGCGTCGGGCCAGCGCTTCGCCGAGCTGATGCAGGAGAAACTATGGCAACCGCTCGGGGCGGGCAGTGAAGCGTCGGTGACGGTCGACAGGGAAGGCACGGCGCGTACGGCCGGCGGCATTTCGGTGACGCCGCGCGACCTGGCGCGGATTGGGGAGATGATGCGGCAGGGCGGCATGGCCAATGGCCGGCGCATCGTGCCGGAAGCCTGGGTGCGCGACACTGTCAGCACAGGCGGAGACACTGAGGCCTGGCAGCGTGGCACGATGGCTTTCCTCTTCCCGCAAGGCCGCTACCGAAACAAATGGTATCAGACCGGAGCGGCAAGCGGAGCCTTCTGCGGCATCGGAATCCACGGCCAGTGGCTCTATGTCAATCCGACGGCCGAGGTCGTGATCGCAAAAATGTCGTCGCAGCCGGAGCCGGTCGACGAGCCGCTCGATGTCGATACGGTCGCTTTCTTCGAAGCACTGAGCCGGATGGTCTGATCCGATCCAGGCAACCCGCAGCACTGCAGCTTTCCTGTGGACCTGTCGGCGTGATCGAGAACGATGCGGTTGGCGGAGCGACGCCCTGCGCCTATGGTCGCCGCTCTTTTCGATAAGGACAACAGGAACGATATGGCATCCGACATCAAGCGCATCTCAGTAATCATAGCAGCCGAGATCGCCGCCCGGCCCGAACAGGCCGCGGCCGCGATCGGGTTGCTGGACGAAGGCGCGACAGTGCCGTTTGTTGCGCGCTATCGCAAGGAGGTCACCGACGGTCTGGACGACACACAGTTGCGCCTGCTTGCCGAGCGGCTCGCCTATCTGCGTGAACTCGATGCACGCCGCGACACCATCCTCGGTTCGATCCGTGAACAGGGTAAGCTGACCGAAGAGCTCGAAACCAAGATCGCGGCGGCCGCCACCAAGGCGGAACTCGAAGACATCTATCTGCCCTATAAGCCGAAGCGTCGGACCAAGGCGGAGATCGCGCGAGAGCGTGGCCTGGGACCTCTGGCCGAGGCCATCCTTGCCGACCGCGCGGCTGTGCCCGGCGAACTGGCGTTGGCCTATGTCGGCGGCGAGGTGGCCTATACCAAGGCGGCGCTTGAAGGCGCGCGCGACATCCTGTCAGAACAGTTCGCCGAGAATGCCGACCTGGTCGGCAGACTGCGGACATACATGAAGGAACGTGCCTTCATGCGGTCACGCGTCGTCGACGGCAAGCAGGAGGCCGGCGCGAAATTCTCGGACTATTTCGACCATGTCGAGCGCTGGGCCAACGTGCCGAGCCATCGCGCGCTGGCGATGCTGCGCGGCCGCAACGAAGAGGTGCTGTCGCTCGACATCGAAGTCGATGCCGACGATGCGTCGCCGGTGAAGCCGGTCGAACGGATGATTGCCGACGCCTACGCAATCGGCCGCCAGTTGCCGGGAGACCGCTGGTTGATGGAGGTGGCGAGCTGGACCTGGCGCATAAAGCTGTCGCTGCACCTGACACTCGATTTGATGCGCGATCTGCGCGAGCGGGCGGAGGAGGAGGCGATCCACGTCTTCGCCCGCAATCTGAAGGATTTGCTGCTCGCTGCCCCGGCCGGCTCGCGGGCCACGATGGGACTCGATCCCGGCATCCGCACCGGCGTCAAGGTGGCCGTGGTGGACGGCACCGGCAAGCTGTTGGCGACGACGACGGTCTACCCGTTTCCACCAAGGAACGATGTGCGTGGCACGCAGGCCGAACTGGCGAAGCTCATCCGTCTGCACAAGGTCGAGCTGATTTCGATCGGCAACGGTACCGGCAGCCGCGAAACCGAAAGGCTGGTCGCTGACATGCTGGCCGACATGCCGGCCGAATCCGGGCCGAAGCCGCTCAAGGTGATCGTCAGCGAGGCGGGCGCCTCGGTCTATTCGGCTTCAGCGACCGCGGCGGCCGAGTTTCCCGGCCTCGACGTGTCGCTGCGAGGCGCGGTGTCGATCGCGCGGCGGCTGCAGGATCCGCTGGCCGAACTGGTCAAGATCGAACCGAAGTCGATCGGCGTCGGCCAGTATCAGCATGACGTCGATCAATACCGGCTCGGCCGTTCGCTGGAAGCGGTGGTCGAGGACGCGGTCAATGCCGTCGGCGTCGACCTCAACACCGCCTCGGCGCCGCTGCTGGCGCGGGTTTCGGGCCTTGGCGCATCGCTGGCCGAGGCGATCATTGCGCATCGCGATGCGACCGGCCCCTTCTCCAGCCGTCGAGACCTGCTGAAGGTGGCTCGGCTCGGACCGCGCGCGTTCGAGCAATGTGCCGGCTTCCTGCGCATCCCGAACGGCAGCGAACCGCTCGATGCCTCGGCCGTGCATCCGGAAGCCTATGGTGTGGCCAAGAAGATCGTCGCCGCCTGTGGGCGGGACCTCCGCTCGCTGATGGGCGACAGTGCGGCACTGAAGGCGCTCGATCCGCGTGTCTTCGTCGACGAGCGGTTCGGCCTGCCGACTGTGCGCGATATCCTGGCGGAGCTGGAAAAGCCCGGCCGCGATCCGCGGCCCGGTTTCAAGACCGCGACCTTCGCTGATGGCGTCGACGACATCAAGGATTTGAAGCCGGGGATGCTGCTGGAAGGCACCGTCACCAATGTCGCCGCGTTCGGCGCCTTCGTCGACATCGGCGTACACCAGGACGGATTGGTGCATGTCTCACAACTGGCCGACCGTTTCGTCAAGGACGCGCATGAGGTGGTGAAAGCCGGCGATGTGGTCAAGGTGCGTGTCGTCGAGGTCGACATCAAGCGCAAGCGCATCGGCCTGTCGATGCGTAGGGATGGTGACGGCGGTACACCGAAACCGCGCGACAATGGCAGCAGACCGGTGCCGCGCGCGCCGGCGCCGCAGCGTCAGCCGGAGCGCCCGGCAGGGCAGGGTGCATTCGGCGCCGCGTTGGCGGATGCGTTGAAGCGGAAATAACTACTTCTCCGGCAGTACATGGCCCAGCAGCCAGTCGCGAAAACTGGCGACCGGCGGATGGCCACGCTTGTCGTGCGGCACGACGAGATAGTAGGCGCTGCGGCTCTGCATCGGCCGGCCCGGAGCCGGCACGAGCTGGCCGCGCTGTAGCTCGCCTGCGATCAGGATCTGCGGCAATAGCGCCACGCCGAGCCCGGCCATGCAGGCCTGGGCGGCGGTGCCGAATTGTTCGAACTGCATGCCCGGTCCGGTCGGCGCGCTCAGGCCCTGATGCTCGAACCATTCGGTCCAGGCGCCGGGGCGGGTCGCCATATGCAGCAGCGGCAAGCGGCCGATATCGGCCGGCGTGGCAATGGCGCGGCCGGCCAGAAATTCGGGCGAGACCACCGGCGCCACAGTCTCGCGGACCAGCAGTGTCGAGTCGGCATCCGGCCAGTCTGGCAGGCCGTAATGGATCGCCGCGTCGAGCCTCTCGCGGGTGAAGTCGAAGCGGCCGATGCGAGTGACGAAGTTGATCGTGATATCAGGGTTGTTTTCGACGAAATCTGGGATCAGCGGCATCAGCCAGCGCGTGCCGAAGGTTGGCAGTATGGCCAGGTTCAAGATGCCAATATGCCGATTACTCATCAATCCGAGTGCAGCGTCACGCAACTGGCCAAGGGCGGCGCGCACTGCTTCGGCATAAATCTCGCCTGCCGTCGACAGCCGGACATTACGGCTGTCGCGTTCGAACAGCCGGCGGCCGAATTGGTCTTCCAAGAGCCTGATCTGCCGGCTCACGGCGCCCTGGGTCAGATCGAGCTCCTGCGCGGCGGCGGTAAAGCTGCCCAGCCGGGCCACGGCCTCGAAGGCGGCAAGGGCGCTAATACCAGGTAAGAGGCGGCGCTGGACACTCATGATCCATTACTAACGCTCATTGATTGGCGACGCAATTTCGTTTGATTTTTTTGAGACGGCGGCCGATAAGCCGGGCACTTCAAGATTTGTAGGGACCGAGAGACATGGCCGCCGAGAAGAACGCTTTCGTCTGGAACGATCCTTTCCTGATCGAGGACCAGCTTTCCGAGGACGAGCGCATGGTGCGCGATGGTGCGGCGGCGTTTGCCGCCGACAAGCTCGCTCCCAGGATCGAGGAAGCCTATCTCGAGGAAAAGACCGACGCCGGGATCTTTCGCGAGATGGGCGAGGCCGGGCTGCTCGGCATCACCATTCCGGAGGAATATGGCGGGCTCGGCGCCAACTACGTCACTTACGGGTTGGTGGCGCGCGAAGTCGAGCGCATCGATTCCGGGTATCGCTCGATGATGAGCGTGCAGTCGTCGCTGGTGATGTATCCGATCCATGCCTATGGCTCGGAAGCTCAGCGCAAGAAATATCTGCCGAAGCTCGCCAGCGGCGAATGGATCGGCTGCTTCGGCCTGACCGAGCCGGATGCCGGTTCCGACCCGGGCGGCATGAAGACGCGCGCCGAGAAGACCGCGAACGGCTATAAGATTTCCGGCTCGAAGATGTGGATTTCCAACGCGCCGATCGCAGACGTGTTCGTCGTCTGGGCGAAGTCGGCTGCACATGACAATGAGATCCGCGGCTTCGTGCTGGAAAAGGGCATGAAGGGCCTGTCGGCGCCGAAGATCGGCGGCAAGCTGTCGCTGCGAGCATCGATCACCGGCGAAGTGGTGATGGAAGGCGTCGAGGTCGGCGAAGACGCGCTGCTGCCCAATGTGTCAGGCTTGAAGGGGCCGTTCGGTTGCCTCAACCGCGCGCGCTACGGCATCTCCTGGGGTGCGATGGGCGCGGCGGAAGATTGCTGGCACCGAGCTCGCCAATATGGCCTCGATCGCAAGCAGTTCGGCAAGCCGCTGGCCGGCACGCAGCTGTTCCAGAAGAAGCTAGCCGACATGCAGACCGAGATCGCGCTTGGCCTACAGGGCAGCTTACGCGTCGGGCGGCTGATGGATGAAGGCAAGATGGCGCCGGAGATGATCTCGATCGTCAAGCGCAACAATTGCGGCAAGGCGCTCGACATTGCCCGCCAGGCTCGCGACATGCATGGCGGCAATGGCATCCAGATCGGTTATCATGTGATGCGCCACGCGCAGAACCTGGAGACTGTGAATACCTACGAGGGTACGCATGACGTGCATGCGCTTATCCTCGGGCGGGCGCAGACCGGCTTGCAGGCGTTTTTCTAGGCGACGTCGGACCGTTCGACACTGCTTAAATTAGGTGCACCGCAACATCTGCTTGGAGAATGCCCGCCAGATGTGTCAGGGTTCGGCGAATTCGTTTGAAACGCCGACTTTCGGGGTCCCATGGCAATTCTGGCAGCCGTATACCACCTGACCCATTACAAATATGACCGGCCGGTCGTCCTTGGCCCTCAGATCATCAGGCTGCAGCCGGCGCCGCATTCCCGCACCAAAGTTTTGAGCCATTCGCTGAAGGTCGAGCCGGCGAACCATTTCGTCAATCTGCAGCAGGATCCCTATGGCAATTTCCTCGCCCGCTTCGTGTTTCCGGAGCCGGTGAGCGAACTGAAGATCGAGGTCGACCTCGTCGCCGACATGACGGTCTATAATCCGTTCGATTTCTTCGTCGAGCCGTCGGCCGAAACGTTTCCCTTCGAATATCCGGAAGAGATCAGCGCCGATCTCGCCATCTACCGGACGCCGGAACCGGCTGGACCGCTGCTGGCGACGTTCCTGCAAACCATCGATCGCCACCCAACCAATACCGTCAATTTCGTCGTCGATCTCAATGCGCGCCTGCAGCGCGAGATCGCCTATATCGTGCGCATGGAAACCGGCGTCTTTTCGCCGGAGGAGACGCTTGCTGCCAAGAACGGTTCGTGCCGCGATACGAGCTGGCTGCTGGTGCAGATCCTGAGGAACCTCGGCCTCGCCGCGCGCTTCGTCTCGGGCTATCTGATCCAGCTCAAGCCCGATCTCGTTGCGCTCGATGGGCCGCCGGGGACCGCTGTCGACTTCACCGATCTGCATGCCTGGTGCGAGGTCTATCTTCCCGGCGCCGGCTGGATCGGCTTCGACCCGACTTCCGGCCTGCTCACCGGCGAAAGCCATGTGCCGCTGGCGGCGACGCCGCATTTCCGCAATGCAGCACCGATTTCCGGCATGGCAAGCTTCGCCAATGTCGAGTTCGGCTTCGACATGCGGGTCGATCGCATCGCCGAGCACCCGCGCATCACCAAGCCATTCTCGGATGAAAGCTGGCAGGCGCTTGACGCGTTGGGCAATCAGGTCGATGCCGCGCTCGAAGCCGGCGATGTCAGGCTGACCATGGGTGGCGAGCCGACCTTCGTGTCGATCGACGATTTCGAGGCGGAGGAATGGAATACCGCAGCCGTCGGACCGACAAAGCGCGAAAAGGCCGATGCGCTGATCCGCCGGTTGCGTGAGCGTTTCGCGCCGGGCGGCTTCCTGCATTATGGTCAGGGCAAGTGGTATCCGGGCGAGAGCTTGCCGCGCTGGACGTTCTCGCTCTACTGGCGTACCGACGGCGAGCCGGTGTGGAGCGACCCATCGCTGATCGCACGAGAAAACAGTGAAGCAGATGTTGGACCGAAGCAGGCTGAAAGCCTGCTCGCGGCAATTGCCGATGAACTCGGCATCGACCAGACCATGGTCAGCGAAGCCTATGAGGACCCGGCCGAGTGGCTGCTCAAGGAAGGCAAGCTGCCGGAGAATGTCGATCCGTCGAATTCGAAGCTGGAGGACCCCGAGGAGCGCAGCCGCATGGCGCGGGTGTTCGAGCGCGGCCTGACCAAGCCGTCGGGCTATGTACTGCCTGTCCAGCGCTGGAACAGCCAGGCGTCCGGACCGCGCTGGCGTTCGGAGAAATGGAAGACGCGGCGCGGCAGGCTGTTCCTGGTGCCGGGCGATTCGCCGGTCGGCTACCGCCTGCCGCTCGGTACGCTGCCCCATGTGCCGCCGGCGCAGTTTCCCTATATCGCGCCGGTCGACCCATCGCTGCCGCGTGGACCATTGCCGGCGCGCGAGGCGATCTTGTCGGGAGCTGCTGCTGTGCCAGGGCCTGCTCCGGCCGAACTTGAAGGCGCGGACGAAATGGCACGGCGCCAGCAGCCGGCTTCCTTCACCGCCGTGACCGGCCAGCAGGATCGTGTCGAACAGAAAATAACCGAGATCGGCGGCGCGGTGCGCACCGCGCTGTCGGTCGAGCCGCGCGACGGACGACTGTGCGTGTTCATGCCGCCAGTCGAGGCGCTGGAAGACTATCTCGAACTGGTCGCTGCGGCGGAGAACGCGGCAAAGGCTATCGGCCTGCCGGTGCATATCGAAGGCTACGGGCCGCCGCACGATCCCCGCCTCAACGTCATCAGGGTGGCTCCGGATCCCGGCGTCATTGAGGTGAACATCCATCCGGCTGCGAACTGGCTGGACTGCGTGGCGACGACCACAGCGATCTACGAAGAAGCGCGGCAAACACGGCTTGGCGCCGACAAATTCATGATCGACGGCCGCCACACCGGCACCGGCGGCGGCAATCATGTCGTCGTCGGCGGCGCGACGCCCAACGACAGCCCGTTCCTGCGCCGCCCCGATCTGCTGAAGAGCCTTGTGCTGCAATGGCAGCGCCGTCCGTCGCTGTCCTATCTGTTCTCGGGCCTGTTCATCGGCCCGACCAGCCAGGCGCCGCGCTTCGACGAGGCGCGCCACGATTCGCTCTACGAACTCGAGATCGCGATGGCGCAGGTGCCACATCCGGACAGCGGCAGCGCGCCGTTGCCGTGGCTGGTCGACCGGCTGTTTCGTAATCTTCTGACCGACGTAACGGGGAACACCCACCGTTCGGAAATCTGCATCGACAAGCTGTTTTCGCCGGACGGACCGACCGGCCGGCTGGGGCTAGTCGAATTCCGCGGCTTTGAGATGCCGCCCAATGCACGCATGAGCCTGGCGCAGCAATTGCTGGTGCGCGCCATAATTGCGCGCGCCTGGAAGAACCCGCTCGATGGCCGCTTCGTGCGCTGGGGTACGTCGCTGCATGACCGGTTCATGCTGCCGCACTATGTCTGGGCTGATTTTCTCGACGTGCTGGACGACCTCAAACTGAACGGCTTTGAATTCCGTCCCGGATGGTTCGACGCGCAGCTCGAATTCCGCTTCCCGTTCTGCGGCGAGGTCCAGCATGCCGGCATCAAGCTGGAGTTGCGGCAAGCGCTGGAGCCGTGGCATGTCATGGGCGAGCAGGGCGCCATCGGCGGCACCGTGCGCTTTGTCGATTCCTCGGTCGAGCGGCTGCAGGTGAAGACCGAAGGGCTCAACCCGGAGCGTCACGCCGTCGTCTGCAACGGCCGCATCGTGCCGATGAAGGTGACCGACACCAGAGAGATCGCGGTGGCGGGCGTCCGCTTCAAGGCCTGGCAGCCGGCATCGGGCCTGCATCCAGCGCTGCCGGTCAACACGCCGCTGGTCTTCGACATCTATGATCGGTGGTCGGGCCGGGCGATCGGCGGCTGCGTCTACCATGTCGCGCATCCCGGTGGGCGCAGTTACGACACCTTTCCGGTCAACGGCAACGAAGCGGAGGCGCGACGGCTTGCGCGTTTCGAGCCGCGCGGGCATACGCCGTCCGGCTACGTGCTGCGCGACGAACAACCCTCTGAAGATTTCCCTATGACCCTTGACCTCAGGCGGCCCGCAAGATTCTGATCAGTGATGGCAAAGGGGAATCAAAAACAAGTTCGCGGCAAGCCGCAAACTCATAGTCTGCTGGAGCACTACCAGCCGATCGACGGCATCGTCGACGAGATGGTCGATGCCTCGGGCAATCCCCGTCCAGTCTGGAAGGACTTCATTGAGGCACTGGAAGAACTTGGGCCTGAAAAGCTCGCCCAGCGCTTCGCCCGCGCCGACCAGTATCTGCGCGATGCCGGCGTCTACTACCGCGTCTACGACAAGGCCGGCGCCAATGAGCGCGAATGGCCGCTGGCGCATGTGCCGCTGCTGATCGAGGAGCAGGAATGGGCCGCGATCAGTGCCGGCCTGGTTCAGCGGGCCGAGCTGTTCGAGGAGACGATCGCCGATATCTACGGGCCGAACCGTCTGGTCGAGAAAGGCATCCTGCCGGCCGGGCTGATCGCGGCCAGCCCGGAATATTTGCGGCCGGTCGTCGGCACCAGACCGGCCAGCGGCCATTTCCTGCATTTCTGCGCTTTCGAGCTCGGCCGTGGACCGGACGGCCGCTGGTGGGTGCTGGGTGACCGCACGCAGGCGCCGTCGGGTGCCGGCTTCGCGCTGGAAAACCGCGTCGCCACCACGCGTGCGCTGTCCGACATCTATGGCGAGATGCACGTCCATCGTCTGGCCGGCTTCTTCCGCCGCTTTCGCGACGCGCTGATCGGCATGGCGAAGGAGAATGACGGCCGCGTCGCCATCCTGACGCCCGGACCGCTCAACGAAACCTATTACGAACACGCCTATATCGCGCGCTATCTCGGCATCATGCTGCTTGAAGGCGAGGACCTGGCCGTCTCCGGCGGCCGGCTCATGGTGCGCACCGTTTCGGGGTTGATGCCCGTCAGCGTGCTCTGGCGACGGCTCGACGCCGCCTTCGCCGACCCGCTCGAGCTCAGGCCGGAGTCGCAGATCGGCACACCAGGGCTGGTCGAAGCGATCCGCCAGGGAGCCGTTTCGGCCGTCAATGCACTTGGCTCCGGGCTAATGGAAACGCGGGCGATGTCCGCCTTCTTGCCGAAGATTTCGCGCGAATTGCGCAACGAGGAACTTCTGCTGCCGAGCGTCGCGACATGGTGGTGCGGGCGGGGCACGGACCGTGACCATGTGCTGGCTAACCTCGACCGCATGGTGATCGGTCCGGCGCTGTCGACGCGGCTTGCCTTCGAGGATGACGATTGCACCAAGCTGGGCTCGGCGCTGGTTGCAGGGGAGCGGGCCGAACTGATAGCCCGGATCGAACGAGACGGCGGCGACTTCGTCGGACAGGAAGCGGTGACGCTTTCGACCACGCCGGTCTATGTCGGCGGCTGGCTGGAGCCGCGGCCGGCAAGCCTGCGCGTCTATCTGGCGCGAACGCCGGAAGGCTGGACGGTGATGCCTGGTGGTTTTGCCCGTGTCGGCTTTTCACTCGACCCGACGGCAATCGCCATGCAGCGCGGCGGCCAGGCAGCGGATGTGTGGGTGGTCAGCGACAGACCGGTGGAGCGCGAGACGCTGCTGCCGCAGGAGCATGACAGCTTCACCCGCACCTTGCCGGGCAGCCTGCCTAGCCGCGCGGCCGAAAACCTGACATGGCTCGGCCGCTATATCGAGCGATCCGAAGACACCGTGCGCATCCTGCGCGCCTATCACGTTCGGCTGGCGGAAACTTCCGATCCGGACATGCCCTTGCTTGCCGATGTCAGGGACTATCTCGAACCCTTCGGTATCGACGTCGCGGCGGCGATGCCGCCGGGGCTGATCGGCACGCTGGACAGCGCCGTCTACAGCGCCGGACAGATCCGAGACCGCTTCTCGCCCGATGGCTGGCTGGCGCTGAAGGATCTGTCGAAGACCGTTCATCAATTCGCGGCGACAGTGGCGCCGGGCGACGACGCGACGCGGGCGATGACGGTCATCCTGCGCAAGCTCGCCGGGTTTTCGGGGCTGCTGCATGAGAATATGTACCGCTTCACCGGCTGGCGCTTCCTGGAGATCGGTCGGCGGCTGGAACGTGGCATCCAGATCGCCCGCACGCTCGCCCGGTTGACCGGGGCTGCGGCGCCGGACGGCGCGCTCGACATGATGCTGGAGATCGGCGACAGCGTCATGACCCACCGGCGGCAGTATTCGGTGCAGGCCGGCCGGCGCACGGTGATCGATCTCCTGGTGCTCGATCCGCTCAATCCGCGCTCAATCCTGTTCCAGCTCGAAAGGCTGAAGGCCGAAATCGCACTGTTGCCTTTGGTTGGCGGCGAGGGACATATGTCGCCCGCGGCAAAGGAAATCCTGCAGCTCAACACTGCGATCGCCATCAAGGAACCCTCCGACATGACGGCGAAGGCGCTCGACGATCTCGCCAACGAGATCGGCGGCCTCTACAACAGCCTCGCCAAGGCCTATTTCGGGTGAGCATGCTCTACGACATCAGGCTTCATCTCAGTTACGACTACGATGCGGCAGCCGGCGGCGGCCGCCATCAGGTGCGCGTGCTGCCGCCGACGCTACCAGGCGTGCAGCGCGTGATCGCCGCTTCGCTGTCCTTCGCGCCGGCGCCGAGCGAACGTTCGGATTTTTCCGATTTCTTTGGCAACAGCGTCACGTCGATTGCCTTTCGCGATGCCCATGATGGGCTCGACATCAAGATGAGCGCGCGCGTCGCGGTCTCGCGGCCGGAGCCTGGGCTTGACGTATCGCCCGACATTCACCGGCTGAGGAAGGAGCTCGACGCGGTGCGGTCGTTGTCGCCTGATACACCGCATCACTTTCTGTCCGACAGCGACCATGCAGGTGTTGACGCCGCTATCTCCGCCTATGCGCGCGGCAGTGCCGGCAGTTCGACAGTCGGCACGGCCATGGACTTGTGCAACCGCATTCATCGCGATTTCACCTATGACGGCAAGGCGACCACTGTTCGGACCAGAGCGAGCGACGCTTTCATCCTGAGGCGGGGCGTCTGCCAGGATTTTTCGCACATCATGATCGCCGGCCTGCGCGGCCTAGGCATCCCCGCCGGCTATGTCAGCGGGTTCCTGCGTACCATTCCGCCGCGCGGAAAACCGCGGCTGGAAGGGGCCGATGCCATGCATGCCTGGGTCAAGGTGTGGTGCGGGCGCGATACCGGATGGCAGGAATTCGATCCGACCAACGGCATGCGGGCAAGCAACGACCACATCACCGTCGGCCACGGTCGTGACTATTCCGATGTAGCACCGATCGTCGGCGTGCTGAAGACGACCGGCGGGCAGGTCGGCGAGCAGGCAGTCGACGTCATTCCGGTCGCGCTGGAAAAGGCATGACGGCCAGCAATCGATTTATAGGCGCCGAATGTAGGCAGAAGACGGCTCGTCGAACGCGCACGCGGTGAGCCCGGCATCATTCTGAAAGCCTTCGCGGAACCAGCGGCGGGTCCGGCGCTTATCTACGGGAAAATTTCCTCGTGGAGAGAACATGCTGGACAAATCCGGGTCGCCGTCCGGCCGATTGGCTGCCGGGAAGGTCTTACCAAAGAACGGGGCGCCGAAAAACGGGTCGCAGGCCTCTGCCGATCGAGCCTCGCTTACCTACATCACTGATACCGAGCCCGGTATTCGTCGTCTGAGGGCTGGCAGGGGATTTTCATACAAAGGACCTGGCGGGCAGGGCGTCGACGAGGACACTATGGCCCGCATCAAGCGGCTCGCCATTCCGCCGGCGTGGACGGATGTGTGGATCTCGCCGAATGCTGACGGTCACATCCAGGCGACAGGCCGTGACCAGCGCGGACGCAAGCAATATCGCTACCATACGCTGTGGGCGGAGGAGCGTGACGGCGTCAAATATTCGAGCCTGGTTGCCTTTGCAGAAAGCCTGCCTGAGCTGCGACGCCAAATCGATGCCGATCTTCGCCGTCACGGCCTGCCGCTGGAGCGGGTCGTCGCCGCTGTGGTCTGGCTGCTCGACAACACGATGATCCGCGTCGGCAATGCCGCCTACGCTCGCGACAATAACAGCTTTGGGCTGACCACGCTGCGCGACCGCCATGTCGACATCAATGGCTCGAGCCTGCGTTTCGCTTTCAAAGGCAAGTCCGGCAAGGAATGGAAGCTGAAGCTCGTCGATCGCCGGATCGCCGGGATCGTGCGCGGGGCGCAGGACCTGCCGGGCCAGAAGCTGTTTCAATATCTCGACGAGGACGGAAGCAGGCGGCCGATCCGCTCCGACGACGTCAACCGCTATATCAGGGAGACAGCAGGGATCGATTTCAGTTCCAAGCATTTCCGAACCTGGGGCGGCACCATCCATGCTGCGTCATTGTTTGCGCAAACCGAACGACCCGAAAGCCGGGCACAACAGAAGCGGGTGATGAACGGCGTCATCGACAAGGTCGCCGAGCGGCTGGGCAACACCCGCGCCATCTGCCGCAAATGCTACATCCATCCGCAAGTTTTCGATGCCTGGTCCGAAGGACGGCTGCTCAGCGAAATAGCGGATGCGAACAGGCGGAAACGATCGATACCCGGCCTCGATGACGAAGAGGCCCTCGTACTCAGATGGCTGAAGGCGCAGGAGAGCTGAACCGAACGGAGCAGCCGCGGCATCCGTGCAGGACGTAATTTTTTGTCGACGTGATGTCGGAATAGGTCCTAGTGTTTCGTCCTTTGACAGAGAAAAAGGACGACCCATGCTCTACGCGATCCTGTGCTATGCCTCCGAAGACGTCGTCTGCTCCTGGAGCAAGGAGCAAGATGACGCTGTTATGGAAAAACTCCTGGGTGTGCAGGAAAAATACGCTCAGGCGGGCCGGCTCGGCCCGGTAGCGCGGCTGCTGCCGACAACCGCTGCGACAACGCTGAGAAAGGTCAAGGGCGAAGCGGTCGTCATCGATGGACCATTTGCCGAAACCAAGGAACAGTTCCTCGGCTTCTACACGCTCGAATGCGCAGATCTCGACGAGGCCGTCGACTTTGCGCGCGAACTCTCCGACGTCAACCCGAGCGGCGGCTCATACGAGATACGGCCGGTTTCGCTCTTCAATCCTGCCAAGGTTTCCGCATGACCGACCTTACCTGGATCAGCACGGCGATCAGCACCGCCCGCCCCCAGGCGATGGGCGCGCTGCTGCGCTACTTCCGCGATCTCGATGCGGCGGAGGAAGCCTTCCAGGACGCTTGCCTGCGAGCCCTGAAGAACTGGCCGACAAACGGCCCGCCGCGCGATCCGGCAGCCTGGCTGATCTTCGTTGGCCGCAACAGCGGCATCGACGCGGTGCGCAAGCGTGCCAAGCAGGCGCCGCTGCCGGAAGAGGACCAGATCTCCGATCTTGAAGATGCCGAGACCGATATCGCCGAGCGGCTGGACGGCGCGCATTACCGCGACGACATATTGCGGCTGCTGTTCATCTGCTGCCATCCCGATCTGCCGGCGACGCAGCAGATCGCCGTGGCATTGCGCATCGTCTCCGGCCTGAGCGTCAAGCAGATCGCTCGCGCCTTTCTCGTCGGTGAAAGCGCCATGGAGCAGCGCATCACCCGTGCCAAGGCGCGCATCGCCGACGCCGGCGTGCCATTCGAGACACCAGGTGCGGTCGAACGCTCCGAACGGCTCGCCGCGGTCGCCGCCATGGTCTATCTGATCTTCAACGAAGGCTATTCGACCAACAGTGGCGAGGCGCCGGCCCGCGCGCCGCTCTGCGAAGAGGCGATCCGGCTGGCCCGGCTGCTGCTCAGGCTGTTCCAGACCGAGCCGGAGATCATGGGTCTGACGGCGCTCTTGCTTCTCCAGCATGCGCGTGCGCCGGCGCGTTTCGACGAGAACGGCGAGATCGTGCTGCTCGAGGACCAGGATCGCAGCCTGTGGAGCCGCAAGATGATCGACGAGGGGCTGGCGCTGGTCGACAAGGCATTGCGCCACCAGAAGCCTGGTCCCTACCAGGTGCAGGCGGCGATCGCCGCCCTGCATGCGCGGGCGGCAAAACCCGAGGATACGGACTGGACCGAGATCGACCTGCTCTACAGCCTGCTCGAACAGATGCAGCCGTCACCGGTGGTGACGCTCAATCGCGCGGTTGCAGTCGCCAAGGTGCGCGGGCCGGAAGCGGCGCTTGCCATGATCGAGCCGCTGGAGCAAAGGCTTTCCGGCTATTTCCATTTTTTCGGCCTCAAGGGCGGCCTGCTGATGCAGCTTGGTCGCGGCGAGGAGGCGCGCGTCGCCTTCGACCGCGCCATCGCGCTTGCCAACACGGCCGCCGAGGCCGCCCATATCCGCATGCATATCGACCGGTTGATGAAGGAAGGCGCCGCGCGGGGAACCGCGCAGACAGCGCACTAAACGACTGGTTCAACGGTCCGACTTCGGCTTAGACCATGCCGGGGTGGCGATTTTTTCCCGAAACGAGTAATGCCACGCCATGACAATGCCTGAGGTGCCGTAGGCGCGGGCAGACGTGGCGCATGGTTTGACCGACGCCATATCATGGTGACGGGATCTGAAAGGGACAAAAATGACGATTGCGAAGGAAACGGCCGGGCTTCTGGAGAAACTGGGCGTCGCCGGGGACGCGCTTTCGGGCGGCGATCTTATCGTGCGCAGCCCGGTGACCGGCGAACAGATCGCGGCGCTGAAGACGATCTCGCCGACCGATGCAGCGAAGACCATTGACAAGGCCCACACAGCCTTCCAGGCGTGGCGTCTGGTGCCGGGGCCGAAACGCGGCGAACTGGTACGGCTGCTCGGCGAGGAATTGCGCGCACACAAGGCCGAACTTGGCCGGCTGGTGTCGATCGAAGTCGGCAAAATCCCGTCCGAAGGGCTCGGCGAAGTGCAGGAGATGATCGACATCTGCGATTTCGCCGTTGGCCTCTCCCGGCAATTGTACGGCCTGACCATCGCCACCGAGCGTCCCGGTCACCGCATGATGGAAACCTGGCATCCGCTGGGCGTCGTCGGCGTCATCTCGGCCTTCAATTTCCCGGTGGCGGTGTGGTCGTGGAACGCAGCACTGGCGCTGGTCTGCGGCGACGCGGTGGTGTGGAAGCCATCGGAAAAGACGCCGCTGACGGCGCTCGCCTGCGAGGCAATCTTCAGGCGCGCGGCAAAGCGTTTCGGCGATGCTCCGGAAGGGTTGACGTCGGTGTTGATCGGCGACCGCGCCGTCGGCGAGGTCCTCGTCGACCATCCGAAGGTGCCGCTGGTTTCGGCCACCGGCTCGACCCGCATGGGCAGGGATGTCGGTCCGCGGCTGGCGAAGCGATTTGCCCGCGCCGTGCTGGAACTCGGCGGCAACAATGCCGGCATCGTCTGCCCGACGGCAGATCTCGACATGGCCTTGCGCGCCATCGCCTTCGGTGCCATGGGCACGGCCGGCCAGCGCTGCACGACGCTGCGGCGCCTGTTCGTGCATGAGAGCATCTATGATGCCTTGGTTCCGCGCCTGAAGAAGGCCTATGAAAGCGTCTCGGTCGGCAATCCGCTCGAGACATCAGCGCTGGTCGGACCGTTGATCGACAAGGCTGCCTTCGACAATATGCAGAAGGCGTTGCAAGAGGCGACCTCGCACGGCGGCAAGGTGACCGGCGGCACGCGAGTCGAGAACGGCCATCCCGACGCCTATTATGTGCACCCTGCATTGGTCGAAATGCAAAGCCAAGTCTCGCCGGTGACGGAAGAGACCTTCGCGCCGATCCTCTATGTGATGAAGTACTCGGATTTCGACGCCGTGCTCGACGAGCACAACGCGGTCGGAGCGGGCCTGTCGTCGTCGATCTTCACCCGTGACCTGCAGGAATCCGAGCGCTTCCTCGGCGTCGACGGGTCCGACTGCGGTATCGCCAACGTCAACATCGGCACCTCGGGGGCCGAGATCGGCGGCGCCTTTGGTGGCGAGAAGGAAACCGGCGGCGGCCGTGAGTCGGGCTCCGATGCCTGGAAGGCTTACATGCGGCGCGCCACAAACACGGTGAACTATTCGAAGGCGCTGCCGCTCGCCCAAGGCGTGTCCTTCGACATCGACTGAGAACGCCGATCGTGGTGGTCGCAATGGCCGCCACGATCGCCATGCTGCTCTCTATTCAGGGGCTTCTGGAGTGCGAAAGCAATTCTGGAAGGCCGCATCGATGATCGCGAGCTTCACGGCCTGGGCGGTCATGTATTCCTGATAGAAATGGTTCGACACCCACATGACCGAATGGCCTCGCTGACCCAGCCAGCCGATGCTGCAGAGATTTTCGGCGTCGCGCAATTTGCGTGAAAGATGGGTCCGGGAAAGCTTGAGCCAGTTTGCGAAGTCTCCGATCGAGACGATGCCGGTCGGAATTCGATCGAGGCCGGCATGGTCGGGATCGACGCCGGATATGAGCCAATCCATGACGACGCCACCATTGTTAAGCCAGGTGAACAAGGAAAAGGTATGTTTCGGCTCGCGCACGGCGTGGGACGAAAGCAGGCCATCCGCCACCAATGGCTGCAATTGGGCAAGCCCGTCCGGCCTCGCGGCGAATGTAGTCAGTCGACTTCCGCCGTCGAGACTGTCCAGCGTCGCAAGATGGGCCATGACCCAACCAGCCACGGCTTCCTGCGTGGTCACTGTCGGCAACAAGGGGCGGCTACGCCCGTCCCTGCTCGGCAGATGCTGGACGAATTTATAGTGCAACATCTCCTTGATGAAGGCATCGGCGGTGTTGCGGCTGGCCACCGAATGCCGTCCTATCATGTCGATGAAACGGGCGGCCGTCAGCCCCGTACGGTGGTCATTTGCGTGCAGCCTGAAGTGCAAAGCAAGACCGATGTGGGCCATCAGCCAGCGCTGCTGCGTGGCGAATACGGAAGCCAGCCGCGGGTTCAATTCATAGGCCTGAAGCAGTGCCTGCGATTGAGCTCGGACAAAGCGATGCAATGCCGGACGGCCGGCGATGTATTCCAAGTTTAGCGCCACCCTCGCCGAACCCCATCAAGCCTTCCAATGGCGAAACACCAACGCCTTCAGCCTTCACGGCCATGTCCAGAGGCTGGCGGATAACTGCCATATCGCGCAAAAAGTTGCCAACCATTATGGCTGTCACGCTAAAACTGAAACGAGGGCCATGACGATAGAATTGGCGCGTGTGGCTCTATGGAGTGGTTGATGTGGCCCACCACATGTCGTTGAAACGTCACTTGCGCCGACCCATATAGGTATCGCGTCGGATGTTTTCCTCCCATTGCGTCCGGCGCGTTCCCCTCTGGAGGTTTTGAACCTTCATGCTTGGCCGGACTTTAACAGTCCGGCCTTTTTTCTATCGCCCTGTGAAGCTGCGCGACGGCGAGCGAGCTGTAGAACCGCCGTGGTCAGAGCATCCACGGCCAAGCAGGCCGCGGAGCTGACCAGCGCACGGACGCCCAACCGCATAACCAATTTTGCCACGCTCGATAGCGGCCTAGGCGTAGGGGTCGGCAACGGTTAGCTGCCATTTCATCAGGAAATCCACTAGGCTCTCTTAGTTTGCGAGACGGCGAGAGAGGCCTGACCGGAAAAGATGCCCGATATAAAACAAATGAGATTGCTCGGCATCGTGGCAGCGACGGCGATTGGTTTGTATGTCTGCTATCTCTTGGCGTTGCCGTTTTTGCCCGCATTGACCTGGGCGCTGGTGTTGGCGATTATCTTGTACCCGGCTCATCGGCGGGTCGAGCAAAGGCTCAGGAATAAAAACCTGGCCGCGCTGATATCGGTGAGCGTCGCGGCTGTGGCGGTCGGCCTGCCGCTCATCTTCATTGCACAGCAGCTTGTTGGCGAGGCGGTAAACGGCGCTACCTACATGGAGGGAGTTATCCGGGGTTGGAACACGGATGCCTTCCTGTCGGGCTATCCCAGGCTATCGGCCGTTGCCCAGTGGGTCGAGAACCAACTCGATCCGGCCGGCACGGTCGCCGCGTTTGTACAATGGCTGACGGGACAAAGCACATCGCTGTTGCGCGGCTCGATCAATCAGGCCGTGATGTTCGCGCTGACGTTCTATCTGCTGTTCTATTTTCTGCGGGACCGCGAACCCGTGCTACGGGGAATCGAGGGTCTCTCGCCGCTGCGTGCAGCGGAGACGGCATATATACTGTCCCGCCTTGCAGAGACGGTGCATGCGATCCTGATTGGCACCGTGCTTGTCGCCGCCGTGCAGGGAACGCTGGGCGGCCTGATGTTCTGGTGGCTGGGCCTGCCCACTCCGGTCTTCTGGGGCCTGGTAATGGGACTTCTTGCCATCGTGCCAGTGCTCGGCGCATTCGTGATCTGGGTGCCGGCAGCGATCTATCTCGCCCTGGAAGGGGCTTGGGTGAGCGCGGCGATACTGACGATCTGGGGTGGCGTCATCGTCGCCGGCATCGACAATCTGCTCTATCCGATGCTTGTCGGGAGCCGCCTGCGGCTCCACACAGTGGTGGCCTTTATCGGCGCCGTCGGTGGCATCGTCCTTTTTGGAGCATCCGGGCTCGTACTTGGCCCTGCGGTGATAGCTGTCACCATTAGCCTCATTGACATCCTCAAGAAGCGATTGAACGACAAACCCGAGGCGGAACCGGCGTCAAAGCGCGACACGAAGTCATCACATCAGTCCGGAGCCGCGCCCAGTCGTGAGTAGGCACCGCCGCGCGCGACCAGCTCATCATGCGGACCTTGTTCGACGATGCCCGTTTCGGCGACCACGACGATACGATCGGCGTTGCGGATCGTCGCCAGCCGATGCGCGATCACCAGTGTTGTTCGGCCCTGCGCAAGCTCTGCCAGCGACTGCTGGATCTCCCGCTCGGTCTGCGTGTCGAGTGCCGACGTCGCCTCGTCCAGGATAAGGATAGTTGGGTTCTTCAGGAACATACGCGCGATTGCCAGGCGCTGCTTCTGACCGCCTGACAGTTTTACGCCACGCTCGCCAATGATCGTATCGAGGCCTTCCGGCAGGGAAGTGATAAGTTCGTGGAGGCGCGCGCGGCGCGCGGCCTCGACGATCTCGCTCTCGACCGCGTCCAGCCGGCCATAGGCGATGTTCTCGCGGATTGTGCCGCCAAACAGGAACACGTCCTGCTGCACGATACCGATCTGGCCGCGCAACGAGGCCAGCGTTATGTCGCGGATATCCAAACCGTCGATTGTGATGGCGCCGCTGTCGACTTCGTAAAAACGCGGCAGCAGCGAGCACAAAGTCGTCTTGCCGGCCCCGGACGGCCCGACGAAGGCGATGGCCTCTCCTGCTGTTATGTCAAGATTGATGTTGTTCAAAACCGGCCGTTCGCCGCTATAGCCGAAGGTGACATCGCGGTAGCTGATGTCACCTCGGAGCGTCGGTGCATCAACAGCGCCAGGCCGATCCGCGATGTCGGGCTCAGTGTCGAGGAGAGCCGTATAGCGGCGGAAACCGGCGATGCCTTTCGGATAGGTTTCGATCACCGAATTGATCTTGTCGATCGGCCGGAAGAACACATTGACCAGGAGCAGGAAGCCAACGAAGCCGCCGCTGGAAAGTTCGCCACGCAGCACGAGATAGCTTCCGGCGATCATTACCACCAGCTGGATCAACCGCATGCTCATATAGCTCAGCGACGTGCTGGCAGCCATGATGCGATAGGCATCGAGTTTGGTCTTGCGGTAGCTGGCGTTGTCACGCGCGAAAAGATTGCGCTCGTGGTCCTCATTGGCGAAAGCCTGCACCACCCGCATGCCGCCGACATTCTCCTCGATGCGAACATTGAAATCGCCGACCCGCCCGTAAAGCGCCTGCCAGTTGCGCGTCATACGCGCGCCATAGCGGCTTGTCACCCAGGCGACCAGCGGCACAATTGCCGCTGTGATCAATGCGAGCTGCGGATTGACCAGGAACATCAGTGCGAAGGCGCCGAGGAAGGTCATGATCGCGATGAACAGGTCTTCGGGACCATGATGGGCGACCTCGCCGATTTCCTCCAGGTCCTTGGTGACGCGGGCGATGAGGTGGCCGGTCTTGTGGTTGTCATAGAAGCGGAACGAGAGCTTCTGCAGGTGATCGAAGCTCTTCCGGCGCATCTCGGTCTCGATGTTGATGCCGAGCATATGACCCCAGTAAACCACGACCGCCATCAGCCCGGTGTTCAACACATAGATGGCAAGCAGGCCAGCCGACGCAGCAAGGATCAGCAGCCACTGCTGGGTCGGCAGCAGTTCGTCGACGAACACCTTGACCGCCATCGGAAACCCGAGTTCCAGCATGCCAGACAGAACCGCGCAGCAGAAATCCAGGATGAACAGACCCTTCCAGGGGCGGTAGTAGGAGAAAAATCTAAGAAGCATTGGAACCGCTTTTCTGGTTCGAAGGTCTGAGCTGCCAGGAGCATGGCTATGCGAGGGTGTCAATTCCGGCATTCTCAAAAACGGCGGCACATAACGCTGCAAGCGGACGACACCGGCGCATCGACCGAACCGGATTGTGCAGGAGAATCGATGTGACGGTCGACGGTGATGACCTGTTCGCGCAGGCAAAGCAGTGCCTGACGGCTTACGGCGCTCTCACCGGACGAACAGGATTGGATCTGGATTCTGGGCCTGAAGACTTGGAAGACCGTATCGCTCGCGAAGGGTGCGGCCACCGTCGAAAATATCCGAACGCTCCAGCAAAGGCATCACATCGTCGATGAAGCTTTGTAGGTCACCGGGCATGGCGGGCGCCATGACGTTGAAACCGTCGGCCGCTCCGCCCTCGAACCATTGCTGCATCGTGTCGGCTATATCGCGGCCATTTCCGACGGCGAGCAGATGACCGCGGCCGGCTGCGAGGCGCATGAGCAATTGTCCCAGCGTCAGCCTGTCCCGCCTTGCGATTTCGACCAGCACGCCGACCCGGCTCTGGCTGGACTGGTTCGGCCGTGTGTTCAACGGGGGCGGTAGCGGCGCATCGAGATCGGCATTGGTTAAATCCTCGCCGAGGAATTCGCCGAGCTTGGCAAGTACGTGATCGGTGACTGTAGAGCCGTTCAGCTCTGCCAGCCGCTCTTCGGCTGCTTGCCTGGTATGAGCGACGATTGACACGATCCCCGGAAAGACAAGGATCGTATCCGGATCGCGCCCGGCGGCGGCTGCTCGTGATTTGATGTCGCGATAGAAATCCTGCGCTTCCGCCAGCGTCGCCTGAACGGTGAACACGATGTCAGCGTAACGAGCGGCGAAGGCACGGCCTGCTTCCGACGAGCCGGCCTGTGCCAGGATCGGCCGACCTTGAGGCGATCGCGGCACGTTGAGCGGGCCAGCGGTGCGCACGAACGGACCGGCGTGATCGACCGACCGCACCTTGTCAGGATCGAAGTATCGCCCAGCGGCCTTGTCCGGCTTTCTCGCATCGGGAGCCCAACTTTCCCAGAGCGCTATGGCTGCGTCGACGACGTCGGTTGCGCGGGCATAGCGTTGGTCATGCTCCGGCATGGCGTCCAGTCCGAAATTACGGGCCTCGAGCACGTTGGACGAGGTGACGATGTTCCAGCCCGCACGGCCTTTGCTGATGTGGTCGAGAGAGGCGAAGCGCCGAGCCAGGTGGAACGGGTGATCGAAGCTGGTCGATGCAGTTCCGATCAGCCCGATCCGGCTGGTGACGGCTGCGAGCGCCGACAGGATGACCAGCGGATCCATGGCGTCGGAAAGATGCCGATCAGCGCCGCTCTGCAAGGCCAGCACGTCGCCGAGGAACAGGGCGTCGAAGCCGGCAGCCTCGGCGCGGCGGGCGATATCGAGCCAATAATCGAGGCTGGTCGAGGCAAGCGGGTCGCTTTCGGGCATGCGCCAACCGGCCTCGTGACTGCCGAGGCCAAAAATCACGGCATTGAGATGCATGCGCCGCGGCAGGCTCATTTCTCGTCGGCCAGGTAGGCGTTGCTGTAATAGGCTGCGAAATCGGGTCGTTCGCCGACCGGGTTTCCATCGCCGTCGCGCAGGATTCCCGCCTTGAACAGGTAGTCGCCAATAGCCTCCATCTTTGCGGGATCGATCGTGCCGATCGCGCCAGTGGGGCTTTGCAGATAGTGGCCGTCGACCAGCGCCTTCAGTGATGACTCGATCAATGGACGGTCGGTCAGCATGTCGCTGTTTGCTGCGATCAGCATCTCAGCCGCTTCTTGCGGATGTTCGACGGCGAAGGCATAGCCGCGCCTGGTCGCGGCGATGAACGCGGATGCCGTGTCCTTGTTCTTCTCGAGGTAGGCTCGGCTCGAGCCAATGAAATTGGTGTGTTGGTCGGGCACGCCGAAATCCGCGTAGCGGAAGGCGCGCTGGGCCTTGCCCTCAAGTTCCGCCTTGATCCCCTCCCAAGTATAGACTTCGAGGGTAAAATCGACTGCGCCATTGGCCAGGGCCTCATAGGCGGAGGTGCCCAGCGTCACTGTCTCGAATTTGCCGTCGCCGCCATCATGGCGGATGACGTTGCCGATCAGCGCATTCTCCCAGGCGCTGCCGAAACCGCCATAGGTCAGGCCGTCCAGGTCCTTGGGGGAGCGTATATCGGCGCGGTCGGCATTGAACACCAGCCTGCCGGTTTCTGTCTGCATGATGGCGTAGGTGGCGACGAGGTCGGCGCCGGCCGTGCGTTGGGTGAACAATCCTATGGATCCCAGTATACCGAAATCGGCCACGCGGTTGGCGATCAGCGTACCGGCCGCTGTGTCGGTGTAGGGCAGGATCTGCACGTCGAGCCCGGCCTCGGCGTAAAAGCCTTTCGCCTGGGCGACATAGAGCCCGACATGATTCGTGTTCGGCGTCCAATCTAGCGCGACGGTGACAGTCTGCTGGGCGCAGACGGACGTGACGGGTCCGAGCCCGACGATCAACGCGGCAGCAATGAAGAGGCGTCTGGAAAGCATGGTTATGTCCTTTGGGCGGGCTGTTGATCGAGAAGAGTGTCGAGGATGTCGGCTTCGATGGCGCTGGCTTCCGGCGAGGCAAGATCCTTGCGCGGGTGCGGAAGAGGTATGGCGATTTCGCGCAGCACGCGGGCAGGGCGGCGGCTCAGCACATAGATGCGGTCGGACAGGAAGACTGCCTCGCGGACATCGTGGGTGATCAGCAGGACGGTCCAGCGGTGCCGGTCCCACATCGTCTGAAGCCAGCGCTGCATGCCGGTGCGCGTGAGGGCATCGAGTGCGCCGAACGGTTCGTCGAGCAACAGCATGGCGCGGTCCTGCACGACGGTGCGCAGCAGCGCGGCGCGTTGGCGCATTCCGCCCGAGAGCTGTGCGGGATACTTATGCTCGAAGCCCGCAAGGCCGAATTCTCCGAAGAGCGGTGCTACTTTGCTGCGGGCCGCCTTGCGGGACATGCCCTGCACTTCAAGACCGAGCGCGGTGTTGTCGATAACCGTGCGCCAAGGCATCAGGGCATCGCGCTGCGGCATGAAGGCAAATGGTCGTCGCGCTTCGGCCAGTGGCCGGCCGTCGAAGTCGACCTCGCCGCCGTAGCCGTCGAGATCGCCCGTCAGCAACCTGAAGATCGTGGATTTACCAGCTCCGGAGGGCCCGAGGATTGAAACGAATTCGCCCGCCTCGACATGCAGGGTGATGCCGGCAAGCACGTCGACATCGCCAAGACTCTTGCTGACTTGGCGCAGCTCCAGCCGCCTGCTCATGGTTTTCGTGCGGTATCGAGCCGCTCCCATGGCATGGCGGCGCGCTGGATCAGCACAGTCGCGGCAAACAGGGCCAGCGTGAGCAAGGCGCTGACCAGCACAGCCGCGAGCACGAGATCGGGCCGGAAATTGTTCTTGGCGTTGAGCATGTAGATGCCGAGCCCTTTGGCCGCACCGGCATATTCCGCGAAGATGGCGCCCACCACTGCATAGGTGATCGAGATGCGCAGTCCGGCAAAGAAATAGGGCAGCGAGGAGGGCAGGCGGGCCAGCAGGAAAATGCGCATGCGCGAAGCGCCCATCGAACTTAGAAGCGCCGAGATATCCCGATCGGTCGATTCATAACCCTGCACCAGCGCGACCAGCATGGGGAAGAAAGTCACGAGCGCGACCAGCATGATCTTCGGTGCCAGCCCGAAGCCGAACCAGAGAACGACCAGCGGGGCGATCGCCACCAGCGGCAGGGTCTGGCTGATGATGAACACCGGGAACAGGGCGCGGCGCAGCAGCTTGAAGAAGTCGATCAGCACCGAAAGGATGAAGGCAACGGCCAGCGAGCAGGCAAAACCTGCCAATGTGGCGCTGATCGTCGGTATGGTGTTGTCGAATAGCGCCTGGCGCTGCTGGATGACCTGGGCGAGGACACGTGAGGGTGTCGGCAAAGTGGTGGGCGAGATGCCCGAGATACGCGCATAGAGCTCCCAAGCCAAGACCAGCATGCCGACCGACAGCAAGGCCGGTCCAATCTTGGCGAACAAGACCGCGATTCGCGGTGCGGCGCGGAAGGGCTGGGACATGCGGGACCTCCGGCGCGAGATATCAGCGCGGGGTCGGGCTGTTGGCCGAGACCGCGATCGTGACATGGCCCTCGAGCGGGCCGACGAAATCGCCGGACATCGGAAAAAGAAAGATCTGTGCGCCAGAAAACATCGCCCGCCTCGCTCCGCTGGTATTATCCAGATCAGCTCTAGGGTTTACGGGCTTGCAGCCCATCTCTCAGCCCCGACGATACGGAGCACCCCTGTGGATGGCGGCAATTAAACAGATAAAGCGTGGGGCTGCAAGTCTGCGTCCAGCGTGAAACCTCAGGTGAGAGTTTGAGGTACCGTCAGGGACATTTGAGCAAAACAGAAAAGCCGGCATCCTGTCGAGATTTGGGAAAAGGCATCGGTCGAGCGGATGTTTTCCGTTCGTCGCCACCATTATCGATGCCGCGCGTTTGATGAATTGTGGAAGCGTGAAGATATAATTGCATACGTTGTAGGCAACGGGTTTCTCTATCGCCAATTGCGACCCGCGCCTCGGAGAGCCAAATGCAAGAATTCATTCTTTTTGCGATCGTGGGGTTTGTAGCCCAAGCTGTAGACGGGGCTCTCGGCATGGCCTATGGGGTGGTTTCCTCGACGACACTACTGGGGTTTGGCGTGTCTCCTGCGCACGCTTCGGCGTCAGTTCACGCGGCTGAGCTGTTTACCACCGCAGCCTCAGGTTCGGCTCATCTCTATCACCGTAACATTGACTGGAAGCTCTTCTGGCGGCTGATGCCATTTGGCGTGCTCGGCGGCGTTCTCGGCGCTTTTGTGCTCACCTCGTTCGAGGGAGCCGTCATGAAGCCATATGTGACCACATATCTTGCGCTTGTCGGAGCTTGGCTCCTGTTCCGTTCATTCCGGCGAATCCCCAGTAACCCGGCCCTGCAGGCGCGGTGCCTCCTCTTGGACTTGGTGGTGGCTTTCTGGATGCCGCAGGCGGTGGCGGATGGGGACCCATCGTAACGACGGGCCTTCTCGGTTTTGGCGGAACGCCCCGCTACGTTATTGGTACGGTAAATGCCAGCGAGTTCCTCATCACGCTCTCGGTGTCTCTGACCTTCTTGTTTGCGCTGCTGACGGGCCATTGGGAAGAGGCAGGAGAGCTGACCGAAAATCTGGTCGCCGTTGCCGGCTTGGTTCTTGGCGGCGTGATCGCAGCGCCGATGGCCGGATTGATGGTGAAGTCGATCGCTGAAAAGACGCTCCTCAGACTCGTTCGAGGTGTCATCATACTGCTGGCAGGCTGGCAAACCGCGGAACTTTTCGAATTGGTGTAAATGTCGTGAGGTTCCAGTTCCCATGACACGCAGACCATCGAGTTCCACGCACTGTCTTCGTTTCTCCGGCGGCCGTGCCGGAGACAAAAACTCACTTCCAAAATGGAACGAAGAGTCCCCTTTGTTGTTTGGCACGCTTGGACAACCGGAGGCCGAGTCTATGAAAAAATTGCTTGCGACAACAGGATTGGCGCTGGCGGTTGCGATGCCTGCAGCGGCTCAGGACACCGCGACCGCGAAAGCCGAATTCGTCAACATGGCCGGCGAGAAGAACGGAACGGCCACGTTGACCGAGACGGCCAAGGGTGTGCTGATAGAGTTGGAGGTAACAGGACTGCCGGCGGGTGAATGGGTGGCGTTCCATGTTCATGAAACCGGAAAGTGCGACCATCAGGCCGGCCATGAGTCGGCAGGCGGGCACTTCAATCCGACCAATGCCGAACATGGGTATCTCACTGAAAAAGGCCCGCACGCAGGCGATATGCCAAACCAGCGGGTCGGCGCCGACGGCGTTTTGCAGGCCCAGGCTTTCAACAGCGTGGTCAAGTTGGATGGTGGAGAAACGGCGATACGAGGCAAGGCATTGATGATCCATGGCGGACAGGACGACTATAAAAGCCAGCCTGCCGGTGATGCCGGAAATCGTCAGGCCTGCGCCGTGATCGAATGAAAAGCCCAACATGAGTAGAAACCTGCCCGACATATGATCTGACCCGCTCTTCAGCCTCGGCGGTCAGGTATGGTACATGGCCGGAGCCTCTGGCATGAGGATAAGCCGGACGCTCGTGCGCCTGAAGAGGATTGACAACGCAGCCATCACGCCGAAATTGGCGCTCATTCTGTGACTGCCGGATGATTGCATGAACGATACTTCTCCCATGGGTGTGCCCTCGACGGGTCTTGCCCAGTCGGCCATTTCTGCCCGCGGCCTCGTCAAAACCTTCGGCAAGCTGCGCGCGGTCGATGGTATCGATCTCGAGGTGCCGCGTGGCATGATTTTCGCTATTCTGGGTCCGAACGGCGCCGGCAAGACAACGCTGATGCGTATGCTCGCGACGCTGTCGCGCCCCGACGCCGGTTCCGCGACCGTGATGGGGCACGACCTCGTGCAGGCCCCGCATGAGGTCCGTGCGGCTATCGCGATGACCGGGCAGTTCGCTTCGCTCGACGAGGATCTGACAGGTCGGGAGAACCTCGTCCTGCTCGCCCGGCTCTGGGGCTTTCGTGGCCGCGCCGCGAAAGCCCGTGCGGACGACCTGCTCGCGGCTTTTGGCTTATCCGAAGCGGCGACGAAGCAGGTGAGGGACTATTCAGGGGGCATGCGAAGGAGGCTCGACATAGCCGCGTCGCTGGTCGTCACGCCGGGCGTGCTGTTCCTCGACGAGCCGACCACAGGCCTCGATCCGAACGCCCGCAAGGATGTCTGGGGCATGATCCGCGGCCTCGCCGAGTCCGGCGTCACCATCCTGCTCACCACGCAATATCTCGAAGAAGCCGATCAACTCGCAGCGCGCATCGCCGTCATCGACCACGGCAGGAAAATCGCCGAGGGTACCAGCCGCGAGTTGAAGGCGGCCACCGGCTCCGGCTTTCTCCATGTCGCGCTCGCCGATGTTGCGCGGCTGGACGAGGCGGCGGCCATCCTGGAGCGACGGCTGGAACATCCCGTCCAACGCAGCGCCGAAGGCGGTGAACTCTCCGTCCTTGCCGGCACGGCGAAGGCCGCCAACGAGGCGCTGGCCGATCTGGTCGCCGGCGGTATCGAGCTGTCGGATTTCTCCATGGGCCAGCCCAGCCTCGAGGAGGTCTTCTTTGCGCTGACGAGCCAGCCGGGCCTGGGTGAAAGCCGCAAGGACGACAACCCATGATCGACACGACATCCTTGCAGCGGCTGCAAAAGGTCGCCCGGCCCAGAGCTCCATCAGCCCTTTCCAACGCACTCGTGTTCGGATGGCGTGCGGTGCTGAAATTCAAGCATGTGCCGGAGCAGCTCTTTGATCTGGTGATGACTCCGATCATGTTCACGCTGCTCTTCACCTTTGTCTTCGGCGGCGCGCTCGCCGGTTCGCCTGGTGAATACCTGCAGTTCTTCCTACCCGGCATCTTGGTTCAGACCGTGGTGTTCAACGCAGTCTATTCGGGAATGGGATTGTCGACCGACCTCGGCAAGGGTTTGTTCGACCGCTTCCGATCGTTGCCGATCTGGTCGCTCTCTCCGTTCGCCGGCCTGATGGTGGGTGACATCCTGCGCCATTTGATTGCCGCATCGATCATTCTCACGATCGGGCTGATCCTCGGCTACCGGCCTGAAGCGGGCATCCTCGGGGTGCTTGCCGCCTTTGCCATGCTGATCGCCATCGGGTTCGGCATGGGCTGGGTATTCATCGTGCTCGGCCTGCTGATCCGCACGCCAACCACGGTGATGACGCTCGGCTTCACCTTCCTGTTCCCTCTCGTCTTTGCCTCCAACATCATGGTCGACCCCGGCACCATGCCGGACTGGCTACGGGCTTTCGTCGACGTCAATCCAGTGTCGCTGATGACGACGGCGCTGCGCGGGCTGATGGGTGGCGGGGCGACACTCAGTCAGGTCGTCCTCGCCCTGATCGCGCCGGCGGCGCTGACCGCGATCCTAGCGCCGACGACACTGTGGCTGTATCTCAGAAGGTGAGGGGGCCGAACGGTCGCGATCCCGATCGCCTGCGCATCGACAATGCGCCCCGGATGGATCTGCGCTTCTTAAAAATCGACGCAAGGCGTGTCCTGCATCTGGCGCTCGATCAGAAGCCAGAACGGCGGTCCCCGGTTTCGGCACCCAACATCGTTCGTTCCTGTGAACCTGCGCGCCTGGGGCGATACCAGCGACTGCTCTGGGCACGGAGGGATCACGGCTCGTTGAGCTCGAACTTCATGGCGCGAAGTGGCAATCGCGCGCGTGAGCCGCGGCCTCATCCTGAGGCCACTCGCTGCAGTGGTGCACGTCACGCAGATAGGGAGCGGCGATAGCTGACGCTGCGAAGTCATCCGGCCGGATGTCGGCGACAAGCAGTGCCTCGGACCTGCTGTCGGCAGTGGCCAGAAGGGTGCCGTCGGGGGCGGCGATCGCCGACAGGCCAGCATAGCAGAAAAGATCGTCGGCGCCGCAGTGGTTCACATAGGCGACGAAAACCTGGTTCTCGAAGGCGCGGACCGGGATCATCTTGCGGGCAATGAGCTCGGCGTGGCCAGTTGCGGGCAGGGCCGTCGGCACCGCGATGAGATGCGCGCCGGCGAGTGCCAGGCGGCGCACGTTTTCGGGAAATTCGACATCGTAGCAGATGAGGATACCGATCCGGAGGCCGCCATACTCGATGATCGAGACCGACGGGTATCCGGCAGTAAAGATGCCGCGTTCGTAGTCGCCGTAGAGGTGCGTCTTGCGGTAGACGATGGGAGGATTCTGGCCATCGACGAAGACGGCGCTGTTGTGGATCTCCTCCTCTGCCATTTCGGCAAAACCGGCAATGATGGCGATCTTCAACTCGCTCGCAACCAGGGCAAGCCGGGTGACAAGATCGCCACCGGGTGTTTGCGCCAGCATGCGCATGTCATCTCCCGCGCCGTAGCCGGGGAGCGCGAGTTCGGGCGCGATCAGAAGACTTGCGCCGGCGGCAGCCGCGGCGCGCGCGGCCTCTTCGATCCGCGCAAGGTTGGCTTCCTGATCGCCGGCCACCGCGCGCGTTTGAATGGCGGCGATACGCATCAGCTCTCGTCCAAAGCGCCCAGCAGCTTGCGCAGATCGCTGAACCTCGCAACGAGCGCGAAGACCAGCGCGGCAATCGCCGCAAAGAACACTGAGACCGAAGCCATGACCGGCGTGTAGCCGTAGCGCAGCGCGTTGAAAATCTTGATGGGCAGCGTTTCCACGGTGAAGCCGACCGTCATGTAGGCCACAATGTATTCGTTGAGAGACAGAACGAAGGCGAAGGCATAGCCGGAAATCAGATAGGGCAAGATCAGCGGCAGCACGACGGTTCGAAGCGCTGTCCGGCTGTTTGCGCCCATGGTCGAAGCCGCCTCCACCAGCGAGCGGTCGATAGCGGAGAAGCCGAGCGACAGCGTGACCAGGGGTAGCGTCACAAAAAAGATCGCGTGGCTGATGACCGCTGTCCATGGCGCGCCGTAGGAGCCGGCCATCGCCCAGAAGGTCAGCATGCCGAGCGCCGTGATGACCGGCGGCAGGATGAAAGGCGCCACGCCGAGAAGACGGAAGATATTCGCCCACGGCGCCATGTGCCGCCAGACAAACCAGGCGAGCGGCAGTGCAACGAGCACGGCGAGCGCAGCGGAAAGCCCTGCCAGCACGAGCGATGCGACGAGAGCTGCCCGCCAGCCCGGATCGGTGAAGATCTCGCCGTACCAGGCGAGCGAGAAGCCCTGAGGCGGGAATGTGAGAGATCGCTGCTCGTTGACGGATACGCCGGCTACAACCGCCAGCGGTGCCGCCAAGAAGACCGCGACCGGGGCGAAGCTGAGCCCGCGCAGGAATTTGCTGGTCATATCGTGGCCTCCTTGCGGCCGCCGATGAGCAGGGTCAGCCCGACCAGCGCCAGCGAGATCAGCACCAGGAACACCGCCATGGCGGCAGCAAATGGCATGTTCGACTGATAGATCGCCTGGTCGGTGATGAGCACCGACAATGTCCAATGCTGCGGCCGGCCGAGGATCTGCGGCAGCAGATAGCAGCCGAGCGCAAAGACGAAAACCATGACCAGCGTGGCGACGATCGTGTTCCGGAGCGCCGGCACGATGATGCCGAGGAAGCCTCGGGCAGGCGAAGCGCCAAGGGTGCGAGCGGCTTCGAGGAGTGTCGGGTCGAGCCTGACCAAGCCGGGGTAGAGAACCAGGATCGTGTAAGGCAGCGCCTGGTACACCATGGCCGTCAGCACGGCGCCGAAGCCGGGCAGCAGCGCCCGCGGTTCGGCCATGAGGCCGGCCGCCACAAGCAGGTTGGTGACGCCCGCCGTACGCGAGAACAAGATCGACCAGGCAAAGCCGGTAATGACCTCGGACAGCGACAGCACCGACAGCAGACAGACGAGCCACACGACCTGCACGCGCCGGGATGTCTGCGTGAGCAGGTAGGTGAAGGGAACGGCGATCACCACGCAGGCGATGGCGACAGTGACGGCCAGCATCAGCGAGAAGCCGAGCACGCCTGCGAAGAACGCGCTGACGAAGCGGGCGTAATTGTCGAAAACGAAATCGGGTGTGTAGAACCCGCCCTGCTGCCGCTGGAAGAAGCTGACGGCGATCATGGTCGAGAAGGGCACCACGAAAAAGACGATGAGCATGATGGCCGGGAAGACCAACGGTGCGCAGTCGGCAACGGTACGGGGCGGCTCGCGTTTCATTGCTTGAGCACCACGCAGCATTCGGCCGGCAGCACGACTCCGACGTCCCCGCCGGCTTCGAAACTGCCGCGCTCGCGCGGCGTCGAGACTGCGACGATGGTCGTCCCGCTCACATCGATGAAGGTCTCTATGGTCCCGCCGAGGTCGCGCACGAAGGTGACCTTCCCGGACATCGCGCCATCGGTGCCTCGTATGAGGCGCACGTCCTCCGGGCGGATCGAGACAAGGCCACTCGCCATTCCGTCCGGCAGCGATAGGCCCGGAATGGTGTGGCCGAGAGCGAGTGTGCGTTTGGCGGCATCAGCCTCGACCTGAAGCAGGTTGGTCGAGCCGATGAAGTCCGCCACGAATGCATCGGCAGGTTTGCGATAGATCTCGAGCGGCGAAGCTATCTGCCGGATCCTGCCGTCGCCCATGACCACGACCAGGTCAGCCATGGTCATGGCCTCGCGCTGGTCATGCGTGACGACGATGGTGGTAATGCCGAGCTTTCGCTGCAGCTGCCGAAGCTCCACCTGCATGGCTTCGCGCAGCTTGGCGTCCAGGGCCGAAAGCGGCTCGTCGAGCAGGAAGAGAGACGGCGACACCGCCAGCGCACGGGCGATCGCCACGCGCTGGCGCTGGCCGCCCGAAAGCTTGGAGACTGATCGGTCGGCGTAGCCGCCAAGGTGGATGGAGGCGAGGAGTTCCTCGACCCGCTGCTTCTGCTCCTGCTTTCCCGCGCCGCGGATGCGCAACGGATAGGCGATGTTCTGGCCGACCGTGAGATGCGGGAACAGCGCCAGCGACTGGAAGACCATGCCGAGATTGCGCTTGTGGGTAGGCATCCGCGTCAAGTCCTCCCCATCGAGACGGATGGTGCCGACGGTCGGCTCCTCAAGGCCTGCGATCATGCGCAGGAGCGTGGTCTTTCCGCAGCCCGACGGTCCGAGTAAGCAAACGAACGTGCCGTGCGGCACATCGAGGTCGACCTCATCTACCGCGGTGACGTTGCCGAACTGCTTCGACAGCTTGTCGAGTTTCAAACCGTTCATGACCAATCCCCGCCTCGCGTGATCATTCCTGTCCTTCCGACCCGCTCTGCGGACCGGAAAAGATGCGTCGTCAGCCGGCGATCAGTTCCGTCCACTTTTGGTTCAGCCAGTCGGATTTCGTCTGATAAAGATCGTAGCGCGGTACCACCGGGTCTATGTCCGACGCCACGGCTGCGAATTCCTTGTCCGTCAGGTCGAGCGTGTCGCGCTTCAATGTCGGCGCGGTGCCGACATTGCGCGACAACAGCGCCTGGGTCGCCGGCCGGCTCATGTAATCGATGAAGACATGGGCCTCATCGACCTTGGTCGATGCGCGCGACAGCACCCAATTGCCGGAGTCCTGGATGCCGCCCTCCTTCGGGAAAGTGGAGCGGACCGGATGGCTGTCGGCGGCGGCAAGGCCGGTGACGTCATGATAATACTGGCCCATCGGGATCTCACCCGACTTCAGCGCCTGCTCGAACTGCGCCTCGTCGCGATACCACAGCCGCACGTTGGGCTTTAGCTCGGCGAGCTTTTCGAAGGCTTTGAGCAGGCCAGCCTCGGTGTCGAGCGCACTGGTGCCGCCCATGAAGGTCTTGGCCGTCACCTCCAGCAGGAAGGAGTTCGTAGCCAGCGCCAAAAGGCCGAGCTTGTCCTTGTTGGCCGGGTCCCAGAGTGCAGCCCAGGAATCGGGCGCTTGCGGGTAGGTGTCGGTGTTGGTCACCAATGTGACGTACCATGCGACTGCCCCGACGCCGGCGATGCGGCCATCCGGGTATTTGGAAATGAAACGGTCGAGCAGGTCGCCGTAATTCGCGATCCTGGACGGGTCGAGCGGCGCCCAAAGCTCGGTCTCCAGTCCCTTCAGGGTGGGCACTTGCGCCATCATCGAAAGGTCGGCCGGGGCTTGTCCTGCCCGGGCGGCCTGCTCCATCTGCACCAGCCAGGCCTCGCCGGTGGGCTCGGCGATCGATTCAACCGCTATGCCGGTGGCCTTGCTGAATTCGGGAAAGATGTTCTTGTCGAACGAATCCTTGAAGTAACCGCCATAGACGCCGACCTTCAGCGATTTCTCCTGGGCACGCAGGACCGCAGGCATGGCCAGCATGCCCGCAGCGGCCAGGCCCAGCCTCAGGACAGAACGCCGGCTGGCGTGATTTGCATAAATATTCATTTTGATTTTCCTCTACAAAGATTATGTTTCTTGTCGCCGTTGTCGCGCCAAATGCCTTCTTTAAGCCCGCCTGCACTCGCGGGTGGGTTGAAAAGCCATCAAGCTCGGAAACTCTTAGGGGCGCGTCTTCGATATCGGGTTCGATTTGCAAGGCGTCAGAAATCCAGTCGTTTTCTGGCGCCACCATTGGCGGTGAGATGTTTCACTGCTTTGTCGGATTTCCACGCCACGGTTTCATTTGTGTCATTCCGTCGGTGAAGTTGGTTCTGAGCATCCGCAGACCCGCCGATCCAAATGAAACCGTCGAAAGCCCGCTGGCGTGATGTGCGCCTCGGCTCTTGATCGCTAAGCGCCGTCTTGCAATGCAGATATTCGCTACGCGACATGCACCGTGCGCTGTCTCGGCTTGATCGCGGTGGCCAGCAGCAAGCCGGCGACGATAAAGGCTGCGCCATCTCGATCTGTTATGGCGTCGGAAGTCCGAGCCAGACGGACCTCATGACCGGGCGTCGGACACGAAACTTTTTTCGATAAAAGCTCGACCCGCTGTCGGGCTGGTAAAGTTCCGTTCGTCCTTAGGGGCGTCAGTTCCGTCAATCTAGAAGGGATAAATGATTATGCCGAACACCGTACGCTTGCACCGCGTTCTGGCTACCAGCCCAGAGAAAGTTTATCGTGCATTCATCGAGGCGGACGCGCTCGCCAAATGGCTGCCACCCAACGGCTTTACCTGCACGGTGCATCACTTCAAGCCAGAAGTGGGCGGCACGTTCAAGATGTCTTTCCGGAATTTCACAACGGGCGAGAGCCATGCGTTTGGCGGCGAATATGTCGAGCTCGTTCCGGGCGAACGCCTGCGCTACACGGACAAATTCGACGATCCCAACTTGCCTGGCGAGATGCAAGTGACCGTGACGTTAAAGAGAGTATCGGTCGGAACCGAGCTCGATGTAACGCAGGCAGGTATACCGGACGTCATTCCGGCCGAGGCTTGTTATCTCGGTTGGCAGGAATCGCTGCGAAACCTGGCAAGGCTGGTTGAGCCTGAGATCAATCAATAGCCGCATCACGATAGCGCGAAGGCCAGGTTCAGATCGTGTCGACAACGACTTGCGCGATCCGTTCCGGGACCTTCAGCCTCGCTGAGGTGTGCACCTGCTATGCCGAGCGATCTTTAGGCCAAAGTCGCATAGGATGCTGCAGACTATATCCGGTTGCGCACCGACATCATCGTGCGGCTGCCGACCAAGGAAGAGGCACGACAGCTCGCGCAATCCGAAACGCAGCCGATCGTGCTTCTGAAAAAGATCGACGTGGACATGAAAGGCACGCCGATCGCCTATTCCGAGACGGTCTGGCCCAGTGAGCGCGTGCAATTCTCGATAGACAACACCAGCCAGCTTTTGAATGTGCTTGCGCAGGCTTCGAACTCTCAAGAGTGAGGCTCTCTTCATCCTGCTCGGCTCGGCAGGGGAGCGGGACGACCAATTTGCCCGTTCAAAAGGTGGTTGGAATCCGACCGGGAGCGGCGTTCACCGGTGGACGTGGCGGTTGCGTCATAAACTGATGATAGCGGTCAGCTGCTCTAGCATCCGCTCTGGGATCAGAACCTGCCGCAGATGATCGCCGGCATCGCATATGCCGTAGAAGACGAGAACGCTCGTCAAAACGCAACGCGATCGGCTCCCTTGAGTTGAAGGATCTCGCGCGCCTCCGTGGGTGTGGCGACCGACAGGCCCAGCCCCTCGACGATGCCTCGCACTTTGACCACCTGCTCCGCATTGGTCTTGGCGAATTGGCCCGGCCCGAGCCATAGCGAGTCTTCCAGCCCGACACGGACGTTTCCTCCCATCGCAGCCGCCTGCGCCGCAATGCGCATCTGGTTCGCGCCCGCCCCCAACACCGACCACGAATAGGCATCGCCAAACAGCCGGTCGGCGGTTCGCTTCATGTGCATCACGTCCTCCGGGTGAGGACCTATTCCGCCGAGGATGCCGAACACGCTCTGCACGAAGAAAGGCGGTTTGACGATGTCCCGGTCGACGAAATGCGCAAGCGTGTAGAGGTGGCCGATGTCGTAGCATTCGACCTCGAAGCGCGTGCCGTTTTCGGCGCAGGTGGTCAGGATGTGCTCGATGTCCGCAAAAGTGTTCTTGAAGATGCGATCGCGCGAGCCTTCGAGATATGGCCGCTCCCAGTCGTGCTTGAATTCCGTGAAGCGATTCAACATGGGGTAGAGACCGAAGTTCATCGAGCCCATGTTGAGCGAAGCTACCTCCGGCTTGAAAGTGACGACAGGCTTCATGCGTTCCTGGATGGTCATGGTGGCCGCACCGCCGGTTGTGATGTTGACGACGCAGTCCGAGCGCTGCTTGATCACTTTCAGGAACGGCTCGAAGGCCTCCGGCGACTGGTCCGGTCGGCCGTTCTCGGGGTTACGCGCATGCAGGTGGACAATTGCCGCACCGGCATTCGCCGCACCGATGGCAGCGTCTGCGATCTCCTGTGCGGTCACCGGGATATGCGGCGACATCGACGGGGTGTGGATCGAGCCGGTCACGGCACAGGTGATGATCACTTTCCGAGTAGTCACGATGCTCTCTCCTGTCAGTGCATTGCAGTGACTGCGTCAGGCGCCCTTGGCGCCCACCGCAGAAATGTCCGAATAGGCCTTTTGTCCGGCCTGCCGCATGAACCCCTGGTCCGACGCTACGATAAAGGTCGTTGCGCCCATAGCGTGAAAGCGCGTCGCGTCTTCCGCGTTGGCCACCATCATCGCGACCGGCTTGCCGACTTTCCTGGCTGCCGCGATGATCCTCTCGCAGGTCGCCATGATCTGGGGTGCGTCCATGGCCTCAGCGCCGAGTGCCACCGTGAGGTCGCCACGTCCGATAAAAACACCGTCGAGACCGTCCGTCGCGACGATCGCATCGATCTCATCGAGCGCCTCGGGGTCTTCGATCATGGCAATGAAGGTGACAGCAGCGTCCTGAGCCTCGACATGCGGCCAGACGCCGGTCGCGCCGAAGTTGCCCGGCCGCTGTCCATCGGCCTGACGAGAAAAATCAAGTGGCCGATCGGACTGGGCGTTCTCGATGACGACGCAATCGAGATCCTTTATTGGACCGGCACGATCAGCCCTGTCGTGCATACCAATACCGTTCTGCGCAAACGCGCAGATCTGTTCAAGTCCGCAATGGGCCGCGCCTACATGGCCTTCTGTGATGACGAAGAACGAGAACGGCACATCGTTCGCATCCGGAAGAGCTTTTCCATGGAGTTTGGCGCCAAGGAAGAGCTGGCGTTTCGGAACCGCCTGGACCGTGTCCGGCGCGCAGGCTACGCCGTGCGTGACCCGCGCACTGAACCGCTTCGAATGACGACTCTCGGAGTTCCCATCATAGAAAGGGACAAGGTCGCGGCAGTGATGTCCGTATCATTCTTCAAGTCGTCGGTGGACCCCGGCAAGATCAAAGAAAATGTGCTGGCCCCCCTTCTCGATACGCGGACCAACATCGAGCATGCGCTGGATTTCATCCGCAATCGTGCCGGTCTGGATGCTTCGGTGCATCGCGAATATTCCGTTGCGCTGTAGCCAGGCCAACTTCACTTGCTTTCAAGGACCGGGTTGGTCGGCGGCGTGCCGCCTTCGAACCACGGCTCGAAACGCCGATAAGTGACTTTCCAGCCCCGTGGGGTGTTGACGAGCCGATCGGTCATGTAGGCGATCTGGATAGGAGGGTGCGTCGGGAGCACAGGTTTGCCATCCGCGGCGTACAGCATCAGTACCCAATGGCAGAGCGCCGTGTCGGGACCGCCGTCGAACATCGCCTGGAAATTTTGCACCGAATGGACAACCGTGCGAGCGCCCCGATCTTCCCGCCACTTGTAGAATGCGCGAATTTTCTCACGCCCTTCATAGGTCGTCGCCGACCCCGCGAATGTCGCATCCTCGGTGTAGTAGTCCGGTGCGTTTCGTCCCCAGTTCGTGTCGACGTCATGCCAGTAATCGACGATTAGCGCGTAGAGCACTTGCGTCAATTCAAGGCGCGCTTTCTCGATTTGCATGCTCCTGCCTTTTGAATCACGTCCGCGGCCGGGCTGGCCCCCGGTCGTTGCCAACATTTGTCCTGGAGACGAAGGGTTGGAACCTCCCTTTCCCCGGCTCGTCCTGGAATCTGCGATGCAGCAGTTCGCTGCGCGCCACTCCTTACGCCTGGTATCAGACGCGTCCCGCTCGCGCGGCTGTAACAGCCTTTGTTTTCGGTCCGTGAAATAGCTGTTTCAAGCACGTTGCCGGCACCGGATTGGTTTCGCGTCTGAGGCTCAGCGATAACCTGTCGCCGTTCACCGTCGACCGCGCTCGGACTTCAGCCCGAACGACTGCTCGTGGCGGATATGAGCATCCTGTTGCGCCGATCGTTCAGCATTGAAATTGTTGAGAAATTTACCCGATAGCGCTACCACAGATCCGTGGTAGCTAATCATTTCAACTACTTATTTTGATTTTGGTAGCGGGAGAGGGAAATGCACCCCGACCAAGTAAGCTGTTGATATCACGAGTCTATTCTCGCGACGATAGGTACCAAATGGTACCGGCTTTAGCAACCGGCGGCTCTGCGCCACTCCGATTTCCAGCAGTGAACGCAAGTTGAGAAATCAAACCACTCTGCACTAGCGGACAACCCATCTGCCTGCGGCGTCGAAATTAATCAGATATGCATCGGCATTTGCAAAGCCAACTGAATTGAAGAGTGCGTCCATCGCGGGACGAATGGCCTCGCGGTATGATTCATTGTCGCCAAAGTTATCGATCTGTTGAATTGGAAGCTCCAGGTCACTTCGATCTATCGGCCTTTGATCCTCCAAAAGAGGATCGTCGCGCAACCCGAGAAAAACGCCCCGCACTTCCTGCAGGCTAATCATCAGGGCAAACGGCGGTGATACCTCCAACTCTTCCAACGCGCGAATGTAAAGCGGGATACTCGGAAGCAGCGCTTCTCCGAAAGTCCGCATCGGTATCCGATGCATATGAGGACCACGCTCTCCAGCTCGTCCGTCGCGCGAGATTGGTACTTTCGTTGCCTCAATAATCCCGTTGCGAAAAATCTGTGTGTAACCGAAGCATTGATCCCCGCCGCGAATGTTGGCGAAGCCGTCAAAATTGATCGTCGGGGTATGTCCGGCCGCCCCCATAGGCAAAAGCAAATGATTGTTCTCCAGCGCTCTCACAAGGTCGATTTGTTGTTGGTTCGCAAAAGCCGACAAAGGCACGACGTGCAGCACCAGCCTTCCCAGGTCGTGGGCGAGTGGTACGATACCGTCTTTGGCAGCTAACCGTGCCAAGCGATTATTTCGATAAGCTACTAGTCGGTCTTGAAGGGTGGCGCCTGTGCCAAACAACGCCCGTAACTCTTCCACGCTGGCTTCGTGTGCGCCGACAGAGGTTCTAACAAAAAACCTGTTTGTCCCTTGCAACGTTACGCGGTGTGGGGGATTCCAACTCTTGGGAATGCGAGCGACGAAGACGTGTCCACCTGCTGCGATTGGGACTGCCTTCATTCGAATGCCGATGACACGTGGTTCAAGGCCCGCCCTGATGAGGTTCTCCATTCGTTGAAGTTCCTGATCGGCATCGCCTCCGTAAGGCGATTTGCGGATGGGGAGGCCAGCATTCTCCTCAATACCTATGACTAGATGACCACCGGAGGAGTTTGCGAACGACGACAGGTCTTTGAGCAACTCGCGCCGATCTGCGTCGGCATTTCCGTAAGGGTCGCGTTTGTATTCAATCAAAAGGCCTTCCCGAACTGTATCACGCACCAGTTCATCAAGGTCTGCTTCACTGATCTGATCAAAGTCTGCACGCGCAATCGGCATGGGTTCCCTCGATTTCGTAGGCGCCAGACGCTCAGTCCTACGCTCGTCCCTCTAGTGCTACAACTCCGCATTGCTTATGCTTCCCGGGATTCGCAAAAAGGCTGAGTTCCGATGAAGTCATACGAAGAGCTTTTCACTATTTCAAAGCAGCTGGCTGAGGCCGCTAGCCTCGGCGACGACGACGCGCTGATAGCGCCGTTAGAACTCCTTGATAAGACCGCTAGCGAAGTAGGCCGCTCCTTCTCAGGATCGTGGCTGGGGTATCATTCTCGCGTTTACTACAACGACTTGCAGCCCCCGCCGCCCGGGGCCAATTTCAGCCAAGAGTGGGGTTTGAAAGAACTTTACGGAGGCACACTTGGTTCGAAGGGGAATTGGCGTCAGTTTGATGCCGAAGATGTGAAGGCCAAGATACGCGATATGGCCAAGAATCCTGACCTAAGCCAAGCCCGAGAGGCCGCCGACGCTGCAGCCGCGATATTTGACAATGCAAAATCTGACATTTTGTCAATTCTGGAAACGGAAGCAGATCGCGCGGATGAATTTCTTAGCGTGCAAAAAAAACTGCTCGAACAAATGGGGCCTAGGTCGCCAGTAGAAATCCAACAGATTTGGTCACCCAATGCGCAAATCATGACCCGCGATACGACTGCTCTTGGACAAGGTACGGAGGCTCCGCCTCATATCCAGATCATGTCTGAGGTCAAATCGATTCGTAATGCCTTCGATATTTGCAAGAAGGGATCGACAATAAGCGCAAAACTGGCTTCGCACTTAGAGCGGAGAAGCAAGAAGGCAGTTGAGGCGGCACGAGTGGGTACGAACGTATTTATTGGCCATGGCCGCTCCTTGTTGTGGCGCGAATTAAAGGATTTCGTCCAAGACCGGCTACGCCTGCCCTGGGATGAGTTTAATCGTATCCCCGTTGCTGGCTTCACTAACATCGCCCGTCTTGCCGAGATGCTAGACGCTGCGGCCATTGCGTTTTTGGTGATGACTGCGGAAGACGAAATGGCGGACGGAGAAATGCAAGCCCGGATGAACGTCATTCACGAGGCGGGCCTGTTCCAAGGTCGCCTCGGATTTTCCAAAGCGATTTTGCTGGTGGAAGAAGGGTGTGCAGAGTTCAGCAACGTTCAGGGCCTAGGCCAGATAAGATTCCCGAAGGGGAAGATTGCTGCTTCGTTTGAGGAAATCCGCCGGGTAGTCGAGAGAGAAGGCTTGCTGGATTAGGGCAAAATGGTGCCAACGAGCGATTCTACGAACGATAACCAACCTAGAGCAGTCAAGGTTTCTCGCCCGGCATCGTTCGGCTGATAGAGTCGAGCCGATCGGTTTGTTCCTTGAGTTGGGCAAGCGTCGTATAGCCACGGGTACTCAGCGCCACAATTTCGATAATCATCCAAGCGACCCATTGGCTAAACTGGGCAACGTTTTCCTCCGTTACGTGGTGATGTGCGGCGCTGTGGACAGCTTTTGATCTGACGTCATAAAGTTGGCTGATTTGCTTTTTCAGGGATTTGTACTCCGAGAGGTTCGCATACCGAAAGCCACCATAAACTAGTATGCTGGCAAGTCCCGCCGAAACCGAATACGTTATTTCTTCCTTTTTCAGCGAGAAGAATGCTTCGACACAACTCCAGTATTTAACGATTCTCATGACAAGTGAGGAGTCTCGGTGGGCGTCCGAAAACCAGAAAATGGCTCTCACGATGGCATCTTCGAGTGGAGTTTTCTTCTCTTTTTGTAACATTGCAAACGCTATCTGCACCATTCTAATATCAGCCGATGCGGAAGACAGCTCTGTATCCACGGCAAACGGCTGACCTTTTGCGAATTTGTAGTGCGTTGTAAGACTGTTATCGATTTCGTCCCAAGACATCCACGCCGCTCGTCCCAAGGCGTCTTCCGGCGACATACTTATCCCCATCCGGAAAGCTGTGGCGCCTCCTTCGTATCTGGCTGCCGCCGCAATGGCGATCAGACCAACGGTCAAAGTAGCCTCGTTGGAAAACACCCGCTGAGCCACATTCGGAGTGCCGTGCGCAGACCCGAAGAGCCAAAGATTGCCGAGATTTATCTCCTGGATGGAAGAGATAGCGTCGGATTTGCGCGAAACGCCCATTGTATCTAGCAGAGGTTCTGGGTCTCGCAATATCGACATTGACCCGACTCGAAAGGGCTCATTCTTGTCGAGTGTGAGACCAAAGATTGGAACGATGAAATTATGTTTTCGAATAGTTGGGGTCAGACGATCCACTATGGCGTCCAGAACTTCACGGCCATTCTCTGGCCGAAGGCGATCCGAGAACCAATGTTCGACCGCTGCCTTCCATGCGCTCCAGATACTAGAGAATTCCGCTTTGCCGGAAAAAGTGTCTCGTTTGTCGAGCAGCTCGACGACGCTGATGAAATTCTTGAGCCCAATATCAGTTAAATACGCATACTTATTCTTGCCAAACTTTACCTCACGAGCAAGAGTCTTATCCTTCGGAATTTCGGCAAAAGAGGCAGGAACGGTAAAAGACTTCTTGTTGAATAAGGCATTCGCGTGGGAAAATAGGGTTCTTAGCTCCTTAGCCGTGAGGTCCCTCATTGATGCATGCCTGACGTCGTCAGTGAACGGTATCGTCTTAATGTCCTGGCGACCGATGTTGCGTGCCAGTTCCCGCCCCCGTAGGCCAGTATAAGACGTTCGTTCAGGAGCTTACACATGGATCTGATTGAGATGCCCTCTCTGTCATGAAGAGCGAGTTGCGGACCAATTTGCAAGGCGAAAAGATCGGCCTGTCCGGCGTATTTCGCTGCGAGCGAAGCAGCATTTTTGCCAAGTTTGGTTCCGCGAGCCTTCGATGCAGCGAGCGCATCCTTGGTTCGTTGGCTTATGCGGCGCGCTTCCTCCTCAGCCATTGCCGCGTATACGTGAAGCATGAACCTGTCGGCTTGTGGCATGTCCAGCGCAATGAAGTTGACACCTGATTCCATGAGGCCGGAAACGAAGAAAACGTTTCGGGCGAGGCGGTCGAGCTTCGCGATCAGTAGAGTTGCCTTGTGCTTTCGGCCATATGCGAGGGCATGGCCTAATTCAGGTCGGTTCGATTTCCGTCCGCTTTCAATTTCGACAAACTCTCGCGCCATTTCGCCGCCGTGACGGTCGATGAAATCGCGGACGGCGAAACGTTGGGCCTCTAGCCCCAATCCGCTTTCCCCCTGCTTGGCCGTCGAAACCCGGAAATAAGCTACGAATGTGTTATGTTGCTTGTCGGTGGCGGTTCCCATCCGATGCTCCCGTTAGAATCGATTATAAGAAGCCCGTATCACGCAAACGAACGTTTGCTTGTGTACAGATAATCACATTTTTGAGTATGTATAGGCTTCTGCTCTCCTATTTGATGCGCGAAGAGCCAATAGGCTTAAATCGACAAAGGTGACACTAACAGATTGATATTAAAGGATGAACTTGGCTGTCCGTGATTTATCCACACTCACAGAAGGCATATAAAGGGCAAAAATTGGAATTTCCTTTTGTTTACAACTGCTTATTTCTCAATCTGTTATGCTGTTGGGCTCTATAGCGATGATCGAGTGCATAAGGTGCATCTTTGAAACCGCAACCTAACAAATTGGTGGCAGATGGCGGATAAAGACGCGAGCGAGCGCATATTGGAGTTGCTTTGGAAGCATCTTGATGCTGTCCGAACGGATAAGCCCCTTTCAAGAGCTGAGATTGGAATTCTTTTACTGCTTCACCATGAAGCGGAGCGCCCCGGGGATTTCGTTACATTGAAAATAGCGGACATCGCAAAAAGGCTTGGCCGCACTAGCCCCGTCACGGTTCAGAAGGCGATTGGTTCGCTATCGGAACGTGGATTGCTACAAAGGGAGGGCTTCCGGGGAAAGCCTTACAAATTCAGAATACGCCTGCCCCGCGAACCTATGCGGCGGGTGCGGCGGATCAAGGTCAAAGGCCAATCCTAAACTGAGATATTCAGGAAACTGAGCATCCATGCCTCGCGCGCGTGCACGTATTCCTTATATGGTTCGAACAGGACTAGACGCTCTGCCCACATCATAAATATGACTATGTAGAGTGGAATTATGTATACGGCCAAATTCTCATGGAGAGAGCGAAGCGAGTGAAATGAGAATTTGGGGTGGATAGACCTCGCTGCGCTCCCGGAGGCCAGCGGACTTCTGAAATTGTCTTTCCGAAAAACCTGCCCAATATTTTCCGACATCAGGAGGATAGGGGGGTAGGTCCGCGATTTGCGATGAAATATTGGACTTCACAACTGAGGCTTCTAAACCCGACCATTCGGAACGACTGAGGTCGACTCCAAGCAGACCGATCGCTTCTCGCTATGCCCCGCCGATGGCGAAGTCGCCGTTAGGTGGACGCATAAACTTGACTGGTCGAGCGGATCAGATACCTTTCCATCTGTGCCTTGAGAAGAAGCGGCGCCAGGCATTGAGGACAGCCGCACCATAACCGACGACGGGTTTAGGTCCCTTACGTTGATGATAAGAAGAACCAGCGCCAGCTCAGAGCTGGCCATGCTGCAGAAACACTCCTCGAAAAGAAACCGGCTGTCACCCGTAGCGGCGTGACCGCGAATCTATGGAGAAAGTTATGCGGTTTGCATTGGTGAATGACGAGCGGCGCGAGGCCTCGCCTGGATTGGTAGGTTACTGTCAGGGTTGCTCGCAGGAGATGGTAGCAAAGTGCGGCACGCAGAGGGTGTGGCATTGGGCGCATCACGGCAACAGGAACTGCGATCCTTGGTGGGAGCCGGAAACCCCTTGGCACCGTGGGTGGAAAGACCAATTTCCTTCGGAACGGCAGGAAATTATCAGGCACGATGAGAAAGGTGAGAAGCACATCGCGGATGTGATGACCGAAAATGGTCTTGTCATTGAATTCCAGCACTCGCATTTGCCTTTGCAAGAGAAAGGTGCACGCGAAGGCTTTTATCGAAACATGGTTTGGGTCGTGGACGGGGCACGGCTAAAAGGAGACCACCCCCGATTTCTCAAAGGTGGCAGGCTTTTTAGCCCCACGTTTCTGAAGGGCGTTTTCACCATACGTAATCCAGGGGACTTTTTCCCAGTTGCTTGGCTTAGCTGCACTATGCCGGTGTTCTTTGACTTTGGGGTCGCCGTGAAATCGGACGATGCATCGGCTGCAAATGGTGAGACACTCTGGTGCCTGTTGCCCGGACGCGCGGAGGAGCACGCAGTGATAGTGGCAGTCTCACAGGCCAGCTTCCTGGACGCGGCTCGGAAGTGGGCCTGGATCGTTCCTGTTCGAGCAGTAATGGAAACGGTGGCCGCCAGGTTAAGGCAGGAACGGGCGCTTGCCGAGCGCGAAGCTCGGCTCTGGGCCTATGCACAACCTCCGTTCCGGAAACGAAGGTCGCGGTCGTTCCGTGGGCCCCGGCGATCGAGATACTAACCGCGTGCTGGAACTGACGCCCGAAGGCATCCACACCTATGGCTATACCGAATATGTCGAGCGAATGGGCAGGAGGCGCCGAGGTTGAATCCCGTTCGCAAGCTGCGCCGGGAAGCGCAAGTGGCGAAACCCTCGACTATGGGCCATTTCCGGTCCCGTGGGCACGCGTTTCAAGGTCGGGTGGTGTGCAGATGCCCTTGGGGCCCTTTGCGGCCGTTGGCGGGCGCTGAAATGGCCGTGGGCGCTGATTTGTCCTCGGCTTAGGCGGAAGGTCACTTGGCCCCCGTGAGGAATTCTAGCGAAAGGCCAGGGTATTGAACCTTCGAAATATGCTCGAAAAGGACATCGATGCTCGGACCGTTTCCGTATCGCTGGTCCATTGACTTCCGTTTCTGCCATCCGTTGATCGCTTCGCGAAATTCGACGGGCACGTTCGCGGCGCGCAAGGCGTCGTTGAAGTTGTTCCGCAAGCTATGGAACACCTGGCGTCGCGATTCCCAGATACCGGCGGCCTTGAGATTGGTCCGAAACCGTTTCGAGTAGACATCCGAAGGTTTCTCGCCCGCGCCGGCCGTCGCTTCAGGAAACACTCTGCCTTCCGCTCGCTTATCGAGCCATTCAAAAAATCCGCTTTGTTCGAAGATCGGATGAAGCGGAATGTTCCGAATAGCGCTTTTGCTTTTGACGCGCTTTCTGACGCCTTCCGAGTAGTCGCCGTGCTCCTGGTCAGTGACATGCACATATCTCACGCCGGTTTCTGTTATGCCGAAATCCGCTTTCTCAAGCTGCAAGATTTCGTTCATGCGCATTCCCGTCCAGAGCGAGATAATTGGTGCCCAATATCGATGACGCTTGATGATATTTGGTCCTGGCTTGTGGCAACCATGTTTGTCGTCAACGCAACCTTTGAATAGCGGTAGCGCAAAAAGTCGATTGAGTTCGACGATTGAAAACGTCTCGTACGTGGCTTCCTTCGAAAGATGCTTCTTACGTTGCTCGCGCGGGACGGGTATGGCTATCCCCAACCACGGATTGCTGGTTAGCCACTGCTCATTCAGGGCAAAATCGAATACGAACTTGATGACCTGCAGATGCTTTTGGGCTTCAATCCATCTGTTGGCGGGTGCGCCGGTAGCCTCCTCGTGCCGAGCGGCTGCGTCGGCCAAGCTGCAGCCTTTGTGGTGCTGTGTAGCATGCGATGGAATGCGAGGCAGAAAATCGGCGACCTTTCTGGCGTCGTCGCGGTTAATCATGTCCAACTCGAAGTTCGTTCCCAACAGCTCTTCCAGAACCCGGAAGGGAAGTCGATATTGGGCGGCGCGTGACTTCGTGACCATCCCTTCCCGCTGCGCCATGAAAGCGGATTTCAGATCGGCGAGAGTCTTGCCGCTGACTGCAGAACGCGGATGTCGCGGCTGCACGATATAGCCGCTTGGTGCGTCCAACGCGCAATAATCGATTCTAGGCGGGGAGCCGGTTGCCCATGACCGATAGCGACGATTGGCGAGCGCCAAATCGGCCCGCTCAATCAAACGGCAAAAACACTGAAAGCCGGGATGCTTCGTTAGTTCGTCCGGCCATCCAGACGCATTCAGTTGGTCTGCCTTCGACCGCGATAGCACGCCGTGTTCAACCAGCAATTCAAGTGCGCGGGGGTCCGTGGTGCGCGTTGTCCCGGACGCTTCTCTCATTGCCTGCTGGCAATCTTCTGCCGCTGCGTCCAATAATTCGTTGTAGTCGGGGTCTTCGGGGTCGAGCAAATAGGCACCTGTTTGCTGGTTCTCTTGATCGCGCTTATTGAAATACCAAAGGCCAATTTGCTGTGCCCGCGTCGTGTCGAGATTGAGGGCCGATGGTTCATTGACAGCGCCGCGGTCGCCGTGCGCGTAAAGGTCTTCCAACTTCCGCAATTCGGTATTGGTCCTAACCGCAAAGAGGCCAGCACGCTCCTTAGCTGTCTTTGCGTCAGAGTGAGATATGCGCTCAATCCAAGCCGTCTTCCCCGCAAGGCGGACAAGGTGCTTCGGGACGTTGCGTTTGAGCTTCTGTTCGGAGCCGGTGCCGACGAGGTATAGGGGTTTCGCCATGTCTTCCATTCCTCGCAGTGTACCGGCAAAAGGTACCGGGGGCGAGAACGGAATCTTTTTGAAATCAATCGCTTATAATCAGATCAATCCCTTAGGGTGGGATTGGTAGCGGGAGAGGGACTTGAACCCCCGACCCCAGGATTATGATTCCCGTGCTCTAACCAACTGAGCTACCCCGCCAGGGCGGCGAAGGCCCGAAATCCGCCTTAAATCAGAAGGCATGTCGAAGCGTTCGCCAAGGTCGGGCGGATATAAGGTTGGGAGGCCAAGCCTGTCAAGCATCGATGCAGCCGGCATATTCTATCGCTTCGGGCCGGATACCGGAATCGATTTCGGAAAGCACGATGCGAAGGTTCAAAGTCGTGAGGCGCGAATCTTTGTGCGTCCAAGCGGACGCGGGTCGCTCCAATTGCCGAAAAGCTTTGCCGGGCAGGAATTTGAGCTGAAATGCCGGGGTTGAGTTCGGCGGAGTGCGCCGCTATGTCTCGGCCACGAAATTCTAGAGTTGGAATTGATGAAACCGCGCATTGCAGTCCTCGGTTGCGGATACTGGGGCAGCAACCACATCCGCACCCTCAAGGCGCTCGGCGCGCTATATGCGGTTTCGGACGTCAACCCCGCCCGCGCCGAAGGCTTCGCCAGTGAGCAGGATTGCCTGGCGATCGAGCCGGAGGCGCTGTTTGCTCGAAAAGACATCGACGCGATCGTCATGGCGCTGCCGCCGCAGTTCCATGCCGATATGGCGGTGAAGGCAGTCAAGGGCGGCAAGGACGTGCTTGTAGAAAAGCCGATCGCGCTGACGGTGGCGGATGCCGAGCGTTCGGTGAAGGCGGCGGCCGACAATGGCCGCGTCTTCATGGTCGGCCATGTGCTGCGCTTTCATCCAGCCTTCGAGACGTTGAAGGCGCTGATCGACAATGGCGAGCTCGGCGAAGTGCGCTATATCCATTCGCATCGGCTCGGGCTCGGCAAGTTCCACACCGAGAACGACGCGCTGTGGGACCTGGCGCCGCACGATCTGTCGATGATTCTCGCCATCACCGGTACGGAACCGATCGAGGTGCGCGGCGAGGGGGCAGCGCTCCTCGACAATCTCAGCGATTTCGCACATCTGCATATGCGCTTTCCCAATGGCCTACGCAGCCATCTCTTCGCGTCGCGGCTCAATCCTTACCGGGAGCGGCGGCTGACCGTGGTCGGCACCAAGGCGATGGCGGTGTTCGACGATGTCGAGCCGTGGGAACGCAAGCTCGCCGTCTACCGCCACGCGGTATGGCAAGACAGCGGCCAATGGGCTTTCACCACCAACGAGCCGTCCTATGTGGCGGTGGGCGAGGGCATGCCGCTGACGCGAGAGCTCGAGCATTTCATCCAGTGCATCGAGACGCGGGCAGAACCGCGCACCAGCGGTGAGGAAGCCATCAGGGTGCTGCGCATCCTGACCGCCGGCACGATTACCCACACCGGATCATCTTCCCGAGAGAACAGTGCCGCTGTATTAGAGCCTGGTCCGTCCCGATAGAATCGGGATCGTGGTCTATTCGGCGGGAACCTGCGCCGGCCGGATCGCCAGCCGCGTCAGCATCGCCTCGGCCTCGGCGCCACGCTCGGAACGCTCGATGAAGCCGCCGCCGAAGACGCGGGCCTCGTTGCCATCGTCGGAATAGAGCACGCAGGCCTGGCCGGGCGCGATGCCGGACTCGCCATCGACCAGTTCCACCCAGGTGATGCCGGCATTGTGATGCAGCACGGCTGGGCGCGGCGGGCGTGTCGAGCGGACCTTTGCGAAAAGCTCAAGCCCGGCCGCTGGGATGTCTGACAGTGCAGCGTCGCCCAGCCAATTCATGTCGCGCAAATAGATCTTGTGCGTCTCCAGCGCCTCGCGCGGGCCAACGATGACACGGGCCTGGTCGGCGTCGAGATGGACGACGTAGAGCGGCTCGCCTGAGGCGATGCCGATGCCGCGGCGCTGACCGATCGTGTAACGCAAAATCCCTTCATGGCGGCCGAGCACGCGGCCATCGATATGGACGATGTCGCCAGGATTGGCAGCAGTCGGCTTCAGCTTGGCGATGATGTCGGAATATTTGCCCTGCGGCACGAAGCAGATGTCCTGGCTGTCCTGCTTGGCGGCGACCGTCAGCCCCATTTCCTCGGCGATGGCGCGAACCTGCGGCTTCGACAGGCCGCCGAGCGGAAAGCGTAGATAGTCGATCTGCGCCTGCGTGGTGGCGAACAGGAAATAGCTCTGGTCGCGGTCCGCGTCGACCGGCCGATACAGTGCGCGATGAGCGCCGTTGGCGCCGGAGCGGATATAATGACCGGTGGCCAGCGCATCGGCGCCGAGCTCCTTAGCGGTCGCCAAAAGATCGGCGAATTTCACCGTCTGGTTGCACGAAACGCAAGGGATCGGCGTTTCGCCGGCCACATAGCTCTCGGCGAAGGGGTCGATCACCGCCTTGCGGAAACGCTCCTCATAATTGAGCACATAATGCGGAATGCCGAGCGTCTCGGAGACGCGGCGGGCATCGTCAATGTCCTGGCCGGCACAGCACGAGCCGGCCCGGTGCGTTGCCGCGCCATGGTCGTAGAGCTGCAGCGTGACGCCGACGACATCATAGCCTTCGCGCTTCAGAAGGCCGGCAACGACCGACGAATCGACGCCGCCCGACATGGCGACAACGATGCGGGTGTTTTCGGGACGTCCGGGAAGATCGAGGCTGTTCATGGTTCTTTCGTTCTGCACGGCACCTGAATGACGACGCTTGAATGCCAATGGCAGGAATATAGGTCAAGCTTTCCAGCTGCGCCAGCTTGGCGAACTGGCCGATTTTTTTGAACGGATTCGGCGCCTGTGGGCAGATATGTCAAATGCCGACGAAAAGACTAACGCGGCGTTCATGATCCTTACCTAGCTATTAGGGTCTGCTTAGGCAAATTTTAAAGCTGTGGCGGTAATGTGGTGGGGATTGGGTCTTTGAGTTTTTAGTAGAGAGTACGATGACCGATCTTGTTAGACCGCGAGTCAAATATGTTATCGGGCCGGACGGCAGCCCCCTTACGATTGCCGATCTACCGCCGACGAACACACGCCGCTGGGTTATCCGGCGCAAGGCGGAAGTGGTGGCGGCCGTGCGTGGAGGGCTTTTGAGCCTCGAAGAGGCGTGCCAGCGCTACAAGCTGACCACCGAGGAATTCCTGTCCTGGCAGGCGTCCATCGACGAGTATGGCCTTGCCGGACTGCGCACGACGCGCATCCAGCAATATCGGCATTAAGGCTGGTTCGAGGAAGTCAAACGGCGCGAAAAATCCGCGCCGTTTTGTTTTGCCGGAACGGTTCTCTCTGCTGCCACGGGACGGTAAGCTTCCCCGGTTCGACAATCTTGCCACGTTCCACAACGCCTGCGAGACGACATCCGCTCGACGCGGATGTTTTACGCCCGGCTCTCGACTTGGTGGCATGGCCGACGTTGAGCAAGGCTTACCACCACCCGTCTTGAGCACCTTCAGCGAGCGCTGCGCCTGCGCGCCGCAGGGTGGCCGCGGAACATGAACGGGTATGGCACCGTAAGCCTGGCAACTGCTCGACCAATGAGCGGCGAAATGAGCAACGCCTGATCGCTGGGCGTTGATTGACCTCGAAGGCTTGTTTTCAGCCGATCATGGCGCTGCGGCCGCCGGTTTCGGCGTCGCGGATCTTGGTGTCGCGCGATTCGAGCATTTCCGCTTTGGAAAGCTCCGCTTCGGCTTCGCCGAGCAGTGATTCGGCAACGCTTCGCTGCTGGGCGAGGTCGCTTTGCGAATTTCTGAGGTTGTCACGGCGCAGGCGCGCTGCCTTGGCGAAGGTCGGATAGGCAAAATGGTTGATGTCGGTGATGCCGGCTTTCTTTTCTTCGGCAGTGATCTGAAGCTCCAGTTCGACAGCCATGCGCTCAAATTCAGCGATCATCATGTCGAGTTGCAGCAATTGCCGCCGCTTCTCGTTCACCTGAAACTGCTTCAGCCGAACGAGATTTTCACGTGACTTCATGATTCGGTACTCCTAGAAACGCACACCTGCACATATCGTCCAATCCACCTGGCAAACCGTAGGCTTCACCGTTTCCACCGACTTTACCGGAACTATGGGAAACAAATTCCTAAAGTTTTTTGCCGGCGGTAACCATTCGTTTACGGGCATTGTTAATCATACGGCTCAGGACTTAAGGCCGGGTAAAAATTCCGGCTCTCGACGCGGAAGCACGGCCGGCGAGTCCCTGGAGTCACTTAGTCTGGCTTATTAATGTTTTGCATTAGCGGTTTGGTTCTGTGATTCACTATTAGATTCAACAAGGTGTAGAAAGGGGTTAAAAAATCTGATACCGTCAGCGGCACGGAATTAGGTTTTGTTAACCATTCGATGGCAGCCTCTGCTCAGGCAATCACTGCTCCGGTCCTGGACGGGTCGTGAAATGGTCCGGCAGCAGAAAAGGGGAATGAAATGCGTGTTCTGCTGATAGAAGATGACAGTGCAACCGCACAAAGCATCGAGCTGATGCTGAAATCGGAAAGTTTCAATGTCTATACCACCGATCTTGGCGAAGAAGGTGTCGATCTAGGCAAGCTCTACGACTACGATATCATCCTTCTCGATCTCAATCTTCCTGACATGTCGGGATACGAGGTCTTGAGAACACTCCGCCTTTCGAAAGTTAAGACGCCGATCCTTATCCTCTCCGGAATGGCCGGCATCGAGGACAAGGTGCGCGGCCTCGGCTTCGGCGCAGATGACTACATGACCAAGCCGTTCCACAAGGACGAACTGGTCGCCCGCATCCACGCTATCGTCCGGCGTTCCAAAGGCCATGCCCAGTCGGTCATCACCACCGGCGACCTTGTGGTCAATCTCGATGCCAAGACCGTTGAGGTTGGTGGCCAGCGCGTGCATCTGACCGGCAAGGAATACCAGATGCTGGAGCTGCTCTCGCTGCGCAAAGGCACCACGCTCACCAAGGAAATGTTCCTCAACCACCTTTACGGCGGCATGGACGAACCGGAGCTGAAGATCATCGACGTCTTCATCTGCAAGCTGCGCAAGAAGCTCGACGCCGCTTCCGGCGGTCAGAATTACATCGAGACGGTTTGGGGCCGTGGCTATGTGCTGCGCGAGCCGGAAGATATCCGCGTCAGCGCCTGAACCTCCGATCCGATCATCGACAAAAATCCGGCTCCGGCCGGATTTTGCGTTTATGTCGCAGATAAACCGTTAGGCGAAAAGTCTCTTGATCAATGCTTGGTGCCAATGCAGACGAGAGGCCTATTTCATTCGACTGTGATGGCGTGGGTAAAAATCGTCTGCAAAAATACTTGTCTGTTCTTTTCGATCAGCTTAGCAGCGTCAGGCCGCCGAAAGCACGATTTCCTCCGCGGTCGCGTGGATCGATATCGTCATATTAGCCTCGCGTGCCAGAAGCAGCGTGTAGTAGGGCTGCACCGAATGCGCATCGATCGGTTCCTCAGGCTTGTTGCCGGAATGGAGCTCCAGGAATTTGGGCGGCACGCGAAGCATCGGACCGCTGGCGGCGAGCGCAAAACGTGGTTCGGTGTCTAGGTTCTCAAGCGTGACCGTAAGCTTGCCGCCGCGCGGTATGGCGGCGTTGGCGACCAGAATGAGATTGAGCAGCAGCTTGACCTTGTTCTTGGGCAGCAGTGCTCGGGTTCCGTTCCAGATCAGTTCCGGCTTCTCGTTCTTCAGGAAGGCGATCGCAACCGCCTCGGCGTCCCCGGTGTCGATCATCATGCCGGCAGAACCGGCTGCGCCGAAGGCGATGCGGGCGAATTGCAGGCGCGCCGAAGCGTTTCTGGCGCTCTGGCGAATCAATTTCATGGCGTCTTCGTCGGCGCCGCCTTCATCAAGCAGCTCGAGCCCGTTGTTTATGGCGCCGACCGGCGAAATGATGTCATGGCAGACCCGGCTGCACAAAAGCGCTGCGAGATCGGGTGCTGAAAGGGTGAAAAGCTCGGCCATCGGCGAAAGTCCCTGCAAAATTTCACTAGAAATGGCCGGGCGATCGATGATCACGCCTGTCCATACGAATCACACTCTCTCCCAAGGCCTACTGAATACACAGCGCCTGAGCGTGCAGCAACAAATCCGGAATTGTCGTTATCGAAAATGGTGTGTTCACGCAGGATGCAGATCCTGCACAGGCGACGCGAAACCGGCTCGAAACCAGCCTTCTAACCGCCATCTTCATGTGAGAGCTTAATGGTTGAAAAAGGATTACGGCATAGTTTGCCCATAACAGTCATCCTTAACGGCCGCCAAAGAGCCGCACAGATGCGAGGCGTCGGCGAAAGTGCTCCCTGACGGAGATTGGAAGCATGTTTTCCCGATACTACGACCGGAATTTTTTCCGTGTCATCTCAGACCGGAATTTCTTCCGTGTCATCTCAATGGCAATCGCTCTCATGGGCCTTGTCGTCTTTTCAACCTCGGCCTCGCGGGCGCAGGAATACACCGCTCAGGAGATCGTCGATTCCGGTCATAAATTCTTCGGCGCGACGTCGGGCGGGCTCGCCACCGTCGTCGAGAAGATTTTCGCCTCATATGGCCTGCCCAACGGCTATCTGCTTGGCGAGGAGGGCTCGGGTGCGCTGATCGGTGGCCTGACCTACGGCGAAGGCACGCTCTACACCAAGAATGCCGGTGATCACAAAGTGTTCTGGCAGGGGCCGTCGCTTGGCTGGGATTTTGGCGGCGAGGGCTCGCGGGTGATGATACTGGTCTATAATCTCGACGATGTGACCAGCCTCTACAACCGTTACGGCGGCGTTGCCGGCTCTGCATACCTCGTGGCTGGCGTCGGCTTCAACGTGATGAAGAACAACAATGTGCTGCTGGTTCCGATCCGTACCGGCGTCGGCGCCCGGCTTGGTGTCAATCTGGGCTACCTCAAACTTACCCAGCGGGCCACCTGGAATCCGTTCTGAGCAAGCGGTGCCTCGTCTTCTTGATTGATTCCAAGGCCGACGATCCGAACATCGCTGCGGCAGACCCTTGCCGCAGCACCGGAATTCCGTCATGCGGAGGTGGCACAGTCCCCAACGGTCCATAACGGATAGTCATCTTGGTTCAGTCGGTCCTGTTCTTCGTCCTCGGCTTTCTCTGCGCCGGCTTTCTGGCGCTGATGATTGCCCCGGCCATTTGGCGCCGGGCTGTGACGTTGACACGCAGACGCGTCGAGGGCTCGATGCCGCTGACGCTGGCCGAGATCCAGGCCGAGAAGGATCGCATCCGCGCCGAGTTCGCCATGTCGACGCGCAAGCTTGAGATGAGCGTCAAATCGCTGCGCGAGAAAACGGCCGAACATCTTGTCGAGATCGGCCGCGGCCGCGAGGCACTAAAGGAACTGGCGGTCGAGCGGAAGGATAGGAAACAGGCCCTTTCCGATCTCGAGGCCAAGAGCAAAGAATTTCGGCAGCGCGAGGATCAGTTCCAGCTCTTGTCGGATCGCCTCGCTCAAACCGAGCATGCCCTGGAAAAGCGTGCGCTCGAGCTGAAAAAGCTGGAGCACATGTATGACGACGCCAGCTTTTCTTCCAGCAGCCGCCAGATCGAACTTGTGGCGCGCGAATCCGAACTGCAAAAGCTGGCCGACAACATTTCGCTGCTGCGCGGTCAGCGCAGGGAGGCAGAGAGACGCCAACAGGAGATCGCGGCCGAAAACAAGGCGACGCAAGACGCGCTCAAAGCCGAAAAGAAAAAGACCGGCGAACTGGACAAGAAGGTCGAGCGCCTGCTCGCCACGCTTGCCGATCGCGAGGATAAGCTTGGCCGCTGCGAAAGGGAAATCGCGCGGCTTCGCGAAAAATCGAAAAGCGAACGTGCGGAAAACGCGTCGGCGGTGCGTCTCGTGGCAGCGCAAGGCAGCCAAGCCAATGCGGCCGTCAAGGGCGACGATATCGAAAAAGCCATCGCCAAGCTCGACAGCGATCGGGAGCAGTTGGAGGCCAAACTGATGGCGCTGGCCCGCGAGAACAAGAGGCTGAAAACGGATCTTGCCGCTTCCAAATCCGGAGAGGGCGACGATGCGCGCCGCGCCAGCGCTGCGTTGCGCGACCAGATGAGCGACCTGGCGGCGCAGGTCGTGGCCCTGACGGCAAAGCTCGACGGGCCGGAGTCGCCGATCGCAAAGGTGCTTGCGGCGCCTAGGGAACCGGGGAGCGGTGAACGCAGTCTTGCAGATCGGGTGCGAGCGCTGCAGAAGGCCGAATCGATGCAGGAACCCAGGCAGTGATGCTGCTTTTCTGCGGCTCAGGTCTGGCCCGTCGAAAAATGATGCAAGGCGATGGCTGACGCGGCGGCGACATTCAGGCTGTCGAAGCCTTCTGCCATATCGATTCGCACCGTCCGCAGGCGGGCGAGCAGGCTCTCGGGCAGCCCTTCGCCTTCAGTGCCGAGGTAGAGCGCCAGCCGTTTAGTCCTTTTCACATCGCGAATATCGGTTTGGCCACGCGGCGACAAAGCGAACTGGCCGAAGCCCAACCGGTCGAGCGCCGTGGTGAAGCCGACGGTCTCAGTGAACGAGGCAAAGGGAACCTTCAGCGCGGCACCGACCGAGACCCGGATCGCCTTGCGGTATAACGGATCGCAACAGGTCGCGTCCAGAAACACGGCATCGGCACCGAAGGCGGCGGCGTTGCGAAAGATCGAGCCCATATTGTCATGGTTGGCGATGCCGACCAGCGCGACGACTAACGCGCGCGCAGGCAGGGCGTCAAACAAAGCCTCTGCAGGTTGCGCCTCGCCCTTGCGGCCGATCGCCAATATGCCGCGATGCATGTGAAAGCCGGCAATCCTGTCCATGACCTCGCTGGTAGCCACGTAGACCGGAAGGTCCGTGGGCGCCTCGCGCAGGGTTGCGTCGAGGCCTGCCAGCCGATTTTCGAGCACCAGCACCGATTCGGCCGAAAAGCGTTTGGCCGCGAGCAACATCTCGAGCACCACCTTGCCTTCGGCAACGAAACGGCCCCGCCGGCCGGCAAGATCGCGCTCGCGGATATCGAGATAGGCGGTGACGCGCGGGTCTTGCGGGTCGTCGATACGAATGTGACGCATGCATTCCTCGGCAGACGAAAAGGTCAGCGAGGGAAGGAGAACTTAGGCCGGCCGGTCAAGTCCCGGAGCGACGCAGGCGGTACGTCATTTGCGACAGCTCACCCTCGCCGAAAATCCCGTCTAGCGTCTTGAGAAGTTCGCGCACGGCATCGGATTTGCAGGAATAGTAGATCATCTGCCGATCGCGCCGGGTCTCGACGAGATCGAGCGCCCGCAATTTGGCCAGATGCTGTGACAGCGCGGATTGGCTGAGCAGAACCTTCTCGGCGATAGCGCCGACCGACATTTCGCCGTCGGCTAGATAGTTCATGATCAACAGTCGTTTCTCGTTGCCCATCAGCGTCAGAAACGCAGCCGCTGATTCGGCATTGGCGATTAGCTTTTTCGAGACCATCGATCCCCCATACCTTCCTGCTCATCCGGCGCTATGGGGGCAATAGCGTCTGATTCCATAGACTCACTCGCGAATGTGCGCTGGCGATTCAACGCTACCGGGAAAGGGTAGAACATTTCACTCAAATCTCAAGACTTGCTTTCAATCCGACGCGATTTACTGTCGGGCTGTGTTTTATCCGCCGCTCGGCCGGTCTTTGCCATGTCGACCAGAACATGCCTGAGCTCGCGCGCCGTCCTCAGGGGCTCAGGGAAGAAGACCCGGCAGACATCGTCGCCCAACGCCAGGTCCATGCCGTCGGCGTCGAAGCCGGTGACGACCCAGTCGTCGGCTGCGGCCTTGGCGAAATGGCGCGCATAGACGGCAATTGCGTCGCTATGATCGGCGTTCATGTGGTCAAGAGCGGATTGTTCACTGACGGCAAGTTCTTCGACGATCGACGCGGCCGTGATCAGATCGGTGCGCTCCAGCAAATAGGCCTTGCCAAAGCCGCCGTTGAGACTGGCGCGCTCCGGCTCGAGGTGGAAGATCGAGAAGTCGCCAAGTCCGGCATAGAGTTTCGCCTTGGGGTTGCGGTTGAGATAGCGCCGTTCGGCGCGGGCATGCTCGCCGGATCCGCGCTCAAGCCGCGCTGCCCGACAGACGAGCGTCAACCGCGGGTGCGCCAGCGGGTCGCCCTTACCAGGCTCGCCGACCAGCAGCGAACAGCGCGGATCGGCGAGGATCGCACCGGTATGGGCGGACAGCATCGATACGAGGATCAGCGGCGTGCCGTCGATATCAGTGGCGACACCGACCCTGCTGGCCAGCGGCGAACCGGTGCCTGGCTCGATCACTGCCAGCGCGCCGAAACGGGCGCTGCGGATCAGCGTCTTCGCCAGTCTGATCGCTTCGGCGTCGGTCTCACGGATCACGTCCTTCTTTCGGTCTTCCAAAATGCTCACCGTTTAAGCCGATCTTTCTTCTCCAGTTATCAATCTATCGCACCGGACTTGACAAGGGCCTCGGCCTCGCTTTTCGAAAGGCCGAAGCGTGCCAGCACCGTAGCCGCCGCCTGACGATCGTGATCGGCCGGCATGGCGGCAAGCGTCGGCTGCGAGCGCGAAAAACGCGGCGCAGGGGCAGGGCGATCAAGCACACCTGACGTCACAAAGGCGTTGCGAGCGCGATTGTGCGGATGAGCCCTGGCTTCCTGCAGCGACAGAACCGGTGCGACGCAAGCATCGGTCGCGGCAAAGAGATTGGCCCAGTCGTCCCGTGTCTTCTGCCCGACCCGATCGGCAATGGTGGCGCGCATGTCCGGCCACAACGTTCTGTCGTATTGGCCACTTACAAAACGCTCGTCGAGCGGCAGCAATCTTGCGAATTCGGCGAAGAACCGGGGTTCAAGGCAGCCGACGGCGATATACCGTGCGTCCGCCGTCTCATAGGTGTCGTAAAACGGCGCGCCGGAATCGAGCAGGTTCGCGCCGCGCGTATCACTCCACAGGCCGGCCGCCATCAAGGCGTGAATAGGTGTCGTCAACATCGAAGCACCTTCGGTCATTGCCGCGTCGATCACCTGCCCCTTGGCGGTGCGCGAACGCTCAAACAGGGCGGCCAGCGCGCCGGTAATCAGCATCATGGCGCCGCCGCCATAGTCCGCGACCAGGTTGAGCGGCGGGACTGGCCGGCTTCCTTCCTGGCCGATGGCGTGCAGCACACCCGAATAGGCGAGATAGGTGATGTCGTGGCCGGCACGACCCGATAGCGGTCCATCCTGGCCGAACCCCGTGATGCGACCGTAGATCAGTACCGGGTTTCGCGCCAGTACGGCATCCGGCCCAAGACCAAGCCGCTCCATGACGCCAGGACGAAACCCTTCGACCAGCATGTCGGCCTTTTCGGCAAGGCGCAGCACCAGTTCGGCGCCTTCCCTGCGCTTCAGGTCGATCCGCAGGATGGTGCGGCCGTGACGATCGATGTCGTATTCATCGGATAGCAACAGAAACGACTCGGTCGAACCGGTCCGCTCGATGCGCAGCACCTCGGCTCCCATCTCCGACAGCATCAGGCAGGCCAGCGGCACCGGTCCAATCCCTGCCATTTCGATCACTGTCAGACCGGCGAGCGGGCCGGTCTTCGCCTGCGGGAAGACTTCGGCACTCATGGTCGGGCACTCATGGTCGGGCACTCATGGTCGGCTACTTCGGCGCCATGCGGATGGCGCCGTCGAGGCGGATGGTCTCGCCGTTGAGCATCTGGTTTTCGACGATGTGCAGCGCAAGGGCTGCATATTCGGAAGGCTCGCCGAGACGGGAAGGGAAGGGCACCGCTGCGCCTAGCGAATCCTGCACCTCTTGCGGCATGCCGGCCACCATGGGGGTCTTGAAGATGCCGGGCGCGATGGTGCAGACGCGAATACCCGACCGGGCAAGGTCGCGCGCCACCGGCAGCGTCATGCCGACGACGCCGCCCTTGGAGGCTGAATAGGCCGCCTGGCCGATCTGACCGTCATAGGCAGCGACCGATGCCGTATTGACGATGACGCCGCGCTCGCCGCCCTCCAGCGGCTGAAGCTTGGCGGTCCGGTCGGCGACGAGGCGGATCATGTTGAAGGTGCCGATCAGGTTGACCTCGATTACCTTGCGGTATTGGTCGAGCGGGTGCGGACCGTCCTTGCCGATCGTCTTCATGCCGATGGCGATGCCGGCGCAATTGACCAGGATACGGGGTTCGCCGAGCCTTCTTGCCACTTCCGCTACGCAAACGGCACCGCCGTCGGCGCTGCTCACGTCGCATTGGATGGCGATGCCGCCGATATCGGCCGCAATCTTCGCCGCACGGTCGATGCCGAGGTCGAGGATGGCAACCCCGGCGCCCTTCGCGGCCAGCGCACGCGCCGTCGCCTCGCCGAGGCCGGAGCCACCGCCGGTGACGATCGCAATCTGGCCGTTCGGATTCATGCCAGCGTCCTCCTTCCTGCCGCGCACATGCTACGAAGCCCGACAGGACGGCGCAACAGCATCTGGATGGTCACGCCATCGCAGCGACATGCGCGGCAACTCTTGCCTGATCGGCGTGGCAAACCTCCCCCACCAGCCTTGCCACCGCACCCGGCACGATCTCATGCGATAAAAGCCGGTCGAGATCGACCGGGCGCGGCATGGAGATTTGCCCACGCGGGATTCTCTTGAAGCCGAGCGGGCCGTAATAGGGCTCGTCGCCGACAAGCATCACTGCCGGCATGCCGGCCTTGGCGGCGGCTTCCAGCGCGATCGCGACCAGCCGGCGGCCGATGCCGAGATTCTTGAAGGCCGGCCGCACGGCAAGCGGTCCAAGCATCAGCGCGCGGCCGGCGCCGGCCGCGATACGCGTCATGCGCACCGAGGCGACAACGATATCGCCATCGACGGCCACGAAGGACAGGGTGCGTTCATGCGGGCCGCCCTCACGGATCTTGTAGGCGCCCAGCACGAAACGGCCCGGCCCAAAGGCTTCGTCGTTGATGGCTTCGATTTCGGGGTCATGCGCCGGAGTTTCCGGCAGATATTTCACGTCGGCAAGGCTCATGGTCTTTGCGTTCCGGTATACGGGGAAAGGTTTGCTGCAAACGGCAGCGTTCGCCAGTCAGCGCTTCATTAAGCGCGGGCGCCCTTTCGTCGTCGGTCGAACCGGATCAAAGCAAAGTCGAACATGCGGATTGTCCGCTAGCATCAATCCTCAGCCACTGCAATCGGCCGTTTTCGGGTGCCGTTTCGCCCAAGTGACGGTCTGTTCAGCACATGGCGACTTCGGCAGCGCCGCCTTGCGCCTAAATGGTGAAGAGGACGCAAGGGAGATTTAGTATGGGACTGCTGGTCGACGGTAAATGGCAGGACCGCCGGTACGACACAAAGGACAGCGGCGGCAGGTTCGTGCGGGCGCGGTCGCAATGGCGCGACTGGGTCACGGTCGACGGTGTGCCGGGCGAAGGTCGCAAGCGCGGCTTCAAGGCCGAGCCTGGCCGCTACCATCTCTACGTCTCGCTTGCTTGCCCCTGGGCACACCGGACGCTGATCTTTCGAGCGTTAAAGAAGCTTGAGGATGTGATTTCGGTCTCGGTCGTCCATCATTTCATGGGCGCCAATGGCTGGACATTCCTGGCGGAGGACGGTGCCACCGGCGATACGCTCTACGGCCTCGATTTCCTGCATCAGGTCTACACCAAGGCCGATCTCGCCTATTCCGGCCGCGTGACGGTGCCGGTTCTGTGGGACAGGCGAGAACTAACGATCGTCTCCAACGAGTCCTCCGAGATCATCCGGATGCTCAATTCAGCCTTCGACGAGTGGGGTGATGCCAGCCTCGATTTCTATCCGCCAGCGCTGCGCGGCGAGATCGAAGCGGTCAATGCGCTGGTCTATCCCTCGATCAACAACGGCGTCTACCGCGCCGGCTTTGCCACCACGCAAACGGCCTACGATGAAGCGTTCGGCGAACTGTTTTCTGCGCTCGACCAACTTGAGGGCCGCCTGTCTCGCCAACGCTATCTCGTCGGTGTCCGCATGACCGAGGCCGATTGGCGGCTGTTCACGACGCTGGTCCGCTTCGATCTGGTCTATGTCGGCCATTTCAAGTGCAACCTGCGCCGCGTCGCCGACTATCCCAACCTGTCGAACTATCTGCGCGACCTCTATCAGGTTCCAGGCGTTTCAGGCACGGTGAACCTGCATCACATCAAATCGCATTATTACGGTAGCCACGAGACGATCAACCCGACACGCATCGTGCCGGTCGGACCAGAACTGGACTACGCGGCGTCGCATAATCGAAATCGGTTCAAGAAGGCGGCGTAATCACCAGTAGAGCGAGGGCGGTTCGCCGTCAAAAATCTCGGCAAGCCGCCGCAACGTGGCCGGCGTCGTTCCTTCCGGCAGGCGGTCGAGCGGAAAGAAACCGGCTGCGGCGATCTCGCGGTCCGGCAGCTTCGGCGCCGTTTGATCGTACTGCTCGACCAAGTAGAGGCCGACATGGTCGCGGCGGCTGGCCCGCCGGTTGAAATGCATTGATTTCAGCACCGGCGGCGCGGTCAATGCAATGTTGCCCTCCTCGGAGAGCTCGCGCGCCAGCGCCTCGATCATCGTCTCGCCCAGCTCGACGCCACCGCCTGGAAGCTGCCAGCCCGGTACATAGGTGTGGCGAATGAGGAAGACGGAATTGGACGTGCGGTCATGGATCAAACCGCGCACTCCGAGCGTCATCGGCCTGCGCAGCACGAAATACAGATGAAACAGCCTTGCCCTCAGACCCGGCCAGCCGGTCTGGCGTAAATCTTGCTCGGGATCCGGAGATGTCATCACCCACGAAACCGTGGGTGGAAAGCAGCGCGCGCGTCGCTTATGAAGAGAGGATGTTCAGGCTCGCGCATATTTCCGATATCCATCTGGGACCGCTTCCCGGTGTAACCTATCGCGATCTCGCCTCCAAGCGGGTGGTCGGTTACGTCAACTGGCAACGCAACCGCCGCCGCCACATGCGCGACGCGGTCATCGACACGATCGTCGCCGATATGAAGGCGGGCGCACCAGATCACCTGGCTGTCACCGGCGATCTGGTCAATCTGGCGCTCGACGGCGAGATCGAGATGGGTAAGCACTGGCTGGAAACGCTGGGTTCTCCCGATGATGTGTCGGTGGTTCCGGGAAACCACGACGCCTATGTACCGGGCGCCTTCGACAAGGCTTGCCGGTCGTGGGCGGCGTGGATGACCGGCGACGGCGTCAATACGCCGGTCGATCGCGACGCCTTCCCCTATCTGCGCGTGCGCGGCAACGTCGCGCTGATCGGTGTCACGACGGCACGGGCCACGGCTCCGTTCATGGCCAACGGCTTCTTTCTGGAAGATCAGGCGGAAAGGCTGCGCGAAGTGCTCGACGCCACTGCCAAGCGCGGGCTGTTCCGGGTGATCATGATCCACCATCCGCCGGTGCGCGGCGCCGTTTCGCAGCCCAAGCGACTGTTCGGCATTGCCCGCTTTCACAAGATCGTTCAGCGACACGGAGCCGAGCTTGTGCTGCATGGCCATTCGCACGAGCCGACGCTGTTCTTCATCGGCGGTCGCGGGGCCAAAATTCCGGTGGTCGGCGTCGCCGCCGCAGGGCAGGCGCCTGGCGGCAGGCACCCGGCGGCGCAATATAATCTGTTGGAGATCGACGGCGAAAAGGACAAATGGCGGATCAAGCTGACGCGACGTGGCCTGACCGGGCCGGCCATCCCGCCTTCCGATCTGGAGGTTCTGGAACTTGGCGCGGACGCTATGGCCTAGAGATCGTTCCGTCCCGATGGAATCGGGACGGGCTCGATCTCAGTGTTTGACCAGGATCTTTTCCGAAAACCGCATTCCACTTTTCGCTGCGCGGACCTTCAGTTCAGGATCATGGTCCAAAGCTCAGTCCCATCGCAACGAGGCGGTCCCAGAACAACACGACCGATACAGCCAACCCGACCAGGGCCCCGGCGGCGATCAGGCCGATAGCGGAGAAGAAGGCAGACCAACCCTTGCTGCGTGAGACAGATCGTAGTGGCGGCTCGGCTTCCGGGACCAACGCACGTTTCAGTCCGGCGACAGCCTGCTCGACCCCGCCTTCCATCATTCTCTGCCGTTCGACGACGCGCTCCGCGACGTAGCGCGTCACCTGGTCGGCCACCGGTTTCATCTCGGTCGATTCGGCGAGAACGACGCGCCCGATCCGCGTATCCCTGAGGAAACGATAGGTGCGGCGGTCGCGTCCCATGGCGACATGGCTGACGGCGTCGATCCATAGACGCGGCTGCAGCCCGGACGAGACGGCGAAGTCGAAATTATCCATGTCGGCGGGCACGTCGGCAAAGATGGGCGCGAGTTCGGCAGCAAGCAAATCGAGCCGCATACGATGCGCCTCGCGCATATCGACCACGACGTCGTCGCGGTCGGCGAATGCATTCTTCACGTCGCGGATGGCATCGGACAGTTTTCGCGACTGGTCGATCTGGGTGATGTTCTCGCCTGCATCCTTCATCGGCGTTTGCCTCGCGGGTTTGGTTAACACCGAGTTAACACAGCCGCCGGCAAAATGCACTTGCGAGATCGATAGGCCTATAAGCGGCTTACCGGACGAACCCGGCTCCAACACGCGCTTTGGCAGGGGCGATCAGTTCGCCGCAGCGGCGGAGTTCGGACGAAACGACCTGCTGCGTCGTTTCATATTGCGGCGGACGATCTCGGCGATCAGGCCGGGCGCTTCCTCGACCAGCATATGGCCGGCCTGCAATACATGGTGCAGGTGGAAATGCGCCGGCAGATCATCGGCCTGGGTGAAAGGCAGCACCGCGTCATCCGTCCCCCAGACCACCATTACCGGCATATCAAGCGTCTCGAGCCGCTCGCGCGGGATGACGCCCTGCCGATCGCCTTTGGTCATTGCAGCCGCGATCTCGACAAGTTTCTGCAACTGGCCGGGACGCGCACGCATTTCGCCAAGGACATCCGTGATGCGCTCCGGGGGCAGGCTTTGCGGTCCGGACATGGCTTCGAGGCAAGCACGGATTTCATCTTCGCCGGCAGCGGCGGCATAACGGCGCAACAGCGGTCCATTGATCTCAGTCCCAAAACCGCCCGGCGCCAGAAGCGTCAGCGACGCTATCCTTTCGGGTTCGGCTAATGCCATCAGCACTGCGGCTGCTCCGCCCATCGAATGGCCGACGACATGCACTTTCCTAACCCTGCGTGCGGCGAGGTCTGCAAGAACAGCCCGAGCGGCCGTCTTGGCTGGGCCACCACCGGAGAAATCGAGGGATAGCCCATGGCCCGGAAGATCATAGGCCAGCGTCCGTGAACCAGGCGTTAGTGTCGAAATCACCTCGTGCCAGCCGTCGTGGCAACCGCCGAAGCCATGCAGGAAGACAACCGTCTTCGATCCGGTGCCCCGTTCGGCAGCGTAAAGGGATGAAAACATGGGGGTTTATGATTTTATTGCAGGATTAACAGGGGCGAAATTCCAGATTGTGGCTGGATTGCGCCTTGTCCGAGCCGATGGCCAGTAAAATTTTCGCGATCAGCCGTGTTAGCTCAAAGGGGCTTAGCTGGCATTGCCGAGCCCGGCAGCGCGCAAGGCTTCGACCAGGCGGTCGGTCAGATCGGCGGGATATCTCCTCTCGACAAAGGTCGCGCGCGGATCGGCAGCGAATTTCGGGAATCTGGCAGTCATCTCGTCCACGAGTTGGTGCGCCAGTTGATCGCGGCCGCCTGCTTTCGCGCTGATCAGCCGCGCAGCCAGATAGTGCGATTTCGTCGGCGTCGCTTGCAACGCATCGCTGGCAAGCGCGGCCTTGTTCATATCACCGGCCATGAACTGGCCGACGAAAAGCCCGTAGTCCCACCAGGTCGGATGGGCGCTGGACGTTTCGGCGGCGTGGGCAAGGATCGGTGTTCCTTCCCTGTACCTGCCGGCGAAAATCAAACCATAGGCGTAAGCTGCCGCCATGCTGAGGTCGTAAGGGTTGAGTTCGTAGGCCTTGTGCATCCAGCGGATCGATTCTTCCGAATTGCCGAGGCGGGAGTTGAGATAGCCATAGGCACGATGCGCATAGGGGCTGGTCGGCCCCATCTGCACGGCGCGACGGGCAAGCGACATCGCCTGTTCGATCGTTGCGCCGGCTGGATAGGCGTAGTGATCGGTGGCCGCCTCGAGGTGCAGGGTCGCGAGTTCCGAATAGACGAGCGACGATTTCGCATCCCGATCGACCAGGTTTTCGAGACAGCGATAGGCAGCCTCATGGGTTTTGGGGCCCTGGTCGAGATAGTACTTGTCATTGAGCAGCAGACACTCCGTCAGGCCGGTCTGAAGGCCGCTCTGTTCGATATAGTTGTAGATCGTGCCCGAGGCGGTGACGGCCGAACTCAAAATGCTGGCGACATTGTCCTCGACGGTGGAGGGCGTGCTGTCGGCGGCAGTCAAATTGCGTGACAGCAGGACCCGTCCGGTCGCCATGCTTTGAAGCTCGAGGGTGACGTCGCCTGCCGTTGGTCCCGGCAGAACATCGAATACGAAGCTGATTGCATCGGTGACCGGATCGGGCGGGCCGTCGGCGTCCCGGCCGATGAAGTTGACCGTATCGAAGCCGCTGAGGCCGGCGCGCAGCGATGCCGCTACGCGGGCAGCCTCCGCGCTGTTGGCTTTCACCCCAATGTGGACGAGCGGAAGAGTTTCGATCGGAGCCCATGGCGCTATGCTGCCAGTGGCCACTGCGTTCTCGATCGTCGACGCGGTATCGCTTCCCGCCAGCAAGGCGCCGCCTCCCTGACGAAGGATCAGTACGCTCAACATGGCGATGACCAGCGCGATCGCCAACCAGAAAAACTGGAGATGGCGCATCAGCGAAGGTGCCGGCTCGCGAGCGACAGGCGACATCAACGATGCGGCACGTACGGCCAGGCCCGGCTCTTCGAGCGATGCCGACAAGGTAGCCGCCGCTTCGATGTGTTCCTCCGGCACCGACTCGGCCGGCAAGCGAATGGCGTTGAGCTCATAGGATGGGACATAGCCGCCACGCGGAATGGCGATGCGGATCGGCTCGGCAACACCCTCATTGGCGAAGTAATGCTGCAGAAGCTCGCGCAACCTGCCCGCCTGCACCCGCACGACGGCATCGGTCGACGGATCGAAATCACCGTCCTTGCCGAAAACATCCATCGCAATGGAAAAGCCCTTGAGCTTGTCGGCTTCGCCTGCCTGCTCGCGCTCGACCAGATAGCGAAGCAGTTTACGCGCTCGCTCGGATCGTCCGAACGTCTCGCTGGCTAGCAATCGCTCCAACGTCTCGCGCACTGCGGGGGCGGCAGGCGTGGCATGCTGCAAGTGTCGATCCTTTCGAAGTCGGCACAGGTTGAGACGCAATCATATAACGCCCGCACTGCCATACAAGCATGCATCCATTATGCGATCGCGTACCCCACTGGATAATTCTCCGGTGGTTAATGGTGCGAAAGACCAGAGCAAGACGATACCATCAGGGTTCATCTTGCTCCAGCTGTTAGCTTTCGACAGTTTGCCTAGTCGACCTCTCGGCCGACAATGCGGTTGGCGGCGGAAACCACGGCTTCCAGCGACGCGGCCACGATGTTGGTGTTGATGCCGGCGCCGAACAGCTTGCCGCCGGGATGCTCCATCTCGACATAGGAGATGGCCGAGGCATTCGAGCCGCGCTGCATGGAGTGCTCAGAATAGTCGAGCACCGACATCGGCACGCCGACATGGCGCGACAGCGCGTCGACGAAGCCGTCGATCGGACCGGTTCCGGAACCTGAAATCGTCACCTCCTTGCCGCTGTCGAGGATGACCGCTTCCACCACGCGCCGCCCCTTGACCTCGGTGTCGGGATAGGTGTGGTGGTCGAGGAACTTCAGCCGCCCGCCGGGCTGGTCGACATAGGTGTCGAGAAAGCGCTCGTGGATGCGCTTGGCCGGCACTTCCTTGCCTTCGGCATCGGTGATCGCCTGGATAGCCTGGCTGAATTCGATCTGCAGGTTGCGCGGCAGGTTGAGGCCGTAGTCCGCATGCAGCACATAGGCAATGCCGCCCTTGCCGGATTGCGAGTTGATGCGAATGATCGCCTCGTAGCTGCGCCCGACATCGGCCGGGTCGATCGGCAGATAGGGGACTTCCCAATGCGGCGTGTTGGCCTTGCGCAACGCCTTCATGCCCTTGTTGATGGCGTCCTGGTGCGAGCCCGAAAAGGCCGTGTAGACGAGCTCGCCGACATAGGGATGGCGCTCGGGGATCTTCAGCTGGTTCGAATATTCGTAGACGTCTTTCATCCGGTTGATGTCGGAGCAATCGAGCTCGGGATCGACGCCTTGCGTGTACATGTTGAGCGCCAGCGTGACGATGTCGACATTGCCGGTGCGCTCGCCATTGCCGAACAATGTGCCTTCGACGCGGTCCGCGCCAGCCATCAGGCCGAGTTCGGTGGTGGCGATGCCGGTGCCGCGATCGTTGTGCGGATGCAGCGAAATAAGCAGGTTTTCTCTGATATCGAGGTTGCGGCACATCCATTCGATGCGGTCGGCATAGATGTTGGGTGTCGACATTTCGACCGTGGACGGCAGGTTGATGATCAGCTTGTTTTCCGCCGTGGGCTTCACGATCTCGGTGACGGCATTGCAGATTTCCAGCGCCACTTCGAGCTCGGTGCCGGTAAAGCTTTCCGGCGAATATTCGAAGCGGTAGCCGCCGCCGGCCTTCGCCGCCATGTCGGTGATCATCTTGGCCGCATCGGTGGCGATCCGCTTGATGCCGGCGACGTCCTTCTCGAAGACGACGCGGCGCTGCAATTCGCTGGTCGAATTGTAGAAATGCACGATCGGGTTGGTGGCGCCCTGCAGTGCCTCGAAGGTGCGGGTGATCAGTTCCGGCCGGCACTGCACCAGCACCTGCAACGAGACCTCGGCCGGCACATTGCCTTCTTCGATGCACCAGCGGGCGAAGTCGAAATCGGTCTGCGAGGCCGACGGGAAGCCGATCTCGATTTCCTTGAAGCCCATGTCGAGCAGCAGGGCGAACATGCGCGCCTTGCGCTCGTGACCCATCGGGTCGATCAGCGCCTGGTTGCCGTCGCGCAGGTCGACCGAGCACCAGATCGGCGCCTTGTCGATGACCTTCGACGGCCAAACGCGATCGGTGAGACCAACGGTCGGGTAAGGTTGGTATTTCCGGGCTGCCTCCCGCATGCCCCGGGCTGCCTCTGGCATGCCCCGAGTTGCCTCCGGCATGACCTTTGCGGTCCTGCCCATCTCCCCGCTGCCTGCGCGGATTTCTTCTCGTGCGTTCATTGTCGTCTCTCCCGGCGGCTCGCCGGATCCGCCTTCAGGCGGATTTGGTGCCGAGCGGCGCCTTTACCAGATGTTCATTCGCTTAATTGACTTGCCAAGGAGCATGCGCGTGAGCGGCGGTTCGACCGCCGGGCGCTCCTTTAGCGAACCCGGCGATCGCCGATAAGGCCGAGAAGCAGCAGGGTGGAAGCAAGCGCGCGCACGGTCTCACCGGCAAAGCCGGTCTGACGGGAAGCGACTGATATGGCGCGGTTGGTCATGGCGGTTTTCATACAGGAGCGGCCAAGGAGAGGCAAGTGGGCCGAACGACCTGGGCCGAACGAGTGGCGTTCCTTTAGCCGACACCTTCTTGAGCACTGGACGCCCCCGGCGTGTCAGCAGGCCTTGATTACCCTTTTATTCCCTCAGACTTCGCGCCACCAGCCGCGCAACGCTCGGCCCGATCAGCAGCACGACTAGGAACCGGGCCGATTGCAGCGCCATGACGAAGGAAATGTCGACGTGCTGTGCGGCGGCGGCGATGATCGCGACGCTGTCCATGCCGCCGGGGCTGGTCGCCAGATAGGCGGTAAGCGGATCGATGCCGAGCACATGGCTGATCATGAAACCGAGGCCGCCGCAGAAAGCGATGAGGATGATGATCGAGCCGACGATCTGCGGCAGCGCCCGGGTCGCGTGCCGCAGAATTGCCCTGGTGAAATTCAGGCCGATGGTCCAACCGATCATCGTATAGCCGAGGGCGAGCAGCCAGGGCGGCAACTGCATCGTCACGCCTAGTCCGAGATGCACCGCAGTGCCGAAAATGAAGGTGCCGAGGAAGAAGGGCGACGGCAGCCTGAACAGCTTTCCAACGAGGCTGCCGACGAGCGCCACGCCCAGTGTTGCGGTAAAGGCTGTTGGATCGATCGGCGGGAACCAGACGATGGCCGGAATCTCAATACCTGATGTATCGACCCACATCTTTGCGACAAGCGCCGCAGTCATCGAGACGAAGATGACGCGCAGATATTGCATGAAGGCGACGAGGCGCTGGTCGGCTCCGAAGGCGCCGGCCATCAGCACCATGGCGGTGGCCGCGCCCGGCGATGAGCCCCAGACCGCGGTGGTGCCGGGCAGAATGCGCCAACGGCTGATCAGCCAGCCGAGCAGGCTGGATGCCGCAACGGTCGCTACCACAGTGCCGAGGAACAGCGGCCATTCCTTGTAGAAGATCGGAAAGATATCAGCGGAGATCGAAGCGGCGACAAGGCAGCCGATGATCGCCTGGGCGGCGCCGAACAAAGGACCCGGCACGCGCACAGTGGCGCCGTTGGTGCCGGCCAGGATCGCCGCCAGCATCGGTCCGATCAGCAGCGCTGCCGGCAAGGCGGCGAATTCCAGTGCGCCGGCGAAAAGGATCGAGAAGATCAGCAGGGCCAGCCACTGCCAGACTTTGGGCATCCGCGCCATGCGTTCGACGGTCGGCTGGTCTGGCAAAGTGTCCATATTCGCGTCTTAGACTCATGCAGGAAGAATGCGAAGCCCGCTGCCGGAGAAATCCTACGGCTTGTTCGTCGCGGTTTTGGATTTTGCGACAAGTATCTATCGCATCAGGATTGCGTAAGGGCCTCAGCGTGATCAACTACCTTGCATAAACAGGTAGCATGCTATATACACGCCTCGAAACCGAGACCTGACATGACCGACTCGATCCAAGTGCAGTTGCGAAAAGGCGCCCTTGATCTGTGCGTCCTGGCCGTGCTGTCGCGGGGCGAAAGCTACGGCTATGAAATCGCCAGCACGTTGGTCGCTGCGGTGAGCATGGGCGAAGGCACGATCTATCCTTTGATGCGTCGGATGCAGAACGACGGCCTGGTCGCCACCCGCATCGTCGAGTCGAGCAGCGGGCCGCCCCGCAAATATTACCGGCTCACGCCTCTGGGCCGGACGGCTTTCGAAGCTCATCGCCGCGACTGGCGCGCTTTCTCGGGCGCAGTCGATAAACTTCTTGAGGATCTGCCATGACTAGGGATGCCTTCCTGCGCACGCTTAGATTGGGACTCGCCGGTCTGCCGTCTCAAGAGATCGAGGACATTGTTGGCGACTACGCCGCCCATTTCGCCGAATCCGACGCGTCGGGCCGAAACGAAGCGGAGGTCGCCTCTGCATTGGGCGACCCGGCCAGGCTCGCCCGCGAGTTGCGGGCCGAGGCTGGGCTGCGCCGCTTCGAGGCCCACTGGAGCGTGTCTAACCTGTTGGCGGCCACGGTGGCTTTGGCTGGGCTTGTCATCGTCGACATCCTTTTCCTGCTGCCGCTGCTTATCGCCACGATCGTCATTGCGCTCGGCCTTGCCATTGCGCTTGTCGCCGTCGGTGCGCTCGGCCTCAAGATCATCCTCACAACGCTGCTATTCGACAGCGGCGGCATGTTCACGGCGACCTTGGGACGCCTCTTCATCGGTGCCGGGCTGGTAAGCTGTCTTATGGGCGGCGCCGCTCTGCTGCTGCTGGGGCTGGGCGCGGGCATACGCATACTCGGGCATTACGCGCGGCTGCATTCCCGCCTGGCTCAACCGGGCCATGACCGCGTTTGAGCGTTATTTGTCACCATTTTGAAGGAACCAGACAATGACCGGAAAATTGGCATTCGTCGCGACGGCAGGGCTGATCGGCGCAGTCGTCTTTCTGGTGTTGGGTATCAGGCTTTCCGGGCCAGATTGGGCCAATGCCGGAGGTTGGTGGATTTCGGGGCAGTCCACCTGCGGGCCGGCCACGTCCACCAGACAAGAGGCTATTTTGCCTTTCACCACCGGCGATAGTTTGACCATCGATCTGCCGGCCTCGGTCCGCTACCAGCCGGGGGACAAGGCGGAGGCCGTCGTGAGCGGCGCTCTGCTTGACCATGTGAGGTTTGAAGGCGGCAGGCTCAGCCTGGATTGTGAGCCGGGCTGGTTTGGGTCCCGGCTCGACATCAGCCTGTCCGGACCGGCAATAGCCGACTGGAAAGTGCTCGGCAGCGGCGACCTCACCTTGTCGCAGATCAATCAGCCTGAGCTGCGGCTGACCATCCGGGGAAGCGGCAGTGTCGCCGCCACCGGGGTCGCACAAACTGTCGACCTGGATATCTCCGGTTCGGGCAGCGGGAGGCTCACGGGCCTGATCGCCCAATCCGCACGGATCGAGATTCGCGGCAGCGGCGATGCACAAATTACCGCACAGGCGGATGCGGACGTCTCGATTTACGGCAGCGGTGATGTCGAACTGTACGGGCACCCAACCATGCGGCGTTCGCAGGTAAGAGGCAGCGGCAGCATAGTGCAAGTGCCGTAGCCCCTGGGTGTCAACCGGTTTTGACGGCGGGCAGGCCGAAGCCGCCTACGGGCTGCGTCTCGACTTGAAATTCGAAGCCGGCGATGATCGGCCGCGCCTTGGCGATCGCCGCCTGGACTTCCGGCAGTTGCAGCGACGCCTTGTGACTTGCCTGGTCGGTCCACACCTCGGTCACCCAGATCGCGTCAGCATCGGCCGGATCGGTGGCGATAATGTAGCTCAGGCAGCCCGGCATTGCGCCGGTACTGGCAAGCAGGAGGTCCATCATCGCGTCGCGCTGGCCGCGCGTCGCCCGCATCTTGCCGATCAGACCGTACATTGCCGTTTTCTCCGTTGGCTTGCGTGACAAGTATGCAGGTCGCCGCTCACGGCATCAACTGGCCACCATTCACGTCGATTACCTGGCCGGTGATGTAACCGCTCAACAGAGCGGATGAGAGGAACAGATAGGCGCCAACGCAGTCCTCGGGCGTGCCGGCGCGGCCCTGCGGAATGGTGGCCACCATGCCCTTCATCTGCTCGTCGGTCGAATAGCGCTCATGGAAAGGTGTAGCGATGGTGCCTGGCGCCACCGCGTTGACGCGGATGTTGAAGCCGATCAGCTCCTTGGCCATGCCGCGGGTCACATTGGAGACGAAGGCCTTGGCAGAGCCATAAAGTCCGGCGCCGCCGCCGGCGCCATTGCGCGCGGCGATCGACGAGGTGTTGACGATGAAGCCGCCCTGACGCTTCAGCCATGGCATCGCCTTGCGCGATGCGGTGAGCACGGAGCGGGCGTTGAGGTCCATCACCGCGTCGTAATGCGCCTCGGTCTGCTCGGCATAAGGTACGCGCCCAAGCATGCCGCCGGCATTGTTGACCAGGCCGTCAAGCCGGCCGAAGTGTTGCGCACTGTCCTCGACGACGCGCTCGACATCGGCGGGGATCGAGAAATCGCCCTGGACCGGGAATACCTCGCCGCCGCCGTTGCGGATGGTCCCGGCCAGGTTTTCGGCAGCCGTCCGACTTGAATTATAATGCAACGCGACGCGGCATTTCTGCGCGGCGTAGGCCAGTGCAAGTGCGGCCCCGATGCCGGTCGAAGCGCCGGTGATCAGCACCGCCTTGCCGGCAAGGTCGGGGATGACCAGGGTGGGGGTGACAAGGCTGGTTGTGGTGGCTGGCACGTTTATTCCTCCGGGACTCCGACTAGTTCTTCGTAGGGCCTCGCAGCCCTCGTTCAAGTCCGCAAGGGCTCAGGGTCGCAAATAGGCATAGCCTGGCGCTGCAATTCGGCGAGCTTGACCACGCCGTCTGTCTCGGCGGCATGGAAGCCGTCGAGCAGAACGGTAAGTGCAAGACCAGGTCCGACGACAAGGTCCATCGGTTGAACCCGTTGGCGCAATCCGCTTGCGCTCCTTGAGATTTGTGGCAGGCCACCTTGTCTATGTAGCGAGATGGTATATATCTTTGCCATATATCACCGAGGAGATTGGTACGATGGAAAAAGCGAAGGTGTTCTGGTCAGGCCGCTCGCAGGCGGTGCGGCTGCCAAAGGAATTCCGTTTCGAAACCGACGAAGTTTCGATTCGCCGCCATGGCCAGAGTATAATCCTCGAACCGCTCCCGAAGGATTGGGCCTGGCTCGACCAGGTGATAGATCCGATCGACGACGATTTCGCCGAGGCAGCACTGGAACGTCCAGCCGAGCAGGATCGGCCGGCTTTGGATGACGTTTTCAAGTGATCTATCTGCTCGATACCAATGCCGTCATCGCGATCATGAAAGGCGACGCAGACCTGCGGGTGCGGCTCAAGCCACATAAGCCGCAGGATTTCGCACTTTCGGCCATCGTCGTGCACGAACTCTACTATGGTGCTCAAAAGAGCGAGCGAAAGGCCGACAATCTGGTGCGCATCGAAGCGCTCCAGTTTCCGATACTCGAATTCGATCGGGAAGACGCAAGGCATGCCGGCGAGATTCGGGCGACGCTTGCGGCGTCGGGGGCCCCGATTGGTCCCTATGATGCGCTGATTGGCGGGCAGGCGCGTGCCCGGAACCTCACACTGATAACCCGCAATATACGGGAATTCGAGCGGATCAAAAACCTCACAATCGAGACTTGGTGAACAGCCTCACGCGAACGGCACGGCTGTCGTGCCCTTGGGCAATTTTGCCTCGTCGTCGGGCTCGACATGGATGGTGACGCGCACCGAAGGGATTTCTGCTTTCAGCGCATCCTCGATGCGGTCGCAAATGACGTGGCTGGCGCCCACCGACATGTCGGCGTCGACGACCAGGTGGAACTCGATAAACGTGGCGCGGCCGGCAATGCGCGTCTTCAGATCATGGACCTCCAGCGCCCCCTTACAGTTGGCCGAGATGATGTCGCGGATCTGCATGTGCTCCTGCGTGTCGACGGCGCGGTCCATCAGCCCGTTCATCGACGAGCCGATGACGTGCCAGCCCTGCCACAGGATGTTCAGCGCGACGATGACGGCAAGCGCAGGATCGAGGACTTGCCAGCCGGTGAGCACGGCACCGACCAGGCCAATGAACACGCCAACCGAGGTCGCCACGTCGGTCATGATGTGCCTGCCGTCGGCGACCAGAGCCGGCGATTTCTCGGCACGTCCGGCACGGATCAGCGTCCAGGCCCAGAAGGCGTTGATCACCGTCGCGACGCCGTTGATGGCAAGGCCGGTCCAGGGCTGTTCGAGTGGGGCGGGATGGCGCCAGGACCACCACACTTCGTTGAGGATCAGAAGGGCTGCCAGCACGATCAGCACGCCTTCCAGAACAGCCGAGAAATATTCGGCCTTGTGATGGCCGAACGGATGGTCCTGGTCAGCCGGCTTGTAGCTGACCTGGATCGCCCAATAAGCGGCGGCTGAGGCAATGACGTTGACGATCGATTCCAGCGCGTCCGAATACAGCGCCACGGAACCGGTGACATACCAGGCCGCCAGCTTGAGGCCGAGCACGACGAACGCGACGATGATCGACCAGAAGGCGAGGGCGGCGACTTTGCGCTTGGCGGCGTTTTTCGGATCAATTGGGGTCATTGATTGCTTCCAGCCGCGGAAGCCGGAGCTAAGCCGCCTTCTCCCTCGCCTTGCGCGGCAGATGCGCAACGATGTTCTCGATGATGCGCATGCCGGCATTGTGGCCGAGCGTCATGATCGATTCCGGGTGGAATTGCACCGCGGCGATCGGCTCCTTGTTGTGCTCGAAGGCCATGATGATGCCGTCCTCGGTCTCCGCCGTGACGATGAAGCCGTCGGGCAGGCGGACCGGATCGGCGAAGATCGAATGATAGCGGCCGACGGTCACGTCTTTGGGCAGGCCGGAGAAGATGATGCCCGGCTTCGACACGCGAATGCGCGACGGCTTGCCATGCATTGGCACGTGCAACTGCCGCAATTCTCCGCCATAGGCCTCGGCCAGCGCCTGCAGGCCGAGGCAGACGCCGAAGATCGGCAGGTCGCGCGCGCGGGCCCGTTTGATAGTGGCGGCGCAGTCGAAGTCCTTCGGCGTGCCAGGGCCGGGTGACAGCACGACGAGATTGGGTTTCAGCCGGTCAAAGACCTCGTCCGGCACTGGTGTGCGTACGGTCGAGACATTGGCGCCGGTCTGGCGGAAATAATTGGCCAGCGTGTGGACGAAGGAGTCCTCGTGGTCGACCAGCAGGATGTTGACGCCGTCGCCGACCCGCGCAGTGGCGCGTTCGGTGTCGGCGGCATTGCCGGATTTGGCGTCGCGGATGGCGGAGATCATGGCGGATGCCTTCAGTTCGGTTTCGGCTTCTTCTTCCTCGGGAATGCTGTCGAAGAGCAGCGTGGCGCCGGCGCGCACCTCGGCGATGCCGTCCTTGATGCGGATGGTGCGAAGCGTCAGGCCGGTGTTCATGTCACCGTTGAAATTGACCATGCCGATCGCTCCGCCATACCAGGCGCGCGGGCTCTTCTCGTTCTGCTCGATGAAGCGCATAGCCCATAATTTCGGCGCGCCGGTGACGGTGACCGCCCAGGCATGCGACAAAAATGCGTCGAAGGCGTCCATGCCTTCGCGCAGCCGCCCTTCGATGTGGTCGACGGTGTGGATCAGGCGCGAATACATCTCGATCTGGCGCCGGCCGATGACGCGCACCGAGCCCGGGTCGCAAACCCTCGATTTGTCGTTGCGGTCGACGTCCGAGCACATGGTCAGCTCGGATTCGTCCTTCTTCGAATTGAGCAGTTTCAGGATCTGCTCGCTATCGGAAATGGCGTCGTCGCCGCGCTTGATCGTGCCTGATATCGGGCAGGTCTCGACACGGCGGCCGTTGACGCGCACGAACATTTCGGGCGAGGCGCCGATCAAATATTCGCCCTCGCCGAGATTGATGAAGAAGGAATAGGGCGATGGGTTGATGGTCTTCAGCTTGCGGGAAATGTCGGAGGGCGGCGTCTCGCAGCGCTCGTAGAACATCTGGCCGGGCACCACTTCGAACAGGTCGCCGCGCTTGAAACTCTCCATCGCCTTGCGCACCAGATTGGCATATTCGCCGGGCTCATGGTCGCCGCGCGGCGGGATGCGGTCGGCGGTCTTGAACGGCTCGACGATTTCGTCGCGGGGCAATCCCTCGGTCGAAAACCCGTCGCCCGAATAGTCATAGCGGTCGGTCCAGGCCTTGGTCGAATAGTGATCGACGACCAGGATCTCGTCGGGGAGGAGCAGCACGAGGTCGCGCTGGCTCTGCTGGCGCTCGAGCTTGTAGTCGACCGGATCGAACTGGAAGGCGAGATCGTAGCCGAAGGCGCCGTAGAGGCCGAGATTGGCGTCTTCCTCCGTCTTGAACAGGGCGGTGATGGCGCGCAATACGGTGAAGACGGATGGAACGCGGCTGCGTTCTTCTTCGGTGAAGACTCGGCCGGGCTTGGCCACGTCGAGGCGGATCAGTCTTTTCGACGTCTCGGCGATCGTCACGTCGTCAAGGCCGCCGAGCGCCTTGCCGATCACCGGCAGAAGCACCTCGCCACGGCCGTTCAGCGCCTCGATGCGCATGGCGCGACCGCGCGCCGAGATCACCAGCGGCGGGTCGATGATGGCGGTGTCCCAGCGCGTGTAGCGGCCGGGATATTCGTAATTCGAAGAAAACACAGCGCCGCGGCGCGCATTCAGCCCGTCGATATAGGCGTCAATCGCGCCTTCGTAAGGCCGGTCATGGCGCTCGCGGGTAATTGTCACGCCACCCGCCGTGACGAAGCGCTCCGCCCCGTTCTCCAGAATTTTCGTCGTCATTGCCGTCTCCATCAGCGTCTTGGGTGTTCAGCGTCTTGGGGCAACGGACCCGGGTATGGCTTGAAAAAACAAATGGCCGCCCGGACATTCCGTTGCGGCCACCTTCTATTGTCACGCGCACGCGTTCGAACAGGCCGCTGTCAGCGAGCCCACCACCAAACGGTCTTGATCGAGCGCATGTTCATGGCGAAATCCATAGCCGCGAAAGACAGGATGCGCAACAGGTTTGAAAAGTCTGTTCGGTGGCTGCCGCTTGTACGGTTCATGGCACATCGCCAAAGCTGCCGGCCGCGTCTATCTTGGCCCCCCAACAGCAGGAAGGCGCGAAAAATGACCGAGCAGATCAACCGCGCGCGGGCGTTCCACTCCCTCCACGTCAAGGGAAACCCGATCGTTCTCTACAATGTCTGGGATCCTGGCTCGGCCAAGACCATCGAGAAAGCAGGGGCCAAGGCCATTGCGACAGGAAGCTGGCCGGTCGCGGCGGCGTTCGGATTCGCTGATGGCGAAAAAATACCGCTGGAGCTTGCGCTCGAAAATATCAAACGCATCGTCGCGGCCGTTGACCTGCCGGTGACCACGGATATCGAGGGCGGCTATGGCAGCGCTCCGGAAATCGTCGCCCGTACGGCGACGCTTGCCTTGCAGGCCGGCGCCATCGGCTTCAATTTCGAAGATCAGATTGTCGGAGGCAGCGGCCTGCACGGCATCGCCGTCCAGGTGACAAGGATCGAAGCCGCTGCCGCAGCCGTGAAAGCCTCCGGCATTCCGGCATTCCTCAATGCTCGAACCGACATCTTCCTCAAGGCCAAGCCCGAAACGCATGACAAGGCGCTGCTCGACCAGGCGATCGAGCGGGCGCATGCCTATGAAAAGGCCGGAGCGCACGGCTTCTTTGCACCGGGTCTTGGCGATGAAGGCCTTATCGAGGCGCTCTGCAAGGCGATTGCGTTGCCGGTCAACATCATCGCGCTGGCGCATGTGCCGCCGCGTCAGCGGCTTGCGGAGCTCGGCGTTGCTCGCATCAGCCACGGCCCCGTCCCCTACCGGCAGATGACCGAATGGCTCGAGGCCAAGGCGCGCCAGGCTATCTCCGGTTAGCCCGGCAGGCCTCCTCAATCCTCTAGCGTTCCCGATCTTGCATTGGCGCTTTTCCTGTCGCCGACCAGCTTCAGCAGATCTTCGCCGGCACGGATGATGCGCCGGGAACGCCGTGTCAGGATGACCCCCGCTTGCGGTGCGAACACCTCCGTGCGGCCACTGGCTTCGCCCGGTGCATGGACGATTGTGGCAAGCCGTGCGCCGTTCGCCACACGGTCGCCTGGCTTCACGTCATAGAGAACCGCGCCCGCGCGGGGTGCCGGCATCATGTCGATGTTTTCGAGCGGTGCAACGGTCCCGGTGAAGTCACCGGGCGCGGGCAGGGCCTGATCCAGAATCACGCCGCGCGCCACCAGCAGCCGATAGAGCCCTTCGGCATCGGCGCCGGCCAGAGCGCCGTCGACATCGAGTATGCCGCGATACTCGACCGTGGTGGCGACGCGCCGGTCGAGGCGCGCCACCTCGGCGGGAACGTTCTGATAAGGCATAATGGAAGCGCCCTCGAAGGTGCCGTCGGTGTCCTCATCCCACAGGATCACCGCATCGACGCCCATGGCCGCCGCACAGTCGGCCATGTCAGGCCACAGGCTGGCGTGGACGTAGAGATAGGCGAGGCCCTCGTCGTCGCAGTGCAGGTCGAGAACGATGTCGTGGCCGATCGACAGCTGCAGCAGCCGCGTCTTCAGCCGCTGATCGGCCGTAGCGAGGGTGGTGTCCGGCAATAGCGTCGTATCCGGCGCGGCCAGCAGCGGAAAGCCGCGGTTGAAGTTGGTGCGGGTGCCCAGGTGAAAACGGCCTTGATGCTCGCCGAAATGGTACTGGGCGCGGCCGATCGGATTGGCTTGGGGCACCACGGTGATATTGCCCTTGATGCGGCCTTCCGCTTCGGCCTTTTCAAGTAGCGGCATCAGCGCATCGATGGCGACCACGCCCGGCAATTCGCCGGCATGAAGCGCTGCCTGCAGATAGGCCGAAGATGCCGACTTATCGCTGCCTTCAAGGCGGAACCCTTCGAAGCGAAACACTGGGAATTCGTAGAAAGCGCCCTCGCTGTCGCCGGCTATGCGCTCGATCGATTTCTGCATGATACTCCTCCAGGAAAGAGGCCAAACACATGCCCCTTCGCCGGTACGCTGTCGACTGGTCCAGTCTGCTGCGCTATGGGCGCAACTATTGCGCGGGGTGCGTCACCAGCAGCTGGCGGTCAAGCGTCTGCGACATCACGGCGACGGCGACCGCCAGCAGCGCCAAAGCTGCGCCGACCAGCGGCAGATTGGCATAAGACACGCCTAGCGAAAGCGCCACGCCGCCCACCCAGGCGCCGGCGGCATTGCCGATGTTGAAGGCGCCCTGGTTGAGCGTGGCGGCGAGGTTCGGCGCCTCGGAGGCCGCCTCGACGACACGGATCTGCAAAGGCGGCACGATGACGAAGACGAGCAGCCCCCACAGGAAAACGATGAAGATGGCCACGGCTGCGATGGCGCCGAATTCGGCAAAGCCGACAAGCAGCAGCGCCAGCATCAGCAGCGTGCCGATCACCGTCGGCATCAATTTCCAGTCGGCCAGCCTGCCGCCGATGATGTTGCCGATGGTCATGCCGCCGCCGAACAGCAGCAGCACCCAGGTCACGGTCGCGGTCGACAGGCCGGACACGTCGGTGAGATAGGGCTTTATGTAGGTGAAGACGGCGAACAGGCTGGCGGAAGCCAGCGCCGAGATCAGCATGGAGAGCCACACCTGCAGCTTGCCGAGCACGCGTACTTCGCCGAGCAGGCCGCCGCCGCTCGATTCGGCAACATTTGATGGCACCAGCCAGGCGATGGCCGCGACCGAGATGAGGCCGATACCCACGACGGCCACGAACGTGGCGCGCCAGCCGTAGACCTCGCCCAGCGCGGTGCCGCCGGGAACGCCGAGGATGTTGGAGAGCGTCAGCCCGGCAAACATCAGCGCGATGGCGCTGGCCCGCTTGTTGCGCGGCACCAGGCTGGCGGCAACGACCGAGCCGATGCCGAAGAAAGCGCCGTGGCCGAAAGCGGTGAAGACGCGGGCGGCCATCAGCGTCCAATAATTGGGCGCGATGGCGCAGAAGAGATTGCCGACGACGAACAGCATTGCCAGCCCTACCAGCACCGGCTTGCGCGGCAGATGCGCGGTAGCCACCGCGATCACCGGCGCGCCGAAGACGACGCCGAGCGCATAGCCGGTGACCAGAAGACCAGCCGAGGGAATGGAAACACCAAGATCGGCGGCGACCTCGGGCAGCAGGCCCATGATGACGAATTCGGTGGTGCCGATGCAGAAGGACGCGATGGCAAGCGCTAGGATTGGCAAAGGCATGGGGCGTCCGGGAATGAATCGGTTCAAAAGTTAGACTGTCCGGAGATGGGGCGGCCGCACAAGCGCGATTGCTGCAATGCAGCATTGCAGAAAGCGGGGAGCAGATCGCGACTGCGGTGTGCCTTTGCGCCTGCGGGGATGCAGAGTGGGGGCCCGAAGCCTATGCCAGCGGCTTCAACTCCTGGGCGATGGTGGGCAGAAGTTCCGAGACATTCGGATGGATGTGCATTGCCCGCGCGAGCGTGCTGGCCGGCGCCTTGGCGTACATCAGGTCGAGCACGCAGTGTATCGCCTCGTCGCCACCGGGGCCGAGTACCGAACAGCCCAGGATTTCCTTGGTGTCGGCGTCGACCAGGATCTTCATGAAACCTTGCGTCTCGCCTTTCTCGATGGCGCGGCCGACCCGGGTCATCGGCCGCTGGCCGACCAGCGCGCGCCGGCCGGACTTCCTTACCGCCGTCTCGGTCATGCCGCAGCGGCCGAGCGGCGGATCGATGTAGAGCGCATAGGCCTCGATGCGGTCGCTCACCTTGCGCGGATCGTTGTCGAGCAGATTGGCGGCGACGATCTCGTAGTCGTTGTAGGAGGTGTGGGTGAAGGCGCCCTTGCCGTTGCAGTCGCCCATCGCCCAGATGCCGGGCACGCTGGTGCGCAACTGGTCGTCGACGACAATGAAGCCGCGTTTGTCGACTTGGACGCCGGCCCTGTCGAGACCGAGATCGTCGGTGTTGGGCGTCCGGCCCACTGCCAACAGCACATGCGAGCCGACCGCCGGCGCCTTGCCGGCGGAAAAGGTCACGGCAATTTCGTTGCCCTGCCTGGCGAAGCTGATGTCGTCGGCGCCGAGATGCACCGTAATGTCTTCGTTTTCGAGGATGGACAGGATAGCGTCCGAGACGTCCTCGTCCTCGCGGCCGATCAGCCGCGGGCTCTTTTCGATCACCGTGACCTCTGAACCGAAACGGCGGAACATTTGCGCGAACTCGAGCGAGATGTAGCTGCCGCCGACGACGACGAGATGGCGCGGCAGCTCGTCGAGATCCATCATCGACGAGTTGGTCAGGTACGAAATGTCGTTGACACCGGGCAGGTCGGGCACCGAGGCGCGGCCGCCGGTGTTGAGAAATATTTTTTCGGCGGTCAGAAGATCATCGCCGACGCGCACGGTATAGGCGGATTCGAAGCGCGCGTGGCCGCGATAGAGCGTGCACTTGTCCATGCCGGCGATCCAGCTTTCGAGGTTGCCGCGGGCGTCGTTCGACACCTTGTCCTTGCGAGCCTTGATCGCCTTGTAATCGACGCCGACCGGACCGGAGAGCGTGACGCCATAGTCGGCGGCGCGGCGGGTAAGGTGTGCTGCATAGGCGCTGGCCACCATGGCCTTGGTCGGCATGCAGCCGGTATTGACGCAGGTGCCGCCGACCAGTTTTCGCTCGATCAGCGCCACGCTCATGCCGGCTGCCGTCAGCCGGCCGGCCAGCGACGGGCCGGCCTGTCCGGCGCCGATGATGATGGCGTCGAATGCCTTTGCCGTCATGCCACTGCCGCCACGATCAGCAGGCCGCCGACGATCGCCACCGCGTCCTCGATGAAGGCGGCAGGTTGGTCTTTGCCGAAAGCGATGGCTAGGCGTTTGCGCAGCTCCGCGCCGCCCAGCGTGCCGATCACCGCACCGATGGCGCCGGCGATGAGGCCGCTGATGATTGCGCCGCCGGTCGTGCCGATCACTGCGCCGGTGAAGGCTCCCGAGACGATTCGCGCGCCGAACTGCTGCGGCACCTTGCGGCTCGGCGTCGACGGCAACTGATCGGCGACCAACTCGAGGATGGCCAGGATGGTGAATATGCCGACGGCGATCCAGTGACCCATGAAACCAGCCCAGGTGCCGGCGACCGGCAGCCAGCCGAGCCAGGCGCCCCAGGCGACGGCAGCGGGCGCTGTCATGGTACGAAGGCCGGCAACGACGCCAATCAGAAGTGCGAGAATAAATAGCATGATTGATCCCCTCGATCACCGGGCCTGGGACAGCCCTGTGGAGGCAGGCTACCATAGGTCGAGCATTTGACCAGAGGCGGCGCAACGCTGGCGTTTTTTCCTAGCTGATCTCTGTGCGTTGGCAGCAATTTCAAACAGGAGGCATCGGCATGGCCGCAAGTGAGCGCACAAAAATGGCGGCGGGCGGGTGGTACACTTGCCTCGACCCGGAGCTGGAGGCACTGCGGGTCATGGCGCGCGACGCGGTCTTCGAGCATAATTCGCTGCCGCCCCGGCAACGCGGCGACATCGGGCCGGCCCTGAAGTCGCTGCTTGGCGCAGTGGGCGAGGGTGTCCGGATCGAGGCGCCCTTCCACTGCGCTTATGGCTTCAACGTCGTCCTCGGCGAGGGTGTCTTCCTCAATGCCGGCTGCACCATCCTCGATACGGCGCGAGTCCGCATCGGCAAGCGGACGCTGCTCGGTCCCAATGTGCAGATCTATTGCGCTGAGCATCACAACGAGGCCGAGGGTCGACGAGCTGGTCTGGAGATCGCCAAGCCGGTCAAGATCGGCGACAATGCCTGGATCGGCGGCAGCGCCATCATCCTCGGCGGCGTTAGCATTGGCGAGGGAGCCATTGTCGGCGCGGGTGCTGTGGTGACGCGCGACGCGGCGGCAAACACGACGGTGGTCGGCAACCCGGCGCGGCTGGTGACGCGCGGCTAATCCGAGTCAACGCAAGGCAGCGTGCTCCTCCTGAGCGTTCTTCGAGAATTCGCGCCGGTACTGCGCGGGCGTGGTCCTGAGCCGCGCCGCGAAGTGCTGGCGCAGCGAGGTGGCGCTGCCGAAACCGGCCTCGAAGGCCACCGTATCCATCGATTTTTCCGTTGCTTCCAGCAGCCGCTGCGCCAGCGCAATGCGCTGATCGATCAGCCAGTCGCCGAAGCTGGTGCCGATCGATTTATGAAAGCGGCGCGTGAATGTCCGGCGGGTGAGGCCGGCAGTAACGGCGACGCTGTCCAGGCTGTGCGTCTCGCTCAGCGTTCTGCGCACCGCGTCGAGGGCCTGTGTGAAGCGGTCCGCATTGCCGGTCCTGGCGATCGGACGTTCTATGAACTGCGCCTGCCCACCTTGCCGATGAGGGGACAGCACGATTTGCCGGGCGAGCCGGAGTGCAGCCTCCGCGCCATAGCGGGCCCGTATGATGTGGAGACAGCAGTCAAGCCCGGCGGCGACGCCGGCAGATGTCATGACATCGCCATTGTCGATGTAGAGCACGTCCGGGTCGACGAGCATGTCGGGATAAAGCGCCTGCAGCTGCTCGGTATAGGCCCAGTGCGTCGCGGCGCGCCGTCCCGAAAGCAGTCCCGTCGCCGCAACAGCGAAGGTGCCGAGGCACAATCCGACAATCAATGCGCCGTTCCGGTGCGCTCGCCGCAGCGCCTCTATCAGAAACACAGGTGGCGGGTCTTCGAGATCTCGCCAGCTTGGGACGATCACAATGTCCGCGCCGTCGAGGCCGTCCAACCCATGCGGCGCAGTTACGGTCAACCCTGCTTCGGTATGGATAGGCCCGCTTTCGATTGCACAGATGCGGAAGTCGAAGCGCGGCAAGCCGAGCGCGGCGCGATCCTCTGCGAATACAAGGCACGGCACGGAAAGGTGGAACGGACTGATGCCATCGAAGGCGATGGCGGCAACGATCGGATCGGCCATGATGAGTACCAATGGGGGGCTAAATCTGGATTGTCCCAATTCTTTCGAATAATGTCAATTGGGACACTGTTTGCAATCCGACGGCAGGCCTATCCTCGACCAATCAAAGCCGAACAGGAAAGGAAAACTCCATGTCTGAAGCAGCCACCCCAGCGCCGCGCCGTGCCCTCATCGTCGTCGACATCCAGAACGACTATGACGGCGGCAACCTCGCCATCCAGCACCCGCCGTTTCGCGACAGCGTCATCAACGCAGCACGAGCAATGGACGCGGCCGCCGAGGCAGGCGTCAAGGTGGTGGTCATCAAGCAGCTGGCGCCCGAAACGTCACCGGTTTTCGCCAAAGGCAGCCACGGCGCAGACCTGCATCCCGAGATCGCTAGGCGAAGCCGCGATCATTATGTCGAAAAGACCCTGCCGAGCGCCTTCACCGGCACGGACCTCGAAGATTGGTTGCGCGTCAACGCCATCGATACGATCACCGTCGTCGGTTACATGACGCATAATTGCGATCTCTCGACCATCATCCACGCCGTCCATATGGGCTTTGCGGTGGAGTTCCTGTCCGACGCCACCGGGTCGGTGCCCTATTCCAACAGCGCCGGCTACGCCTCGGCCGAGGACATCCATCGGGTGGTGACTGTTATCCTACAGTCGCGCTTCGCCGCCGTTCTCAAAACTGCCGAATGGATCGACTGCCTGAAGACCGGCATGCTGCCCGAGCGCGACACGATCTACGCTTCCAACCAGCGCGCGCTGGCACGAAGCGCCGCTTAAAAATTTGTCGCGGGCAAGCAAAAGAGGGCGCCGCAGCTATGCGGCGCCCCTCTTATTCTCCGACGTTCAAAACTCTCAGAACAGACCTTCGATCTGGCCCATTTCGTTCAGGAAGATCTTTTCCGAGGACGGCGCCTTTGGCAGGCCGGGCATGGTCATGACCTCGCCGCAGATGACGACGATGAAGCCGGCGCCGGCAGACAGCCTGACCTCGCGCACCGGCACGGTGTGGCCGGTCGGCGCGCCGCGCAGGTTCGGGTCGGTCGAGAAGGAGTACTGCGTCTTGGCCATGCAGACCGGCAGGTTGCCGTAGCCGGCGTGCTCCCAGGCGTGGAGCTGGTCGCGCACCGACTTGTCGGCGATCGCTTCGGAACCGCGATAGATACGCTGGACGATAGTGTTGATCTTCTCGAACAGCGGCATGGCGTCCGGATAGAGCGGCGCAAACTGCGACGCGCCGGATTCGGCAAGCGCCACCACCCTGCCGGCGAGTTCCTCGATGCCGGCCGAGCCGTGGGCCCAGTGCTTGCACAGGATCGCCTCTTCGCCCATCGAGGCTACGTAGTCCTTCATCGCCTGGATTTCAGCGTCGGTGTCGGAATAGAAATGGTTGATGGCGACCACCGCCGGCACGCCGAACTGCCTGATATTCTCGACGTGACGGCCGAGATTGGCGCAGCCCTTCTTGACCGCCTCGACATTCTCCTTGCCGAGATCTTCCTTCTTGACGCCGCCATTCATCTTCATGGCGCGCACGGTAGCGACGATGACCGCCGCCGACGGCTTCAGGCCCGCTTTGCGGCACTTGATGTCGAAGAATTTTTCCGCGCCGAGATCGGCGCCGAAACCGGCCTCGGTGACGACGTAGTCGGCGAGCTTCAGCGCCGTCGTGGTGGCGACGACCGAGTTGCAGCCATGCGCGATGTTGGCGAACGGGCCGCCATGGACGAAAGCCGGGTTGTTCTCCAGCGTCTGCACGAGGTTGGGCTGCATAGCGTCCTTGAGCAGCACGGCCATGGCGCCGTCGGCTTTGAGGTCGCGGGCATAGACCGGCGACTTGTCGCGACGATAGGCGACGATGATGTCGCCCAGGCGCTTCTCCAGATCCTTCAAGTCGGTGGCGAGACACAGGATCGCCATGACTTCGGAAGCGACAGTGATGTCGAAGCCGCCCTCGCGCGGGAAACCGTTGGCGACGCCGCCGAGCGAGCAGATGATCTCGCGCAGCGCCCGGTCATTCATGTCCATGACGCGGCGCCAGACGACGCGACGGGTGTCGATACCGAGCTCGTTGCCCCAGTAGATGTGGTTGTCGATCAGCGCCGACAAAAGATTGTGCGCGGTGGTGATGGCGTGGAAATCGCCGGTGAAGTGGAGGTTCATGTCCTCCATCGGCACGACCTGCGCATAGCCGCCGCCGGCCGCGCCGCCCTTGACGCCGAAATTCGGCCCGAGCGAGGCCTCGCGGATGCAGACGATGGCCTTCTTGCCGATGCGGTTGAGACCGTCGCCGAGGCCCACCGTCGTCGTCGTCTTGCCTTCGCCGGCCGGCGTCGGGTTGATGGCGGTAACGAGGATTAGCTTGCCGTCCTTGTTTGCCTTCACCGACTTGATGAATTCGGCCGAGATCTTCGCCTTGTCGTGCCCGTAAGGCAAAAGGTGCTCGCTCGGGATGCCGATCTTCTGGCCGATCGCCTGGATCTGCTTCTTGTCGGCGGCGCGCGCGATCTCGATGTCGGACTTCACTTCGGCCATGGCGGCTTTCCTCTGGATTGGACGGTGGAGGGGACGGGTTTGATCAGTGTGGTCGCAAGCCTGTTCGAAACAGCCCGGCACTGCAGGCGAGGGTACGTTCTAACCCTGTCGCTGCCGTGGCGTCAACTCGCATGCAACTATGTTTCCTCTAGAGAAAGACGGCTGTGTTTCCCGGTCGACCTGTCCCGGATCTTGGCGCCCGGTTGTCGCGCGGTATAGAAGCCAGAGCGCGCGCCATTCTGCCGTCTCAAAACAGCCGCGGAATGCACGGAATGCGACAGGGTTCGAGCGCTGCTCGGCGCTTCGAGCAGTCGCGCTAGAATGCGCCGATCTGGTGCATCAGCCCCAAGCCGTCAAGCTGGCCGAAATGTTCGACCACGACGCCGTTCTCAAGACGATCGATATGGATCACGCCAACCGAGACTCGGTTTCCGCTCGCCTCGACGCCATGGAAGATGCCGGTGTGCGTGCCCTGAAAGCGGCCGCGCGTAACCACCTTGTCGGCATCGCTGAGATAATCTTCGATGACGTGGTGCCCGTCCGGGAATCCAACAAAGAACTCGCCCAAGGATTTTCGCCAGTCGTCGTAGCCGATCGGGCTGGCGCTGCCGAGATGAACGACGAGATCTGGAGAGACCAGCCCAGCCAGCTTATCCCAGTCCTGCGCGTCGATCGTGGCATAGAAATTTCGAGCAACTTCCCGGATATCCATGTCGTGTCCTCGCTGGCTGCCGCCCAGCGGTTGAACGACGACGAGACGATCAGGTTCCTCCGCGATGCGCAGCCGGACTACTGCGACAGCACGTTGCTGATCTCGACCATGTTCGAGCGCACCCTGAGTATGTAAAAACCCATCGTCGTCAGATGCGTCGGCAACAGCCAGCCATCCTCGCGGCCATTGGCGATGATGAAAGGCTGGATGCGCAGCGCCGAGACGAACTGCGAGTCCATCGTGTCCCACAGGTTCTGCAAGTGCTTTTCCTTGATCACGTCCTCGAAGTCGGCCTCGGCGCCCTTCATCAGCCCGTAATAGGCATAGAGCTGGCCATAGGCGAACCAGAAGCGGTCGTCGGCGCGCGTGTCGAACCAGCCATTGTTGTGGTTTTCAGCGCGCTCCTTGAGGATCGCCGAAGTCGAGCCAATATCGCTGGCGATACGGTCGATATATTGCTTCAGATTGTCGGCGCGGGCGTCGAACGTCGTTTGGCAAAGGGCCAGCCGGGCATTGAACGAACGCAGCTTGCGCACCGCGTCGCGATAGTAGCTCGGCGTCGGCGTCTTCGGACCGAACGGGCTGATGCCGAAGTACCATGTGTATTCATCGAACTGCAGGTTGCCGCGCGCATCCTGCAGATCGGCATCGATCTGCGAGGTGGTGCGGACGCGGCCGAGATTGTCGGCAAGCTCGGTCGCCGTGCGCCGCACTGCCTGGTTGATGCCGCGCTGGAACGAGGCCTTGTTGTCCATGAACGGCGTATGGTCCCAGCTGATGCCGAACAGGCCAAGCTTATAGAGGATCATCGACGAGACCCAAGCATTCTGGTTGACGTTGAAGTCGGTCAGGTCGGCCGCCACCTGGGCTATCCCCGAGTTTCCGCAGGTCCTGGCGGTGTCGGTGCCGGCGCCTGCTGCGGTCTGCTCGCCGGCGGAAATATTACGTTTCTCGAAGGTGTAATTGTCGACGTAGTTCGGGTTGAAATTGTTCCACCACTGGGTGGCGTAGAAGAAGTTGGCGTAGAGGCCGATCAGAACGAGCAGTGCCAGCCCGAGCACCGCCTTCAGGATCCAGCCGCGCTGTGTGTACCAGCGCCCGGCCCACATGAACGGCCACAGGATCACGCCGATGGCGAAGCCGATACCGCGGCCGATCCACTGGAAAATCCGTGTGAAGAAATTCACGATCGGATCAAGCATGGCGATGTCACCCCCTCGTCAGTCAGCCAAGAATTCGATAAGGTTAGGCATTCAATCAGTAAGACCGTAGAGGCGTGTGCGAAACGCCACCTTGTCTTTCAGATATGTGGTTTTCAGAACGTCCACAACATGCGATCGCCAGGCGTCGCTGAAGCCGTCATAGTCGCTGTAGAAGCCTGGTTTGTTGAAGACGTAGCGCGAGACGAAATCCTGCGGCACGAAATCCGAGATCAGCTGGTTGGTCAGCCAGGCGTCGGGATGGTCGGGCTTGGCCCGGATCACCAGGAAACGCTGCTGCGGGAAGACGTCCTCGATCTTGAGACGTCCGAGGTGAGCGATCTCGCGCTTGGCGGCGTTGAGAAAGGGAAAATTGCCGTCCCTGGTGATCAGGTCGGCATGGCCGTGGATCCAGGTCTGCAGCCAGACCTTGTCGACGTCGGTCAGATTGCGATCGGGCTCGGCGTCGCGGATCAGAGCGCGCACCACCATCTCGGCGCGATGTTCGAGATAGCCTGAGGTTTCGATCCATGAGGCGCGCGGCAGTTCGATGCGGCCGGTGGCAGTGAGGAACTTGAACACCCTGTCGGCATCATTGATCGAGAGGTAGCTCACTTGCCACGGTCGCGAGCGGCGGAAGCCGGGTGCTGCCGGGTCGCTGATCACCGTCGTCATGTCAGGATCGATGAACACATAGAGCCCGCCGAAATGGCTGGTCCAATAGGCGCTGTGGCGAAAGATCACCTGATCCGGCACCAGCGCGTTCTCGCGGATGTCGCCGCAGATCTTGGCAAGCTCCACCATGCGGGTGAGCATGGCATTGTCGCGCCAGGCGTCCGGCTCCTGCTTCAACTGGTCGACGAGCTTGCCGAGTTCGGCGGCCTTGCCCAGCACGTCCTCCGCCGACAGCACCCTGAACTCGACCTGGTTGATCGACAGCAGATCCTCGATGTCGTCGACCTTGGGGACCGAATCCTCGATCTCGCCATAGATGACATCCTTGATGGTCAGCGCGTCGATGGCGCGCTGATTCTTCGACATGAACTCGAACATCAGCTGCGAGGTGTTGGAAAAGGCGGTGTGGACCACCGGCAGGTCGATCTGCGACGGCGTCAGGATGATGAAGCGGCGGTTGATCTCGTTGGGATCAAGGTAGTTGTAGTCGCCGCATTCCTCGGCCACTTCAGGCGAGAAGCCGGTGCGGTCGATGTCGAAGCTCTTCAGCTTCGTCGGCCTCAGGCCGAAGGCGACCAAAGCCTTGTTGTAGCGCTGGATGAGATGCGGCTCCTCGATGGTCAGCAGCCGGCCGTAGATCAGCTCGTTCTCGCGCAGCAGATCGGATTTCTTGGCGGGGCTCATTCTTCCTTCTCCCCGTTCACGGGGAGAAGGTGCCCGAAGGGCGGATGAGGGGCGGTGCCGTCCCTTCTCCCCTTGTGGGAGAAGGTGGCCGAGCGAAGCTCGGTCGGATGAGGGGTGTTCCAGCTTGACGAATACCCCTCATCCGTCGCCTTCGGCGACACCTTCTCCCACAGGGGGAGAAGGGAGCGTCGGCGCATCTCACGCATTCCACAGGCCCTTCTTCTTCAGCTCCTCGATCTCGCGCACCGCGCGGTCGCGCAGGCGGGTGTCGCGGATCATCTTGGTCACCGCCGCGTCGTCGGACTTGTCGGAATAGCGGAACTCCGAGTCGGCGTAGCGGTTGACCTCCTGCATGACCATGTCCATCGAGAACGGTCCGCGCAGTTCTTCGATCATCGCCTTCTTGTCGTCGTAGCCCTTGTGCATGAAGACTTCCGGCTTTTCGAACCACTCGTCCGGCAGCTCGATGTCCATGGCGCGCATCTTGATCGCGTCGGTGACGTTCTTGATGGCGCGGCCGGTGAAGCGCGGCTCGGCCTCCTTGATCATATGCAAATAGGTGCCGATGTCGGCCATCGACTTCGGCGCGCCGTTCTCCTTCATGTAGCGCTCGTAGACCTTCATCAGCCCGTCTTCCCTGGGCCTCTCATGCTCTTCATAGGCTTCCATCACCGCGCGCTTGATCTCCTGCGCGGCATAGAGCTTGTGGTCGCCGAGCGGGATCTTGTGGTTCTTGCCGGCAAGCAGCACGAAGATGTCGATGTAGTCGTCGCGGCTCTGCGGGCCGTCGACCAGCCAGCGGGCGCCGGCGCGCTGGCGCAACGCGTCGTCGACGTTTTCGGGATAGTTGGAGAACATGCCGAAGGAGCAGTTGCCGCGCACCACGGTACCGGCACCCGCGAACGCGTCCATCAGGACACCGGTGATTTCCTGCTGGCCGGCCGAGGCGCGATCGTCGGAACGGCGCGCCGCCACCTGATCGATGTCGTCGATGGTGCCGAAGCCGATAACGCGCGGGTTCAGCACATTGTTGATAAACTGGCGGCAGTTCTGGCCGGATTTGCCCTGGTAGGAGGAGATCTGGTCGACGCCGAAATTCTCGTAGGCGAAGGGATAGCCGGCGACCTGACAGTAACCGTTGACGAGGCCGGCGATCATCTGGATCAGCGTCGTCTTGCCGGTGCCGGGCGCGCCGTCGCCGATGAAGGTGAACAGGAAGCCGCCGAGCTCGACGAACGGGTTCAACTCGCGCTCGAAGTCGTAAGCCATCAGCATCTTGGCGAGCTTGACCGACTGGTACTTGGCGATGTGATTGCCGACGACCTCTTCCGGTTTCTTGAAGGTCATCACCAGCGGCTTCGACCGCTTGCCCGGCGCGACGTCGAAACCGTCGAGGGTGAAGTCGTCGACGTCGATACGGATATGCGCGTTCTCGAACGGGCCGATGCCGTCGAAGCGGCCCTTTCGCGCCAAAAGCCCGTCGATGGCGATACGGGCGAAGGCGCGTGCCCGGGTCATTAAGTCGGCGTCGTCCTTCGCGCCTGATATCGCCCTGTCGAGCCCTGATACGATCGACTTCACCGCGTCCTGCGGCGTGTCGAACAGAAAGTCCGGCTCTGGCGTGTCGTTCGGCGCCTCGCCATCGCTGTCGATCAGCTGGAACAGGTAGGAAGCGAGGCTGAAGGCTGAGATATAGGCCGAGGCCGACAGCAGCTTCTTGAAGGTGGCCGCCTCGTCGCCTTCCAGCGGGGCGCGGGCGTTTTTCGCCTGCAGGCTTTCGAGGTCTGAACCTTCGGCGAAGACGTCCGATATGGCCAGGGCGATCGCCAGGCCGCGCCGGGTGCGAAACAAAAGCATGTGCTGCGCAATGCTGAGCAGCTGGTCGTCGGGATGGACGGCGGCGACGGTCTTGGAAAGCTCGACCTCGCGCGTGCGCCTGACCGAGCCGACCGAGACGGTTGAGACGAAGCGGCGGTTGGTGCCGGCAAGCGGGGTGCCGGATTCACGCGACGGGTCTTCCAGCACGACGATGCGGGTGATGAAGCTCTGCGCCGTGGCGCGGTGCTTTTCGATTGCCGCTTCCGAAATCGTGGTCAGGCCGGTGTCCATGCAGGATGCTCCGCGGTTTGACGGTCAGACGTCGCTGATCACCTGTCCTTTGGACAGGATGTGGACCTTGTAGCCCGAAAAGATCTTCTGCGCCTCGCCGGCGGCGTACAGCGCCTGATAGGCTTCATGCGGGATCAGCGCGTGGTTCTCGTAGCTCGACACGCCCTGGCGCGCCGCCTCCAGATCGTCGGTGTCGATGAAGAATTCCTGCGTCGTCTTCTCGCTCGAAAACAGACCTTTGCGGCCCGGCTTTTCGGCCTTGGAATAGACCTCCTGGATGGTCCAGGTCAGCAGCCAGGCGTTTTCCGGTTTTCGCACCTTGGCCAAAACGTCGGTTACCGTCGAATTGTTCTCGGTAATCCCTGCCGAATAGAAGGGGCCGAGCACGACGCGGCGCAACTGCTTGGGGTGGAGCGGCTCGAAATCCTTGTCGAGATTGACGGCGATCGTCGCCGGCGACAGCGTGTAGGCGGAATTCTTCTCGGTGAAGTCGTCGAAGCGGTGGGCAAGCTCGGGGTTGAGCAGCCCTTCAACGGGAAGCGGAATGTCGACCTTGTCGTTGAGCTTGCCGTTGCGGTCGACAAGCTGGTCGATCATCGCTTCGGAGGAATCCTCGACCGTCAACATGTAGACCAGCGGCAGGTTGGCGCTGCCGTCGAAGGTGGCCCAATGGACGAGGTAATAAGGCCGCCCGGTCTTCGGATTGACCGAGACTTTTGCCGTCTGCGCCAATGTGAACGGCGCGAAGGTCGTCTCGCTCCTGACGCCCTCCAGATAGAGCCGCTCGGCCATCGATTTCTGCAGCGCCTCGGGGAACTCCTTGTGGCGCAGGATGAAGTCGGCCATTTCCTCGCGCAACTCGTCGGCCAGCGGTATGTTGGCAAGCCGCGTATCGGCCTGACGGCGGTCGTTTTCCAGCTCGAGTACGTTCTGGAAGACCGGAAAGCCGCTTTCGGCGCGCGAAATGCGAAACGTCTCCGTGAAACCCAGCCGGTTACGCCAACAGGAAAAGGAGTTGTCGAGCCGCGCAATATATTCGGCGACGATCTTGGCGACGATGCCGTGCCGGTAGAGCGGCGAGCGATCGTCGCGCATGAACACTTCGAGGCCGCTGAGTGCCGCCCTGATCGCCGAGAAGTAACGCGTTGCCGCTTCGTTTTCGGGGGTCATGCAGCCAGCCCTTGGTAGGTATGCTAAAGCGCGACGCGCTTTAAGTCATTGTTCTTATGCATGTCGTTATCCCAAAACCGCTGCGCACTTTTGGGCGACATGCATTGGTGCAGCAATTACGACTGCACGTAGTTTGCCGCATTGTGTTTTTTCAGCACGTCGTCGAAGCGGCGGGCAAAGGCATCGTCGGCCAGCTTCTTGCGGCGCTGGATGTCGGCGGTTGCCACCATGTTCTTCTCGTGCATTTCGAGAAGATCGCCAATGTGCTTCTGCGAGGCAGCACCAATGCCGGCCATGGTCTCCTCGGCGGTATTGTCGACCTGGCTGCCCAGCGTGTTGATCTTGTGGGCGACGTCCTGCTGGGCGGCGGTCTTCAGCGAGTCTTCCAGCGCCTTGTAGAGCACGATGCGCTGCTCGGTATCGATGGTCAGCTTGTTGATCAGTGTCGACTGCGCCGCGATCTGGTTGTTGAGCGAATCGACGAAGGTCTGGAACATCGAGGTGTAGCGCTCCAGCGTCTGGCTTTCAGCGAGCAACTCCTGCTCCTTTGCCTGCTTCTCGTTATACTCCGTGGCCAGCTTCGAACGCTCGCCTTCAAGCTGCGTGCGCTCCTTCTGGCTGGTGGAAGCGGCGATCTTGTTCTCGATGTCGAGCAGCATCGGGTTGAGCTCCTCGATGCGCTTCTGCACGGTCTCGAGATTGGACATGGTCGCCTTGCGGCGCTCGATCACCTGCGACAGGCTGGCCTCGGAGGTCTTGTAGCGCTGGTCGAGAACCTGCTTTTGCGCCTTGAGGATGCCGACGATGGTGTCGGATTTCGCCAGCAGCTCCTGCAGATTGCCGGCCAGCGACATGTTGCGGACACGGTCGGTGCGCATGCGCTGCTTGCGCTGACTGGAAAATATGCCGATGAAGCTTTCCCAGCCGGTGTAGTTCTTCATGCTCTCGAATTCGGCACCGAAGACGTTGGTGGCATCCTCCAGCCCGATGATCAGGTCGGCGATGTTGCCTTCCATCACCTTCTGCTGTTTCAGCACATCCTCGATGCGGGCGTTCTCGAGGTCGAAATTGGCGTCGCCGATCTTCTTGTCGGTCTTGGCGAGCGTGTCGAGCACCGTGCCAGACTGCTCGATCTTCGTGCGCATGTCCTGCACGACCTGCTTGGTCTTGGCAATTTCGGCGTCGAAATTCTGCAATGTCGCCATAGGGGCCTCCCGCTTCGGCATCTGTTCGTGTCGCGAACCGCCGCGAATATATGTGTGGCATAGGGGGAAGGGAAGGCGGAAGATTAGAAGCTTGCGAAGGATCGCGCCGAAGCCTGAAGCAAAAAACCCGCCTCTGCGGCGGGTCGTCGGCGCAAATCAGCACCACGCCTAAATCACTAGCATAACTGCCGTCACAAAGCAATCGAACGCGAACTCCCCGATTGGTTTTCTCTAGCGTGCATTAGGTGAAGCCGATGAAATCGTCGGGCGCGGCGCGGCCCATTTCTTCTTCCCAATGGCGGCGGCAGAGCGAGACATAGACATCCTTGCCGATCGCCACCTGTTCGCCCTGCCTTGCGACCTTGCCGTCCGCGCCGAGGCGCACGACCATCGTCGCCTTGCGGCCGCAGCGGCAGATGGTGCGCACCTCGCGCAGATCGTCCGATATCGCCAGAAGCGCGCGCGAGCCGGAAAACAGCTTGCCCTGGAAATCCGTGCGCAGGCCGTAGCACATCACAGGGATGTCCAGCCGGTCGGCGATGCGGGCGAGCTGCCACACCTGCTCCTCCTCGAGGAATTGCGCCTCGTCGACAAAGACGCAATGCACCGTCGTATGGTCGTGATGCTCGGCGACCCGGGCGAACAGATCGTCGCCGTCGCGGAACATCTCGGCTTCCGTCTCCAGCCCGATGCGCGACGAGATCAGCCCGGTGTCGCCCTTGCGGTAGAGGGCAGCGACGAACAGCATCGTCGTCATGCCGCGCTCGCGGTAATTGTACGAGGCCTGCAGCAGCATCGTCGTCTTGCCGGCATTCATCGTCGCATAGTGGAAGTACAGCTTGGCCATGCCGCCCTTTAAAGCCGAGTTCGCGCGGCGCGGGGAGGGGGCGTCCTCGTATTCCACCAGAAAGGCGCATTTCATCGGAAAGCGGCTGGCCACCGCAAAAGCCTGGAGCAGCAGGCAGCGTGTCGCTGATCGGCCAGTCCGCGCCGTTCGTCGCGATTGCCTTATCGCTTGAAACCGCACCAGAATGGTGTTTGGCTGACGAAACAAAGCGGAGATAAAACCGTAACTTCGCTTAGCCAAAGAATCAAAATGGGAGAATTTTCATGTTGCGTATCAATTCCTTCGTCGCCGGCCTTGGCCTGGCGGCTTTCCTGTCCACCAGCGCAGCTCTCGCCGCCGATCCGGAAAGCTGCAAGACGGTGCGTCTCTCCGATGTCGGCTGGACCGACATCCAGGCCACCACCGGCGTCGCCTCGGTGCTGCTCACCGCGCTCGGCTATGAGCCGGAGGTGATCCAGCTTTCGGTGCCGGTGACCTATGCGTCGCTGAAGAACAAGGACCTCGACGTCTTTCTCGGCAATTGGATGCCGTCGATGACCAACGACATCAAGGAGTACACCGCCGACGGCTCGGTCGAGACCGTCAGCGAGAACCTCAGCGGCGCCGGCTACGGCATCGTCGTGCCGACCTATGTCGCAGATGCCGGCGTCAAGACGCTGACCGATATTGGCAAGTTCAAGGACAAGTTCGACGGCAAGATCTATGGCATCGAGGCCGGCAATGACGGCAACCGCATCATTCTCGACATGATCAAGGAGCCGGCGGCCAATCTCGAAGGCTTCGAACTGGTCGAATCCTCCGAGGCCGGCATGCTCACCCAGGCCGAGCAGTCGATGAAGAACAATGAGTGGATCGCCTTCCTCGGCTGGACGCCGCATCCGGTGATGGGCGCCATGAAGATCACCTATCTCGACGGTATGGGCGACAGCGGCTTCGGCGCCGCCACCGTGCATACCAATGTGCGTAAGGGCTACATGACCGAATGCCCGAATGTCGGCAAATTCATCGCCAACCTGAAGTTCAACCTCGATATGGAAGGCGAGATGATGGACGCGATCCTCAAGGGCGGCGACGCCAATACTGCCGCGACCGACTGGCTGAAGAAACACCCGGATGCGATCACCCCCTGGATCGCTGGCGTAACCACCTTCGACGGCGGCGACGCGGCGGCGGCGGTCAAGACCGCGCTCGGAAGCTGAGCCGATAACTTTGAATTCGGGATAATCGGAACGAGGGCAGCCACGTAGAAAAGGCTGCCCTTTTTCATATCCTGTGACAAGATGACCGTCCGGCAAGGACGGCGCCGATAGAAGAGGGGCTAGATGGATCCGATTTCCAAATTCCTGGTCAGCTACAAGATCCCCATCGGCGCTTGGGGAAAGGCCTTCTTCACCTTCCTCACCGACAATTTCAACACCGTCCTCAGGGCCTTTTCCAACGGCCTCAATTTCCTGCTCGACGGGATGGTCGACGGACTTCTTCTGTTGCCGCCCGTCCTGCTCATCGCGCTGATCGCCTTGCTCGCCTATGTCCTGCAGCGTTCGAGGGGCCTGGCGCTCGCCGTCTTCCTCGGATTGCTGTTCATTCTCAACCAGAACCTGTGGAAGCAGACGGTGGAGACGCTGGTGCTGGTGGTTGCCGCCGCCGCCGCCTCGATGGCGATCGGCGTGCCGCTCGGCATCTGGGCGGCGCACAAGCCGAAGGTCTACCGCATCATGCTGCCGGTGCTCGACCTGATGCAGACGCTGCCGACCTTCGTCTACCTGATCCCGGTGCTGACCTTGTTCGGGCTCGGCAATGCGCCCGGCCTCATCGTCACCATCATCTTCGTCATCCCGACCTCGGTCCGTCTTACCCATCTCGGCGTCACCTCGGTGCCGAAGTCGATCATCGAAGCCGGCGAGGCCTTCGGCGCCACCAAGCGGCAACTGCTCTGGAAGGTTGAGTTGCCTTCGGCGCTGCCCACCATCATGGCCGGCTTGACCCAGTCGATCATGCTGTCGCTGTCGATGGTGGTGTTCGCGGCGCTTATCGGCGCTGGCGGCCTCGGCACCGAGATCAACCGGGCGCTCGGCTCGCGCCGGATCGACCTCGGACTTGAGGCCGGCCTCGCCATCGTCGTGCTGGCCATCGTGCTCGACCGGATGACCCGCATTGGCGTTGGAGGCAAGAAATGACCGTCGCCGTCGATTTCCGGAATGTCGATATCGTCTTCGGCAGCGACCAGGCCGGCTCGCTGGCGCTCATCGACAGCGGCGCGACGCGCGCCGAGATCCTCGAAAAGACCGGCAACGTGCTGGGCTGCGCCGGGGCAAGCCTCACCGTGCACGAGGGCGAGATTTCCGTGCTCATGGGCCTGTCCGGCTCCGGCAAGTCGACGCTGCTGCGCGCAGTCAACCGACTGAACGTCGTTTCGCGCGGCCAGGTCCTGGTCAAGGACGGCGACAAGACTGTCGATGTCGTGACTTGCGACGAGGCCACCCTTCGGCGGCTGCGGCAGAAGCAGGTCGCGATGGTATTCCAGCAGTTCGGCCTGCTGCCGTGGCGCACGGTGGAGGAGAATGTCGGCCTCGGCCTCGAGCTCGCCGGCGTGCCCGAAGCCGAGCGCAAGGAGCGCGTGCATCGCCAGCTCAAGCTGGTCAATCTCGACCAGTGGTCGAAGAAATATGCGCACGAGCTTTCCGGCGGCATGCAGCAGCGGGTTGGCCTCGCACGCGCGTTCGCCACCGAAGCGCCGATCCTGTTGATGGACGAGCCGTTCTCGGCGCTAGACCCGCTGATCCGGACCAAGCTGCAGGACGAGCTGCTGCAGCTTCAGGCCGAGCTGAAGAAGACCATTATCTTCGTCAGCCACGACCTCGAGGAGGCGCTGAAGATCGGCAGCCACATCACCATCATGGAAGGCGGGCGCATCGTGCAGACGGGCGCGCCGGAAGACATCGTGCTGCGCCCCGCCAACGACTATGTCCGCGACTTCATCGCCAATGTGAATCCGCTTTCGGTGCTGACCGCGTGGAACGTGATGCGCGACCGCCGCGATCTCGAACAGGGCAAGGATGGCTGGGTGTGGCTCGACCGGCGCCGGACGACGCGTTTCAAGATCGACGAGCACGGGCTGGTGGCGGCGGCCGAGCGTGACGGCAAGCCGGCGTTCTGGGTGTCGTGCGCCGATGTCGAGGCGCAGCCGGAGGAGACGGCGCAAGTGTTCTGGGCCAATCCCGGCACCCCGCTGAAGACCGTGATGCTGGCCATGCATCGCTCGCAGACAGCGCCCGTGGCGCTGTTCGACGACCAGTCGCGCTTCGTCGGCGCCATCGGCGTCAGGGATGTGCTGAGCGCAGTTTTGCGGCGGTAGCTGTTTTCTCCCGGGGAGAGAAAGAACCAACTGCCGCATTCCGTCGCGCCCCCTCTGCCGCACCTACGCCGCCAGCGGCAATTTCAGCTCCGTCAGCAAGCCGCCGCCGGGGTGATTGGACAGGCTGATCTCGCCGCCGGCGCTGCGGGCGATGTTGCGGGCGATGGTCAGGCCAAGACCGAGGCCGCCGGTCTGGCGGTTGCGTGACTGTTCCAGGCGCACGAACGAGCCGAACACCGCGTCGAGCTCGGCCTGCGGTATGCCCGGCCCCTCGTCGCGGATGGCCAGCGTGATAGTCTTTCCGGATAGATGCAGGCTGAGATGGGCCTTCTTGCCGTAGGTCACGGCGTTCTGGACGAGGTTGGTGACGCAACGCCTGAGCGCGACCGGCCGCGCAAGGCAGATCAGGCCGCGTGACCGCGTATCGTCATTGTCGAACGAGATCTCTTCGTAGTCGTCGGCGACCGATTCCACGAGCGACCAGAAATCGATCCGTTCGCTTTTCTCCTCGGTCACCTCGAAGGTGGCGAAGTCGATGACCGAGCTGGCAATCTCCTCGATGTCGGCGAGATCGTGCGCCAGCGCGGCGCGAACAGCCGATTTCCTGAGCAGTTCGAGCCGCAGCCGCATTCTTGTCAGCGGGGTGCGCAGGTCGTGGGCGAGTGCTGCCGCAAGATGTTCGCGATCCTCGACATAGTCACGCAGCCTGGCCTGCATAGCATTGACCGCCTTTGCCGCGGTGCGGATCTCGCGGCTGCCGGTCTCGGCGATAGGCGGGCTCTTCAGGTCGTTGCCGATCCGTTTCACCGCGGTTTCCATCATCCGGTAGGGCGCGGTCAGCCGGCGCAGCGACCATATCGACATGGCCACCACCAGTCCGGCGATCAAGGCATAGAGCGGCAGGCTGTCGAAGCTCAATATGGGTCCCACCGGCGTGTTCGGCTCGGTGAAGTTCAGCCATTGGCCGTCGGCGAAGCGGAGCGACGCTGTCAGCTTGTCGCTCTGGGCGAAGTCGGCGGCCAGCACCAGGAGGTCGCGCTCGACCTCGCCGACATCACGACCCTCGATCGCGCCCCCATCGTCGGCTTCCCGTGTCGCCTGGTCGCGCCGGACCCGTGCATCGGTAATGCCGAATTTCGACAGCCGCCCGACCAGTATGTCCTCCAGTTCGGCCAGTTCGTCGTCGCCCGCTATCGACGACGCGACGGCGGGCGTGTCGGAAACGGTAAGCGCGTAGTTCGCGTTGGACAGGCCGGATGCAGTGGCCTTGCGCGCTTCGGGCGGGGCGGCATGCATCAACTGCACCAGCGAGAAGGCGCGATCATTGAGCCTGTAGAGATCGACCACGTCGTTGGCGGCGGCACGGTCGCGCGAGACGATGTAAAGCGTGGTGATCTGGCTGATCAGCAGGCCGGCGATGACGATGAGCAGCACCCAGACTGGCAGGGTCTGCGGCAGGATGCGTCTCATTCGGAGGTCGTCTCGGGCAGGAACTGATAGCCGCCACTGCGCACGGTCAGGATCAGTTTCGGCGTTTTCGGGTCGTCCTCCATCTTGCGCCGCAGCCGGCTGACCAAAATGTCGACGCTGCGGTCGAAGCTGTAGCCGCTGTCGCCGCCCGACAGTTCGATGAGCTGGTCGCGGCTCAGCACGCGCTGCGCGCTCTTGACGAAGGTCTGCAGCAGGTTGAACTCCGCCATGGTCAGCTCGACCCTGATATCGCCCGGCGCCATCAGCCGGTGGCGCGAACAGTCCATCGTCCAGCCGGCGAAATGGTAGATCTGCCGAGAGCTGGGCCGCCGTGGCTCGGCGGCGCCGTTGCGCCTCAGCACGGCGCGGATCCGCGCCAGCAGTTCGCGCGGATCGAAGGGTTTCGGCACATAGTCGTCGGCGCCCATCTCCAGCCCGACCACCCGGTCGGTCGTCTCGGTGACCGCGGTCAGCATGATGATCGGCGTAGCATAGTTGGCGCGAAGATCGCGGCAAAGCTCCAGCCCGCTCTTTCCCGGCAGCATGACGTCCAGAACGACAAGGTCCACCTGCGCGCGGCGTAGGATAGCTTCCATCTCGGTACCGTCGGCGGCCACCGACGTGTGCAGCCCCCGTTTCCGGAAGAATTCCTGAAGCAGGTCGCGAATGCCCTTGTCGTCGTCGACGATCAGTATGTGTGCGTCGGATTTCACTGGAAGCCCCGCCGTCATTGGTGGCCGAAACCGTCGTTCGGTCATCACCCACACGATAGAATTCAGGCCATATGTTGGCCGGTGACGGCAAGCGGCCCCGAACGGGCTGCTCGGAAACAATCCAGAAACAAAATTCTACAGTTCGGAAAAACTCCCGAAAAAAATCAAGGGCATAAGGGGTGCCGTGGCGGTCAGGTTATCGACTGCGGCACGCGTTACGGAATTACGGACAAACCGATGCAAAGGTTCTCGATCAGCTTGATGGGTGTGTTGCTAGGCATCTCGCTTATCACCGCCGCGGTCGAACAATCCTATGCAAAGGTGGCCGACGCAAAGCTCGCCGATACAAAGGCGGCGATCACCCGGAGCGAGCGTTGCAGCAACCTGAGCCGTCAGTTTGACGAAGCCCTCGAAACCCATGCCGCGGCAACGCAGGTCACCGCGGCGAAGGCACTTCAAAGAAAGGGCAACCGGTTCTGCGCCAACAAGAAACAGGCACAGGGCATCCGGATGCTCGCCAACGCTTTGAAGCTGCTTGGAGTGACACCGAACGACCCGGTTCAGTGACCCTCAACCCGATCTGCAAGCAAAAGGAAACGAAGCCATGAAAAAGTCCCTGCTCTCTGCTCTCGGTCTCGCCATCGCGCTTGCCTTCTCGATGCCGGTTCTCGGCGTCGGCAGCGCCAATGCCGCAGGCACGACCGCGGCGGCGACGACTGCGACGACCGCTGCGCCTGCCAAGATCGTCAAGAAGGTCGCCGCCAAGAAGACCGTCAAGAAGCACAAGAAGCACGCAATCAAGGCAGCTCCGAAGGCCTGATCCAGCGACATCTCTTGCCTGCTAAAAAGACCGCTCCAGTTGCGATGCGCCTGGGGCGGTCTTCTTTTCGTTACAGATGGGCGGCGTCTGCGGCCGAGCCATCGAAATCCCTGCCGGGCTTCGCTGCGCCAAGCCGTTGAACGGCGGCCGGCAGTTCCCACATAGGCACGGACTTGTGAACGGCCGCGCCCGCCGAAAGGCGGTTTGTGCGCGGCTCAAAATAGACGACCGCTTTCCTCCATGTCAGAATAAGGCGAAGTTATCGCTCGCAATTGCCGGTTCCGATGCCTGAGATTGTCACCAAACCCCGCACCAAAACGCAGCCGAAGATCGAACGGCCGAAGCTCTACAAGGTCATCCTGCTGAATGATGACTTCACGCCGCGCGAATTCGTGGTGACGGTGCTCAAGGGCGAATTCAAGCTGAGCGAAGACCAGGCGCGGCGGGTGATGATCACCGCGCACCAGCGCGGCGTCTGCGTCGTCGCCGTCTTCACCAGGGACGTCGCTGAGACCAAGGCGACACGGGCGACCGATGCCGCCAAGGCCAAAGGCTATCCGCTGATGTTCACGACGGAGCCGGAGGAGTAGCGCAGCGTTTTATCCTTCTCCCCTTGTTGTGGGAGAAGGATAAACCGCCGCGCTACCGTCCCTCGCGGTACCACATCGAGCCCAATGCCAGAAGCAGCAGGCCGAGGCCGAGGAAGCCGCCGAACAGCGGCACGCGCGAGACGGCCTTCAGCACGCTGTCATCTGTGGTGCGCAGGCCGATCCAGTCGTTGCCGGTCGCCGCGCCCGAGGCGCGGACCGGGACGACCGAGGGCAGCGTCACGCCGCCTGTGAGGTTGCCGAGGGCTGAGGATGGCGCCAGCCGGCGCACGCTGCCGCCGGTGGCCTCGGCCGGCGCTTTCAGCCGGTTCTCGGTGGAAATGACGTCGGTGAATTCCGGTGCATTGACCGGGCCGACATGGGCAAGCGCCTTCAGATCGCCATTGCCGACCTGGTAAAGGCCGATCTCGTTGGTCTCGATACTGCCCAGGAAGACGCCGGGCTCGGCTCTTTCCAGCTTGACGGTCAGCGCCTTGCCGGACGGGGTGATGATTTGGGCCGGGCCGGGGTCGTCGCTCATCGTCTGGCGGCGGATTTCCAGCATCATGCCGCGGCCGTCGGCGGTCAGCCGCTCTTCCTCGAGTTCGGGCTCCTTCATCAGCCAGTGGGCGATGCGGCGATAGAGCTGGACATGCGGGCCGCCGCCTTCGAAGCCGCGCGCCCACAACCAGCCCTGGTCGGACAGGAACATGCCGACGCGGCCTTCCCCCTTGCGGTCGAGCAGGAGCAGCGGGCGATCGTCCGCCCCTTTCATCACCGCCTCGCCCTCGGGGTTCTCGACGCCGATGGTGCGGAACCAGCGGCTCCAGTGCGGCGGCTCGGTGGCGGAGCCGTCGAGCCCGCGCGTCACCGGATGGCGCTGGCCGAGCTCGGTAAGGCGCGGATAGAAGGCCTTGTCGACGACTTCGCCGGTCGGCATCGCAGGCAGCGCCGACATCAAAGGTGTGCGGGCGATGGAACTTTCGCCGGCATATTCGGGCCCCGCCGCGATCAGCAGCGCGCCGCCCTTTTCGACATATTCGGCGATGTAGTCGTAATAGAGGATCGGCAGCACGTCGCGGTGCTGGTAGCGGTCGAAGATGATCAGGTCGAAATCCTTGATCTTTTCGACGAACAGTTCGCGCGTTGGGAAGGCGATCAGCGACAATTCGTTGATCGGCGTGCCGTCCTGCTTTTCCGGCGGCCGCAGAATGGTGAAGTGGACCAGATCGACCGAGGCGTCGGATTTCAGCAAATTGCGCCAGGTGCGTTCGCCGGCATGCGGCTCGCCGGAGACCAGCAGCACGCGCAAATTCTCACGGATGCCGTCGATCAGCGCGATGGCGCGATTGTTGGTGTCGGTGAGTTCGTCGGGCTCTGGATCGATGGCGAGTTCGACGATGTTGCGGCCGGCACCGGGAATGGTCACTTGCAGCGGCATGGCCTGGCCGATGGTGGCCTGCTCGACCGATACCTGCTCGCCATTGACCGACACGCGCACATCGACCGAGCCGGCCTCATTGTTGGTGCCGATGACGCGATAGGTCATTTCGAGCGGCTTGCCGACCAGACCGAAGCGCGGCGCATTCTCGAAGCGGATGCGGCGATCCTTTTCCTGGTCGTTGCCGGTGATCAGCGCGTGCAGCGGGGCGTTGAAGTCGGGAGTGCTGGCCGGCGCATCATGCACCTCGCCATCGGTGATCATGATGGCGCCGCCGATGCGCGACGGCGGTACGTCGCGGAAAGCGCCTTCGAGCGCGCTGAAAAGCCGCGTTTCGGTGCGCTCCTCGGCGGCTTCCGACTTGCCGGCCTCGACGACGCGGACGTCGAACTGCTTGAAGCGGGCGAGGCGCTGCTGAAGCCCGGCCAGCGCCTCGTCCGTCTGCTTGGTGCGCTCGCCGATGTCCTGGCTCTGGCTGCGGTCGACGACGACGGCGACAACGCTTTTCAGCGCCTCGCGCTCCTCGTCGAGAACAACAGGGTTGAGCAGGGCCGCACCCAGCGCGAGCAGGGCGGCGAAACGGAAGACCGCGCCGCGCTGGCGAAGCCACAGGCCGGCTAGTGCCAGCAGCAACAGCGGCGCCAGCACCAAGCCAAGCAGTGGCCAGGAGATGAGCGGTTCGAAGGCGAGCGACCAGTTCATGGCTTACTGCCCCAGCCGTTCGAGCAGCACCGGCACGTGCACCTGATCGGATTTGTAGTTGCCGGTCAGCATGTACATCATGATGTTGACGCCGGCGCGCAGCGCATAAATGCGCTGCATCGGATCCGACGGCACGGTCGGCAAAAGCGGATCGCCATTCTCGTCGACCGCCCAGGCGCCGGCGAAATCATTGGCGGTGATCATGATCGGCGAGACGCCGTCGCCGGTGCGCACCGGACGGTTCTCGGTGTTGCTGGCTTCGAGCGACGCCGCGACCCAGAGCGGGCTGCCGGCAAAGCGTCCGGGAAACTCAGGCAGGATGTAGAAGGATTTGGTCAGCACATGGTCCGACGGCACCGGTTCCAGCGGCGGCACGTTGAGATTGCCGAGGATGTCGCGCAACCGCTCCGTCGCCGGGCTGGCCGAATCCGCGCCGATGCCGGTGGCGAACTCGTCGCGCGTGTCGAACAGCACCGTGCCGCCCTGCTGCATATAGGCGTCGACGCGGGCGATCGCGGCCTGGCTCGGCATCGGTGCGGCAGGGTCGATCGGCCAGTAGATCAGCGGATAGAAGGATAGCTGGTCCTTAGAGATATCGACGCTGGCCGGCGCCCCCGGCTCGAGCGCGGTTTTCTCGATCAGGAAGCGGGTCAGGCCCTCCAGCCCGGCTTGGCTGATCGAATCGACGCTCCGCTCGCCGGTCTGCACATAGGCGATCCGGGTCTTGGAAATGTCCTCGATCGCCCGCTCGTCGCCGGGTTTGGCATCGTCGGCGGGCGCGATGTCGGTGTGGCCGACCAGGGCGCCGAGCGCAATCATCAGCGCGGCGGTGGTTGCGGCAGCAGTGCGGGCGCGGCGCGGCCGGCGCGAGAACAGGCCGCCCATCCAAAATACGGCCAGCGTGTCGAGCACCATCAGCAAAAGGGCTGCCGCCACCAGCGGGCCCTTCAAATTCTGCGATTCGTCGAAAGCGTACTGGATGGTGGTAACCGGCACGGTGATCTGAGGACGGACCAGCGGTGCGAAGCTGCTTTCGGCATTGAGCAGATTGTGGGCGAAGACGCCGGTTTCGGAGCCGTACAAGCCGGGCGGGTTCTCGAACGTCACCGGCAGCGGGCCGGCACCCGGCACCAGCGGCCGCGCATCCGGCGTCGGCGGCACCAGCGCGCCGTCGGCTGATATCATGCGGTAGGGCGCCAGCGAGGAGGCCGCGGCCTCGGCATTGGCGACCGCAGCACCCTGGTTGCGCGACAATTGCACGATGCGGCGCAGCATCTCGACGAAGCTGCCGGAGATCGGCAGGTTCGACCAAGTTGCCTCCGGCGTGACATGGAACAGGACGAGCGTGCCCTTGCCCTTCTTCATCCCGGTCACCAGCGGCGTGCCGTCGGCAAGCGTCGCCCAGGTGCGCTCGACGATATCTGGCGTCGGTTCGGCCAGCACCTGCCTGGTGACGGTGACCTCGGCGGGCGGAGCGAGGTCGGCGAAGGGGCCGGTCTTCGGGAAATCGGTGACCGGCTGCGGCGTCGTCCACGACAGCGCGCCACCGAGCGAGCGCTCGCCGGTGCGCAGCCTGACCGGCAGCAGGTCGTCATCATTGCCGGCGGCGACCAGCCGCGAGCCGGCGAACCGCACCAGTGTGCCGCCATTGTCGACCCAGTCGACCAGCCTTTGCCGCACCTGCTCAGGAATGGTGCCGATATCGGCCATCACGATCATCGCCGGCTTCTGGTCGAGCAGTTGCGGGATGGCGTCGGCAAGGTCGGCGCTCGACGGCTCAGCCAGATCGGCGAAGGGCTGCAGCGCGCGTCTGATATAGTAGAGCGGCGACAGAAGCGGCTGCGCCTGGTCGGCCTCGGCCTGCGACAGCAGCCCGACGCGGCGGCGCTTGGAACTCTCGTCGAGCACGCGGACGGCGCCGGCCTGCCGCTGGCCGTCGAGCGTAATCGAGGCGAAATCGTTGCGCAGTTCGAACGGCACCGCCATCGTGCCGGTGGCGGCGGATTCGCCCGGCGAGAAGGTCAGCGTGGCGTCGGCGATGCGGCGGCCCTTATCGTCGAAAGCGCCGGCCGTCACCTGAGCCGGCGCCGGATCGCCCGGTGCACGGATGGCGGTCAGCTCGAAGCCGTCCACCTGATTGTCGGCGCCGGTCAGGCCGATCAAGTCAGGCCGGTCGGAGACAGCCCAGACGACACGGGCGGCGTTCTTCGACAAAAGCGTGTTGAAGGCGGCCTCGTCGCCTTCCTGGGCCAGACCGTCGGCGAGCACGGCGACGCTGGCGCCCGGCAAGCTCTCCAGGGTTGCCGCGACGCGGGCGTAGACGGCAGGGCGGTCGGTCGGGATCGGCCGCGGCTTTGCCGCGCGCAGCCGGTCGAGCGCGGTGGCGGCATCGAAAGGGCCGATCTCGGCATTCGGCTTTTCGGCGGTGAAGGCGATGATAACAGGCACCTCGTTGGAGCTGGCATCGGCGATCAGCCGTTCGGCCGTGGCGACGCGCTGGCCCCAGTCGGCGGCACTTGCCCAGTCATTATCGATCACCAGCGCAAGGGCGGCGCCTTCGGCCGGCAGTTTTTCACGCGGGTTGAACACAGGTTCGGCCAGTGCTGCAACGATAAGGGCCGCCATCAGCAGCCTGAGCAGCGTCAGCCACCATGGGCTTTGTTGCGGCGTCTCCTCGCGCTTCAGCACGCGAGCCAGGATCTTCAGTGGCGGGAAGACCTCGGTCTGCGGCTTGGGCGGGGTGAACCGCAAAAGCCACCAGATCACCGGCAATGCCAGAAGGCCCCACAGCACCATCGGCGCCCCGAAAGAGAGCGGCAGCCAGCTCATGCGCGGATCCTCCCGGCGGAGCTGCCATCGACGGTCATCGCCATATGGACGCGCACCAGCGCTTCGGAGGCGAGACGGTCGGTATGGTTGACCGTGAAGCTCCAGCCGAGCCGCTTGCACCAGTCGGTCAGCTCCTGGCGACGGGCGGTGTAAAGCAGGCGGTATTCATCGCCCAGCGTTTCGGCCCGGCCGGCGGTCAGCTTGTCGCCGGTCTCGGGATCGGTGAATTCGGTGCGGCCGGCATAGGGAAATCTCTCCTCGGCCGGGTCGGCGACCTCAATCAGGTGGGCACGCACACCGTGGCGGGCGAGCACGTCGAGCCAAGCGATCGTGTCCTCGACCGGATCGAGGAAATCGCTGACGATGACGATGTCGCAGAAGCGGCGGATGGCGGACAGGTCGGGCTTAGCCGGCAATTCGCCGGCATGGGTGAGTTGCGCCGCGATACGTTCGGCGCCGTTGCGGGCGGTGAACGGATCGGTCAGTCCGGGCCAGGCGATGCGCTCGCCGCTGCGTGACAGAAGCTCGGCCATGGCCAGCGCCAGCACCAGCGCACGAGATTCCTTCGAGACGGTGGCTCCGGTCGATTTGTAGAGCATCGAGGGCGAGGGATCGGCCCACAGCCACACCGTATGGGCGGCCTCCCATTCACGGTCGCGCACATAAATGTGATCGTCGCGGGCCGAGCGGCGCCAGTCGATGCGCGAGGAATCGCCTTCGACATAGGGTCGGAACTGCCAGAAATTCTCGCCGATGCCGCGCTTGCGGCGGCCGTGCCAGCCGGCGATCACCGTGTTGACGATGCGGCGCGCCTCGACGAGCAGGTCAGGCACCAGCGACGCCCGCAACCGGCCGCGGGCGAGCGCGTCACGCGTCGCTGCCGGTGCCTGGGCCTCGCCAATACGCGCCATCAGATGCCTTTTGCCAGTTTCGCCACCACGTCGCGCACGGTCGTGCCCTCGGCACGGGCGGCAAAGGTCAGCGCCATGCGGTGCTGCAGCACCGGCTCGGCCAGCGCTCTGATATCGTCGACCGACGGCGCCAGCCGTCCGTCGTAGAGGGCGCGGGCGCGGGCGCACAGCGTCAGCGCCTGACTGGCACGCGGGCCTGGGCCCCAGGCTACGTGCTTGTCGGTCTCGGCATTGCCCTGGCCGGGGCGCGCCGAGCGCACCAGCTGGAGGATCGCCTCGACGACGCTTTCCGGCACCGGCATGCGGCGGATCAAGGTCTGGATCTCCTTCAGCCGCGCCGGCTGCAGCACGTTCTGCGCCTTGGCGTCCTCAATGCCGGTGGTTTCCAGAAGAATGCGGCGCTCCGCCTCGATTTCGGGATAAAGGATGTCGACCTGCATCAGGAAGCGGTCGAGCTGCGCCTCGGGCAGCGGATAGGTACCTTCCTGCTCCAGGGGATTCTGCGTCGCCAGCACATGGAAGGGCGCCGGCAGGTCGTGGCGAGCGCCGGCGATGGTGACGTGGTATTCCTGCATCGACTGCAGCAGCGCCGACTGAGTGCGCGGCGAGGCGCGGTTGATCTCGTCGGCCATCAGCAGCTGCGCGAAGATCGGCCCGGAGATGAAGCGGAAGGAACGCTTGCCGAATTCATCCTGCTCCATCACCTCGGAGCCAAGAATGTCGGACGGCATCAGGTCGGGCGTGAACTGGATGCGGCGGGAATCGAGGCCGAGCACGATGCCCAGTGTCTCGACCAGCTTGGTCTTGGCGAGGCCGGGCACGCCGACGAGCAGAGCATGGCCACCGGCCAGCAGCGCCACCAGCGTGCGTTCGACGACGCTTTCCTGGCCGAAGATGACGCGGCCGACGCCGTCGCGAACCCTGGAAATGTCGGCCAGCGCCGTCTCGGCCTGGGCGATCATGTCCTTTTCGCTGATCGGGCTTTCCTTGATCATCACGCTCATGCAGCATCGATCCTTCTCGTTGGAAATACCGGCTTGCACCCTCGACGCCGCAGAATGCCGCGATTCGGCCTCGCATGGCGCCTGTCTTTGAATTTAAATCACAGACTTAGGCTGACAAGCGGAACAACAGTGACTATTTCGTGACCATGACGGAACGCGCCGAGGATCGTGAAGAGAGTTTGGCGGCAGCCACCGAGGCGCGCGGACTGGAGGCGCTGATCTCGCGTGCCGCCCGCGCGGGCAAGGGGCCGGCCCCGGTGGAGCGCTGGAATCCGGCCTTTTGCGGCGATCTCGACATGGAGATCAGGCAGGACGGCACCTGGTTCTACCTGGGCACGCCGATCGGTCGCATGCCGCTGGTGCAGCTGTTTTCGTCCGTGCTGCGCAAGGACGAAGACGGCAAGACCTATCTGGTGACGCCGGTCGAAAGGGTCGGCATCCGCGTCGTCGACGCGCCTTTCATAGCCGTCGAGATGGATGTTTGCGGCACCGGCGATGGCCAAGTCATCACCTTCCGCACCAATGTCGGCGACGTGGTAGAGGCCGGGCCGGACCATCCGCTGCGCTTCGTCGACGAGGACGCGACCGGTGGCCTGAAACCCTATGTGCTGGTGCGCGGGCGGCTGGAGGCGCTGGTGGCGCGGCCGGTCATGTACGAACTGGTCGGGCATGGCGAAGAGATCGACGTCGGCGGCAGAAGGATGTTTGCCGTCCGCTCGAAGGGCGCGATCTATCCGATCATGACGGCGGAAAAACTGCAGCGGCTGAGCGCATGATGGGCAGCGTACGATGGACCAGGTGACGCTATGGACCAAGTGACATTATGGACCAAGTGACAGGGGCGCCGTTTTCCGCCTGGGATTTTCGCGCACGTGTCGCGGCACAGCCGCTGGCGCATGCCGCCGACGATTACGGCGACCATCGCTTCAATCCTGGCCATCCGCGGTTGAAGCTGGCGAAGGCATTGCGCGATGCCGCCGTGCTGATCCCGGTGGTCGATCATGGACGCGACGCCACGGTCCTCCTGACCAAACGGGCGGAAAAGCTGCGCAACCATTCGGGGCAGGTGGCTTTTCCCGGCGGCACGATCGACCCCACCGATCCGAGCCCGGAGGCGGCGGCATTGCGCGAGACATTCGAGGAGATCGGGCTCGGCCAGGACCAGATCGAGATCATCGGCCGCATGCCCGATTATGTCTCCGGCAGCGGCTATCGCATCGCCCCGGTGCTGGGGATCGTGCGGCCGAGTTTTTCACTGACGCTGAATTCCGAGGAGGTAGATGCCGCCTTCGAGGTGCCGCTGCGCTTCCTGATGGACCCGGCCAACCATGGCCGCGACAGCCGCATGTGGAACGACCTGGAATGGTTCTTCTACGAGATGCCCTATGACGGTCAGCGCATCTGGGGCGTCACCGCCGGCATCATCCGCACGCTCTATGAAAGGCTCTATACGTGAGTGGCCGGGTGTCGCTCGCGGGCAAAGCCGACTGGCTCGGCGAAAAGCACCTGCAGCGCCTGCTGGCGGCGCTGGCCGATGGCGGCGAGGAGGCGCGTGTCGCCGGCGGCGCGGTGCGCAATGCGCTCATCGGCCAGCCGGTCGCCGACGTCGATATCGCCACCACTTGCCTGCCTGATGAGACTATCCGCCGCGCCGAGGCGGCGGGCTTCAAGGCCGTGCCGACCGGCATCGAGCACGGCACCGTCACGATTGTCGCCGGCGGGAAGCCATTCGAGGCGACCACGCTGCGTGCCGATATCGAGACCGACGGGCGGCGGGCAAAAGTGTCGTTCGGGCGCGACTGGAAGGCCGACGCGGAACGGCGCGATTTCACCATCAACGCACTCTATGCCGAGGCCGACGGCACGGTTGTCGACCTGGTCGGCGGCATTGCCGACGTCGAGGCGCGCCGGCTTCGCTTCATCGGCGATCCTGAAGCTCGTATCCGCGAGGATTATCTGCGCATCCTGCGCTTTTTCCGCTTCTTCGCCTGGTATGGCGACGGCCGGCCGGATGCCGAAGGGCTGAAGGCTTGCGCCCGGCTCAAAGAGGGGCTCAGCCAACTTTCGGTCGAGCGCGTCTGGTCCGAGCTGAAGAAGCTGCTGTCGGCGCCCGATCCATCGCGCGCCTTGCTGTGGATGCGCCAGGCCAGCGTGCTCACCAGCGTTCTGCCGGAAAGCGAGAAATGGGGCATCGATGCGATCCATGCGCTGACCAGGGCCGAAAAGGATCTGGGCTGGACGCCGGACCCGCTGCTCAGGCTGGAAGCGATCGTGCCGCCGGACGCCGCGCGAATGAAGACGCTCACCGAGCGGCTGAGATTCTCGGTCAGCCAAGCCGGCCGTCTCAGGCAGTGGGCGCTGACAGCGCCTGTCGAGCCGAAGACGACCGAGGCGGAACTCGCAAAACGGCTCTATCGTGGCGATCATCAGGGCTTTGTCGATCGTTTGCGGCTGTCGCTCGCTTCGGCTCGAGCCCGCGCGGTCGAGGACAATGACGCGCTGCTCGAAGCCGGCGGCTTCTCGCGCCTGCTGACCTTCGCCGGAAAGTGGAAAAAGCCCGTTTTTCCGCTCAAGGGCGCCGATCTGACGACACTTGGCGCGGCGCCCGGGCCGAAACTCGGCGCAACCTTGAAAAACCTCGAAAACGAGTGGATCGAGTCCGGCTTTGCGCTGGATCGCGGCGCGCTCCTCGGGCGCGCCGCAGAAGCACTCGAAAGTTAAGCAAATCAGGCCGCGTCGCGGGCCTTTTCGATGCGCGAACGGATGGCTTCGATCATCGTCTCGCGAATAATCGTCTCGCCGTGCGTCTCGCGCATGTGCTCGACCGCACGACGCATGACTTCAGCTTCCTCTTCGGCGCGCGTATGCCAGTCACAACCCGGAACGAGCGAGCCGCAGTGGAATTCCTTCATCGGATTTCTCCTTTTCCTCCTCGGAGCGCCGCGCACTCGCTGAATGCGGAAGCTCCAGCACCTTTGATCGACGCATGATCCCTGTCGAGACCGGGTATCGGTTTCGGGTCATGCGCTGGCCAAGCAAGCATAACACGATTGAGTGGCTTTGGTTGCCGCACGACCGAAAAGGCGGAGCAGCGCTGCTCCGCCCTCTTACGCTACCCCGGAGACAAGACTGTGTCTTGCTCTGGAGGCAAGACCTCGTCTTGCTTCAGCGGGCAGGCCGTCACTTCACGATCCTGACTGCCTCGGCAATTTTGCTCTTGCCGCTCATGTCCCACGAAACGCGAACCTTTTCGCCGACCTTCAGGCCAGGATCCTTGAAGGCCTTGGGCAGCGTAAAGGTAGATCCGTCATCTAGAACAAGGCTCATAGCCGTTCCATCATAGACCTTGACTGTGCCCGTGGTGTGCTTGACCGCTGCGAAGGCAGCGTCACCAGAGGCAAGAACGGCAACAGCCGCAGCCGACATAATAAGCTTGCGCATGGCATGCTCTCCTGGAAAATGAGGGCACTTGAAAAGGTGCCTCACTCGATCATAGGCCGTCCGGTCGCGTCGGGTCGCGGTTCTGGAGGAGGCGAGAACCGCCGGCGTTTCCCGGCCCGAAGCGAAAAATAGTCCTGTTTTTTCAAAGGGATATTAGACGAAAAAGATATTCTCTGTGCCACATTCGCCGCCAGAATCCAGCGATTTGGACCTGAATGCGGCTCACGTCCAGCTCACCGAGATTTTACGGCCATTTCACCTCTGGCGGCAGGCTGGACAGGATCGAGGCTACGTTGCCGCCGGTCTTCAGCCCGAAGATGGTGCCGCGATCGTGAAGCAAGTTGAATTCGACATAGCGGCCACGGCGGATCAGCTGTTCTTCGCGATCGCCGTCGGTCCAGTTATCGTTGAAATTGGCCCGCACCAGATGTCCGTAGACGACGAGAAAAGCGCGCCCGACATCCTGGACGAAGTTGAAATCGGCGTTCCAGCCGCCTTTGTCCTCGTCCGAATGCAACCAGTCGAAGAAAATGCCACCGGTGCCGCGCGGTTCATTGCGGTGCGGCAGATAGAAATACTCGTCGCACCAGGCCCTGAATTTCGCGTGGTCGGCCACCGCCGGATGCTTGTCGCAGGCGAATTGCATGGCGCGGTGGAAGGCAACCGTGTCCGGGTCGTCCTGGGTGCGGCGGCGGTCGAGCACCGGCGTCAGGTCGGCGCCGCCGCCGAACCAGTGGCGCGAGGTGACGACCATGCGCGTGTTCATGTGCACGGCCGGCACGTTGGCGTTCCAAGGATGGGCGATCAGCGAAATGCCGCTCGCCCAGAAGCGCGGGTCTTCCTCGGCGCCCGGCATCTGCTTCCTGAACTCCGGCGAGAATTCGCCATAGACGGTAGAGGTGTGGACGCCGATCTTCTCGAACACGCGGCCATGCATCATCGACATCATGCCGCCGCCGCCCTTGCCGGCGTCCCGCTCCCACGGCGTCTTTTCGAAGTGGCCGGGCGACCATGAGGCCTGCGGCCCCTGCAGGTCCTGCTCGATCTGCTCGAAAGTGGCGCAGATGCGCTCGCGCAACGTCTCGAACCACAGCCGCGCCTCCATCTTCTTCTGTTCGATGTCGGCCGGCAGCCCCGCCGCTATTTCGGGTCGTAGCAAATGCTGTCTCCGGTTGCGGGGCGCGCCCCGACAAATGACTCGTCTTTTCCGGCCGCGATCCCTAATCTCTTGGATGCAAGGGTCAAGTGTGAATGGAGTTCTTTCGTGCGCACCCCGGCAAGACCGCCGCTGGATGGCCTGAAGAAGAGGCTCGACCGTTCGCGCGCCGAGCGCGAGCGCATGCCGCGCGACGGCTTCCTGCGCGAGACTTTCGTCCTGCCGCGCTCCGATGCGCGGCTCAAGGCGAAGGAGTGGTTCGAGCGCTTTCCCAAGCAGGCCTACTGGACCGAGATCGAAAGCTGGTTCGAGCGGCCGGGCGACGTCATCGAATTCACCATCAGGCGATTGCCCGCGGCCGATTAACGAGCGACCAGCAACCGCCTTGCTCCCGGGCCTTGAGCGCTCAATCGGTCTTCCTTGTTCCGCAGCGGGCACTTGTCGATCGACATGCAGCCGCAGCCGATGCAGTCGGTCAGCCCGTCGCGCAGCTTCTTCAGCTGGGCAATCTTCTGATCGAGCTGGTCGCGCCAGGCCGTTGAAAGCAGGTTCCAGTCCTCGCGCGTCGGCGTGCGGCCTTCAGGCAGCGCTTCAAGTGCGGCACCGATCTCGGCCAGCGAGATGCCGACCTCTTGCGCGATCCTGATGATCGCCACACGCCTCAGCACGTCGCGGCCGTAGCGCCGCTGGTTGCCTAATGTGCGGTGGCTGCGGATCAGTCCGCGCGCCTCGTAGAAATGCAGCGCCGACACTGCCACGCCGCTTCGCGCCGCCACTTGACCGACCGTCAATTCCGTCACCGCAGCCATTCGAATTTTCCGCTTGACCTCAAGTTAAGTTGAGCTTGTAACCAAGAAACTCTTGATATGCAAACCGCAGGAGAAGGCGATGTGCGCCTGGGTGAGAGTGACAAGAGATGGTGTGGTTGTCGGCCAGAAAGCCGCGATAAACGTTGCGCCGACCGAGGGTCTGCAAATCCTATCCGAGCTGCCGGATCGCCTCGCCGGTCACCATGGCGACCGAGAGCGCGACGTTGATGCTGCGCGCGGCGGCTTGCATCGGGATGATCAGTCGCGCGTCCGCCGCCTCGTGGACAGAATCCGGTACGCCTGCGGATTCGCGGCCGAACAGAAGGACGTCATCGTCGGCGAAGACGAAATCCGTATAGGCGGTCGCAGCTTTGGTCGACAGCAGCACCAGCCGCCGCGCTTCGCCTCTGCGCCAGTTCTCGAAGGCGTACCAATCGACATGCCGGGAAAGCCGCGCCATTTCGAGATAATCCATGCCGGCTCGTTTCAGCGCCCGGTCGGAGAGCGGGAAGCCGGCCGGTTCGATGATGTCGACGCCGAGACCGAGGCAAGCGGCGAAACGCAGGATTGTCCCGGTGTTGCCGGCGATATCCGGCTGGTAGAGCGCGATGCGGAGACGGTCGTTCATTTCCACGCCATTTTGATCCGTGGCAGATCGGCCACAGAGGTCGCGCGGTTTTGGAAATTGCTGGACTGGCGGGTGGTCATTTTTTTCGAAGTCGGTTATACGCCGGGCATTGTCAACCCGAACCGATGGAGGGGTAATTCATGATGATCATGTACATCCAGCGCCCCTCTTGTGGGCTTACCAGCCTGCCGGCGGTTTCGGTACGACGATTCTCCTGACCTTTTAGACTTCGATCGCACCGATTCTTAGCCGAAACTTTTTTCGGTCTTCGAAGGAATCCTGCGATGTTTTTCAAGCTGTCGAAGGGGCTGAACGCCCCGCCTGAACACGCCTTTGTTCAATCCTCGCCTTTCGCCGGCCGTTCGCCCGCGAACAGGCCGGATTCAGCGTTTTTCCTACACTTTCACACGGAGGACGGACCGATGTTCGATCCCTGCAGAATTCCCGGTTCAAGAAGCCTGCACGAGCGCAGGATGGCGACCTGGGCGCTTTTGATCGGCGAAACCTATTCGTCGGCGGTTCACGCCGAGACCCGTCGGCGCCCACATCGCGGCATGCTGCCGGACGTCGATTTCTCGCGCGCGGTTCCCGACCGCAGCCGGCCGTCGCTGGTGCGCCGCATTATCAGACTGATCCGGCCTGGCGCAAAGACAGGCGCGAAACTCCGGGTCGTCGACACCGCGCTGTCAGGATCGCCAAACGAGCCTGTCGGCGAAAAGACTGCGACGTCCTATATTGCGCGAAGCAGGATCGGCGGCCCGGATGATTCGGGGACGCCGATCTTTGCCGCCACGCGATCCCAGGATGTTCCACGTTTCCAGAACGTTACGCGCTCCCAGGACGCCACGAGCTCCCGCGCCGCGTGAGCGAAAACAGCATATGAGTACCAAGACAATGTTCCGCTGGTTTGAAAGAAGGCTCGATCCATTCCCCGCCGAGGAACCGGTCGAGCCGCCGAAGACGCTGATCGCCTTTTGCGTGCACTATACGCGCGGCGCCTGGCCCTACATCGCTCTCGATGCGGTGCTGGTGACGGCTATTGCCGTCGCCGAGGTGTGGATGTTCGGCTTCATGGGCCGGATCGTCGACTGGCTGTCGGTGCAGAATCGCGAGACGTTCCTGCAGACCGAGGGCTGGAACCTCGCCGCCATGGCGTTCATCGTGGTTTTTGCCTTGCCGGCGACGGTCTGGTTCCATTCGCTCCTCAACCAGCAGACGCTGATGGGCAACTATCCGATGCGTATCCGCTGGCAGGTGCATCGCTACTTACTCAAACAGTCGATGAGCTTCTACCAGGACGAGTTCGCCGGGCGCATCGCGACCAAGCTGATGCAGACCGCGCTCGCGGTGCGTGAGTGCGTCATCAAGCTTATCGACGTGCTCAATTATATCGTCGTTTATTTCCTCGGCATGCTGTTCATCGTCGGCTCGGCCGACTTGCGGCTGGCGGCACCGCTTGGCGTCTGGCTTGCCGGCTATGTCTTGCTCCTGCGCTACTTCATTCCGCGCTTGGGCAAGGTCGGCGAGGAGCAGGCCAATGCGCGCTCGACCATGACCGGCCGCGTCGTCGACAGCTACTCCAATATCCAGACGGTGAAGCTGTTCTCGCACGCACGTCGCGAAGCGTCCTTCGCCCGGGAAGGCATGGCCGGCTTTCTCGACACGGTGTACCGGTCAATGCGGCTGGTGACGCAGCTCTACGGCCTGCTCTACATCCTGAACTCGCTGCTGTTGTTTTCGATCACCGCGATCTCGCTGTGGCTGTGGCTCGGCCACGCGGTGACGATCGGCGCCGTCGCCCTGGTCATCGGCCTCGTGCTTCGGCTGTGGGGCATGTCGCAATGGATCATGTGGGAGATGTCCGCCTTGTTCGAGAACATCGGCACTGTGCAGGACGGCATCAGCTCGATCTCGCTGCCGCGCCTCGTCGAAGACAGGCCTGGGGCCAAGGATATTGCCGTGACCAAGGGCGAGATCCGTTTCGAGGACATCCGCTTCCACTACGGCAAGCAGAAGGGCATCATCGAAAGCCTGTCGCTGACGGTGAAGCCGGGCGAAAAGGTCGGCATCGTCGGCCGCTCGGGCGCCGGCAAGTCGACACTGGTCAACCTTCTGTTGCGCTTCTACGACCTCGAAGCTGGCCGGATCCTGATCGACGGCCAGGAAATCGCGGCGGTGGCGCAGGATTCGCTGCGTGCTCAGATCGGCATGGTCACCCAGGACACCTCGCTGCTGCATCGTTCGGTGCGCGAGAACATCCTGTACGGCCGGCCGGACGCCAGCAACGAGATGCTGGTAGAGGCAGCACGCCGGGCCGAGGCGCTTGATTTCATATCGAGGCTTTCGGACGCCAGTGGCCGCACGGGTTTCGACGCGCACGTCGGCGATCGCGGCGTCAAATTGTCCGGCGGCCAGCGGCAACGCATTGCCATTGCCCGCGTTATGCTGAAGGACGCGCCGATCCTCATTCTCGACGAAGCGACGTCTGCGCTCGATTCCGAGGCCGAGGCGGCCATCCAGGAGAATCTCTACAAGCTCATGCAAGGCAAGACCGTCATCGCCATCGCGCACCGGCTCTCGACCATCGCAGCGATGGACCGGCTCGTCGTCATGGACAAGGGCCGCGTCATCGAGGAAGGTTCGCATGAGCAACTCGTCGCCAGCGGCGGGCTTTATGCGCAGCTTTGGCAGCGCCAGTCGGGCGGCTTCCTGCTCGACGACGGCGCCGCCGCCAACGACGCCATCGTCAAGGGTCAAGCAGCCGAATGATGGCAGCCGCATGATGATTGCCGTCTATCGCTGGTTCGAGAACTGGGTCTATCCATTCAGGGAGCCCGCGGACCTTCGGCCACCGGTCAGCGTCAGGGGGTTCCTCTGGCACTATGTTGGCCAGGCGAAGGTCGCCTTCTTCGCCATGCTGCTCATTGGCGGCATCGCGCCGCTGGTCGAGGCTGGACTGTTCTACTTCGTCGGGCGGCTGGTCGACATTCTCGACCAGCTCCCCGGCGAGCGCAGCTGGGACGCGCTATGGACTGCCGCCGGTCCCGAACTTGTCTTCATGGCCGTCGTGGTGCTGGTCATCCGCACCATCGTCGTCGGCCTGGCGGCGCTGGTCGACGAGCAGACGATCACGCCCGGCTTCTACAATCTGGTGCGCTGGCAGGCTCACCGCCATGTCTCGCGCCAGTCCTACGCCTTTTTCCAGAACGATTTCGCCGGCCGCATCGCGACCAAGGTCTGGCAGGCAGGGCAGGCGACCGGCGATTTGATGGAAAGCTTCATCGAGGTCGTCTGGTTCATGGTCGTCTATACGGTGACGACGCTGGTTCTGGTCGCCAGCCTCGATCTCAGGCTGGCGGTGCTGGTGGTGATCTGGATCACCGCCTTCGGCTGGCTGGCCAAGCGCTATGTGCCGGCGATCCGCAAGCATGCCGAGGCAACCGCCGAGGCCGGTTCGATGATCAACGGCCGCATCGTCGATTCTTATTCGAACGTGCAGACGCTGAAGCTGTTCTCTGCCGACGGCGACGACCGCTACATCAGGAGCGGTTTCGATATCTATCTCGACGCACTGCGGCCGTTCACCCGCCGGCTGACCGGCGTGCGCATGGCGCTGACGACGCTGTCGGGGATCATGATCACGGCGATCGCCTGTTTTGCCGTCTATCTCTGGGTCGAAGGCTCGATCACCGTAGGCGCCGTCGCCTTCACGCTGTCGCTGGTGCTGCGGCTCAACATGCTGCTCGGCAGGCTGATGATGCAGCTCAACAGCATCCTACGGAACCTCGGCGTGCTGGAAAACTCCAAGGCGCTGATCTCGCAGCCGCTCGGCCTGACCGATGCGCCCGACGCCAGGGAGCTTGTGGTAAGCGGCGGCCGGATCGACGTGAAGAATGTCGAGTTCCACTACGGCAAGGGGTTCGGCGTACTCAACGGCATCGACCTTGTCGTGCGGCCGGGCGAGAAGGTCGGACTGGTCGGGCCGTCCGGCGCCGGCAAGACGACGCTGGCCAATCTGATCCTACGCCTCTACGACCTAGAGGGCGGAAAAATAACGATCGACGGCCAGGATGTTGCCAAAGTCACGCAGAATTCTCTGCGCGCCCATATCGGCGTCGTCAGCCAGGATACCGCACTGTTCCATCGCTCGCTTCGCGACAACATCAAGCTCGGCATGCCCGACGCGACCGACGCCGAGGTAATCGCGGCCGCCAAGAAGGCCGAGGCGCACGACTTCATCCTCGACTTGCGCGACAATCGCGATCGCCAGGGCTACGAGGCCTTTGTCGGCGAGCGTGGGGTGAAATTGTCCGGCGGCCAGCGTCAGCGCGTCGCGATCGCCCGCGTCTTCCTCAAGGACGCGCCGATCCTGATACTCGACGAAGCGACGTCGGCGCTCGATTCCGACATCGAGGCGGCCATACAGGAAAATCTGGCGAGGCTGATGGAGAACAAGACGGTCATCGCCATCGCGCACCGGCTGTCGACCATCGCGGCACTCGATCGCCTGGTGGTGCTCGACGGCGGCCGCATCGTTGAACAAGGCACGCATGACGAACTGGTCGCACTCGACGGGCTTTATGCGCGGCTGTGGAAGCGGCAGTCGGGCGGCTTCCTGTTCAACGAAGAGAGCGTGCTGGAGGCGACGCGGCCGGCGGAATAGGGCCAGATTTCAGCAAGACCGGAGTGGACCATGTCGGTGCGAATGCCATCGAATTTCGGACGGTCGGGAGCGCAGGAGAGCGCACTCGACTTGCTCGGCCATGAAATCCTCGGCGAAAAGGCAGCGGCGCTCGGCCGCGCCGGCCGACGCGTGGATGAAACGCTGGCGAGGTTGCGCGAACATGGCGACGATGGCGAACAGCGTGCCCGGCTGCTCAAGGATGCCGCGGAGGCCGTCCACGGCTATTTCATCCAGCGCGAACTGTGCGGCTTGCGCAAGCACGACGCGGTGATCCGGGAATACAACATCCCAAAAGCCGTGCTGGCCAGGCTCGGCGCCAGATAGGCATTCGGCGCCTGCAGCTCAAAGCGCGACGCGCTTTAATGTTGCATCCTCGTCCCAAAGCCGCCGCGCACCTTTGGTCAAGCCGGGCATGCTTTTGGGCACATGCCTTTAGCGGACTTTTTCGCGGAAGCGCATGAGCCGTTCGACAAGCGCCCCCGGATTCTCGTCGGCGGCGAAATGGCCGCTGTCAGGAATGATGCCGCATTCGATATTGGTGAGCCCCGCAGAACGAAGACCCTCCAGATAATCCTCGATAGCGCCGGGCTCGGCCGACCCTCTGAGATACAGCACGGGCACGTCGATCCGGGCCTTCGGCGTCGTTGTGTTCTCCCTGGCGTCGACGGCGAAGGCGCGATACCAGTCGAAACCGGCCTTCAGGCTTTCGGGGCGGGAATAGGCTTCGGCGTAGATGTCTCGCGCTTCGGACGAAATAGCGGAGCCATCTTTGCTCAGAGCGTCGAAGAAGAAATCGAAATAGGCGCGCTCACGACCGGCCACGAGTTCCTCGGGGAGCCTTGGCACGGCATGAAACCCGAAATGCCAGATCTGCGGATTGCGGATCACTTCCTCCCACGGCGATATGCCGGGAATGGCGACATCCATGATCACCGCACCAGCAAGAGCATCGCGATGATTGCGGAGCATTGAATATACGACCTGCCCGCCGACGTCATGACCAACCACCACTGGCCGGTCCAGCATGAAAGCGTCGGCGACACTTTTCATGAGCCTCGCGAGGGTCTTCTTGTCACCGGCCTTCGGGGCACCGAATGAGCCGCCAATGCCCGGCAGATCGGGAGCGATGACGTGGTATTTTTGCGATAGTCGCTCCATCGCCGGCTCGAAGGCATGGGAGCTTTGCGGCCAGCCATGCAGCAGGAGAAAGGCTGGCGCTGCCATCGGGCCCGCCTCGCGAACGGCGATCGTCAGGCCTTCGACCTCTATGCTGCGTCCAGGCATTCGCGTTACCTTTGGATGCGGATGCCGATGATCTAACGCGCGCTTTGGCTGTGGCCAGACCCACCACATGGCAGCGCCGCGCGTCTATTCCAGCCATTCAGTGATGAAGCTGCCGTTTTCGTGGATGTCGGTGGTCTCGAGCGGGCCTGGGCCGAGATTGGTGAATTTGTGCGGCGTGTCCGGCGGCACGATCAGGATCTGGCCGGCCGATGCCTCGATCTGCCGGTCGCCGACAGTGAACAGCCCGGTGCCGGCGCGGATGATGAATATCTCGCAATAGGGATGCGTGTGCAGCCGCGGGCCGCCGCCGATCTCCGGCAGATAGTTGAAGATCAGGCAGCTTTTGGAGCCGTAGGCGCCGCACTGCAGTTCGCCTTGCCAATGGTCGGACCGGCGGTCGGACGCCCCGGCCCATTTGTCGCGGTCGATGACATGCGCCATGGGCCGAGGATAGACCGGGGACGGGTCTCCTGTCGAGGTAACCGCAGGTGCCGGTTTTGCCGTTGTTTTCCTGTGGTTTGGCCGTCTTCGTCGGCGTGCCTCCCGACGCCGATTTGCGTCCCCGCGACAATCTGCCCTTGTGCCTTCACCCGTCTGGACAAAAACAGGCTTCACGCATAAACCGAAGTCCAAATGCCGGAGGAATTCGCTAGCCTGTTCGCCATGCGCTGTCGGGTTGGCGTGAATGAGCGGGGAACAAGGCTCGCCACCGGCACGGAAGAGGCGAAAGGATCAGGCACCCGTGAGCGCAACCGACACCCAGGATCCCAACCGTCGTGATTTTCTCTACGTCGCCACCGGCATGGCGGCAGTGGTCGGCGCGGGTGCCGTCGCCTGGCCGTTCATCGACCAGATGCGCCCGGATGCCTCGACGCTGGCGCTGGCCTCGGTCGAGATCGACGTCTCTTCGCTGACGCCGGGAACGTCGCTTGTCGTGAAATGGCGCGGTAAGCCGGTGGTCGTGCGCAACCGCACCGAACAAGAGATGAAGGACGGCGAGGCGGTCAATCTGGCCCAGCTCAAGGATCCGCTGGCCCGTAACGCCAATCTGCCGGCCGACGCACCGGCGACGGACGCCAACCGCACCATGCCCGGCAAGGAAGCCTGGATGGTAATGGTCCAGGTCTGCACCCATCTCGGCTGCATTCCGCTTGGCCAGGAAGGCGAGTTCGGCGGCTGGTTCTGCCCGTGCCATGGTTCGGTGTACGACACCGCCGGCCGCGTCCGCGGGGGGCCGGCGCCGGAGAACATGGCGGTGCCGGTGTTCCAGTTCATTTCCGACACCAAGATCCGTATCGGCTGAGGCGAGGGGACATTTCGATGAGCGAGGGACACTCGACCTACACGCCCAAGACCGGGATCGGACGCTGGTTTGACGCCCGCATGCCGCTGCCACGGCTGGTCTATGACAGCTTCGTCGCCTATCCGGTGCCGCGCAATCTCAACTATGCGTGGACCTTCGGCGGCATCCTGGCGCTCATGCTGGCGGCGCAGATGCTGACCGGCATCGTGCTGGCCATGCACTATGCGGCAGACAGCACGCTCGCCTTCGATTCGGTCGAAAAGATCATGCGCGACGTGAATTCGGGCTGGCTGCTGCGTTATCTGCATTCGAACGGCGCGTCGTTCTTCTTCGTCGCCGTGTACATCCACATCTTCCGCGGCCTCTACTACGGTTCGTACAAGGCGCCGCGCGAGCTTCTGTGGATCCTTGGCTGCATCATCTACCTGCTGATGATGGCGACGGGCTTCATGGGCTATGTGCTGCCCTGGGGGCAGATGAGCTTCTGGGGCGCGACCGTCATCACCGGCTTCTTCAGCGCCATCCCGCTGGTCGGCGACTGGATCCAGCAGCTTTTGCTCGGCGGCTTCGCCGTCGACAATCCAACGCTGAACCGCTTCTTTTCGCTGCACTATCTCTTGCCGTTCATGATCGCCGGCGTCGTCGTGCTGCATATATGGGCACTGCATGTGGTCGGCCAGTCGAACCCTACCGGCATCGAAGTCAAGTCGAAGACCGATACCGTCGCCTTCACCCCTTATGCGACCATCAAGGACGCCTTCGGGATGCTCGTGTTCCTGTTCATCTTCGCCTATTTCGTCTTCTATCTGCCGAACTTTCTCGGCCACCCGGACAACTACATAGTCGCCGACCCGCTGAAGACGCCTGCCCATATCGTGCCGGAATGGTACTTCCTGCCGTTCTACGCGATCCTGCGCGCCATCACTTTCAATATCGGGCCGATCAACTCCAAGCTCGGCGGCGTGCTCGCGATGTTCGGCTCGATTGCCATGCTGTTCCTGGTGCCGTGGCTCGACACCTCGAAGGTGCGCTCGGCGGTCTACCGGCCCTGGTACAAGCTGTTCTTCTGGCTGTTCGTGATCGATGCCGTCCTGCTTGGCTGGCTGGGTTCGCAGCCGGCCGAAGGCAGCTATGTCTTCATGGCGCAAATGGCGACATTGTTCTACTTCGCGTTCTTCCTGGTGGTGCTGCCGGTGCTGGGCCTGGTCGAAACGCCGCGGCGGCTGCCGAATTCGATCACCGAGGCGGTGCTTGAGAAAAACAAGGGCGGCGGCGGACATCCGGCTGGCGCGACGGCCGCACCGGAAACCAAGGGCTGAGCATGATCCTGAACAGTGGAGACCGGTTTTCGGACAAGATCATGCTCGAGATGACGACGGCGCGGCAGAGAATCTCAAGGGGATTTGGCATGAAGAAGATTCTCACCTCGCTGGCGCTGCTCGGCCTAGTCTTGGCAGGCGCTGGCGCTGCGACCACCGGGGCCATCGCCCAGGAAGAGGCGCACAACGAAGCCGCGCCGACGCATTTCCCGATACACGAGCCGAAGGAGATGGACTGGAGCTTCGCCGGGCCGTTCGGCACCTACGACAAGGCACAGTTGCAGCGCGGGCTGAAGGTCTACAAGGAAGTCTGCGCGGCCTGCCATTCGATGAAGTTGGTGGCGTTCCGCACGCTGGAGGATCTTGGCTACTCGGAAGCGCAGGTCAAGGCGCTGGCGGCAGAGTACACGATCAATGACGGTCCCAACGATGCCGGCGACATGTTCGATCGTCCCGGCATACCGTCCGACCATTTCCCGGCGCCGTTCCCCAACGATCAGGCAGCAGCGGCCGCTAATGGCGGGGCTGCCCCGCCCGACATGTCGCTGCTGGCCAAGGCACGCGGCGTCGAGCGCGGCTTTCCGCGTTTCGTCTTCGACATCTTCACCCAATACGCCCAGGGCGGTCCCGACTATATCCACTCGCTGCTGACCGGCTATGACGAGCAGCCGCCGGCGGGCATGGAGATACCGGAGGGCACGCACTACAATCCCTACTTCATAGCCGGCGTGTCGCTGAAGATGCCCAAGCCGCTTTCCGACGATCAGGTGACCTATGACGACGGCTCTCCGCAGACCGTCGACCAGTATTCCCGCGACGTGTCGGCCTTCCTGATGTGGGCAGCCGAGCCGCATCTGGAAGCCCGCAAGAAGACCGGCTTTCGCGTGCTGGTCTTCCTGCTGCTGTTCGGCGCGCTGGTCTATCTGACCAAGCGCAAGGTGTGGGCCGGCGTGGCGCACTGACCGGTACTGAAAGAACGAAAATGCCCGGGGCGCCGAAAGGCGCCCTTTTCTTTTCGGCCGCTTACCGGCAAAACTGTACCGCAACGGAATCTCCGCCTCATGAAATCTTCGCTCGAAGACACGCTGCTTGCTGCGATCCGCACCATTCCCGACTACCCCAAGCCGGGCATCCTGTTTCGCGATATCACTACGCTGCTCGGCAATGCGCGCGCCTTTCGCCGCGCCATCGACGAACTGGTGCACCCCTATGCCGGCGAGAAGATCGACAAGATCGCCGGCATCGAGGCGCGCGGCTTTATTCTCGGCGGGGCTATCGCCCATCAGCTCTCGGCCGGCTTCGTGCCGATCCGCAAGAAGGGCAAGCTGCCTTACGAGACGGTGCGCGTCGCCTACAGCCTCGAATACGGGCTGGACGAGATGGAGATGCACAAGGACGGCGTGTCTCCGGGCGAGAAGGTCATCCTCGTCGACGATCTGATCGCCACCGGCGGCACGGCGGAAGCGGCGGTCAAGCTTCTCAGACAGATCGGCGCCGACATCCTCGCCGCCTGTTTCGTCATCGACCTGCCGGACCTTGGCGGCCGCGACAAGCTCGAAGCACTCGGCGTGCCGGTCAGGACGCTGATCGGGTTTGAGGGGCATTGATGCGCTTTTTCCTTCTCCCACAACAAAGGGGAGAAGGTAAGCCGCGCTCTCACCCCACCTTCACCAACACCGCACTTTCGAGCTCGATAACCTTGTCGCCGGTCGAATCGAAAGCCTCCGAGCGCAGCGTCAATAATCGCCAGCCCGGCCGCGATGCGATGGGGCGGTGGGTAAGCGCGGTGCGGGTGAAGGTTACGGTTTCTCCTGCATAGACGGGCTTCAGCCATTTGAGATTCTTGAAACCGGGCGAGGGGCCGAATTCGGGCGCAGGCCCAGCGCCGGCCCAGCGCGCGCCCTCGGCCTCCACACCGGTTTCGAGGTTCAATTTCATCCAGGTTGCCGCTGTGTGCCAACCCGAGGCGCACAGGCCACCGAACACGCTCTTCTTCGCCGCCTCTTCGTCGAGATGGAATATCTGCGGATCGTATTTCCGGGCGAACGCCTTGATCGACTCGGGTTCGAATGTGTGGGAACCGAGGGTGACGGTGGCGCCGATGCGAAAGAACTCGTCGAGGCTCACGCGCTGGCCCCTCGGGTCAGGAACATCACGGTATTCTCAAGTTCGAAGACGCCTTCGCCACGCTGGTTGAAAAGCTCGCTGCGCATGGTGACGAGGCCGATCTGGGGCTTGGATCTGGACAGGCGCTTGGCAAGGACGGTGGTGTTGCCGCTCAAAACGTCGCCGGCCAGCACCGGCCTTTTCCATTTGACGTGGTCGACACCGGGGGCGCCTTGCGAGGTCGAGTCCAGCAGGAAAGCGTCGCACAGCATGCGCATGAACATCGCGCATGTGTGCCAGCCGGAGGCCGCCAGCCCGCCAAGGATGCTGGCCTTGCCCGCTGCCTCGTCGAGATGCATCGGCTGCGCATCGAATTCCTGCGCGAATTCGATGATCTCGGCCGCGCTCACCAGCTTCGTGCCGAGGTCGAGCGAGGCTCCCTCGACGAAATCCTCATAGGCCCAGGTCTTTCCGGTCATGGTCTGGAATCCGGTTCAAGATTGTACGATCCCAAGGGATCGGCGTTCCCGGATGCAGGCCGGACAGCCTTTGGTCAAGAGATTTCTAGCCAAGCCTTGGTCAGAGCCAGCCGCGGCGGCGGAAATACCAGAACGGAAGGATCGCCGACAGGATCATCAAGCCGATGGCGAACGGGTAGCCGAAATGCCAGCTCAGCTCGGGCATGACATTGAAATTCATGCCGTAGATCGACGCCACCAGCGTCGGCGGCAGGAAGATGACCGCGGCGACGGAGAAGATCTTGATGATGGCGTTCTGCTCGATCGAGATCATGCCGAGCGTCGCGTCGAGCAGGAAGTTGATCTTCTGCGACAGGAAGGTGGCGTGGTCGGCAAGCGACAGCACATCGCGCGACAGGGTCTTGATGCGCGCGCGGACGTCCTTGCTCATCTTAGTCTGGGCCGAGGCGTGGGTGAGAAAGCCGGCCAGCCGCTGTAGCGAGATCAGGCTGTCGCGGATCGAGGAGGCGATGTCCTCCTTGCGGCCGATGGCTTTCAGCAATTCCTGGAAGTCGCGGTTGCGCTTGGAAGCCTTGGTCGACCTTGCCTCGAAAATATCGCGCGAGATCGCCTCGATGTCGCGGCCGGCGCGCTCCAGAATGTCGGCAAGGCGGTCGACGATCGCCTCCAGCAGGCCGATCAGGATGGTGTCGCTGCTGGTGCAGCCGGTCGCCACCTTTTCGGCGCGCAGCGGAAAGGTCGTGAAGGCCTTGGGCTCGTGGTAACGCACGGTGATCAGCCTGTTGCCGGCCAGCACGAAGGTGACCGGCGACATCAGAGGATCGTCGGCCTCGGTCTGGGCCGGCAGCGTGGCGGTCATGAAATAGGCGCCGTCCTCGATATAGAGGCGGCTCGAAATCTCGATCTCCTCCATCTCCTCGCGCGTCGGGATGGCAACGCCGAGCCAGGTCTCGATCGTCGCTTCCTCCTCCTTTGTCGGGTTCAGAAGATCGGCCCAGACGATCCTGTCGCTGTTTGCCAAGAGATCGTCAGCGAGGCGCAGTCGATCATTGTCCACGACGAATGCCTTGATCATCGCCGGGTCTCCCTTGCTGTGGCCAAAGAGCGGTGCGTTCGATAGCTGCGTCGTTTCGGATTGCACGGGACGGGTGCTTTCGATGAAAGCACGTGCTGGGTGCAGACGCCCCTTAGACCGGGCATTGCAGGCAGTCAAGCGCGCGAAAAGGCTTATGTGGCCGCGCACGAGGCTGTGATCGCGTCGGCGGCCATGATGGCTCCCGGCGCGTCGTCGGTCACATCACGTGTTGAACTTGAACAGCATGATATCGCCGTCCTGGACGACATATTCCTTGCCTTCGTCGCGCGCTTTGCCGGCTTCCTTGGCCGCCACTTCGCCACCCAGCGTAACGAAGTCGTTATAGGCGATGGTCTGGGCGCGGATGAAGCCACGCTCGAAATCGGTGTGGATGACGCCAGCCGCCTGCGGCGCCTTGGCGCCCTTGTGCACGGTCCAAGCGCGCGTCTCCTTCGGCCCGACGGTGAAATAGGTGATGAGCTGCAAAAGCTCGTAGCCGGCGCGGATCACCTTGTTCAGGCCCGGTTCCTCGAGACCCAGCGTGGCGAGGAACTCCATTTCCTCTTCATCGCTGAGCTGCGCGACCTCGGCTTCGATCGCCGCGGAAATCACCACGGTGCGGGCGCCTTGCGCGGCAGCCATCCGGTCGACCGCTTCGGTGTGCGCATTGCCGGTGGCAGCGTCGGCCTCGGCGACATTGCAGACATAGAGCACGGGGTGCGACGTCAGCAGGTTCAGCCCCTGCAAAATGCGCAGATCCTCGGGCGCGATGCCGTTGAGCAGGATGCGGGCGGGCTTGCCGGCCTGCAGGAGTTCGAGGGCGGCTTCCATCATCGGAAGCACGGCCAGCGCCTCCTTGTCCTTGCCGGAAGCGCGCTTGCGGAACTGCGCTATGCGGCGTTCGAGGCTATCGAGGTCGGCGAGCATCAGCTCGGTCTCGACGGTCTCGGCGTCGGCGACGGGGTCGATGCGGCCCTCGACATGGGTGATGTCGTCATCCTCGAAGCAGCGCAGCACATGGACGATGGCGTCGACCTCGCGGATGTTGGCCAGGAACTGGTTGCCCAGCCCTTCGCCCTTCGAGGCGCCGCGGACCAGGCCGGCGATATCGACGAAGGAGATGCGGGTCGGGATGATCTCCTTCGACTTGCCGATCGCCGCGATCTTCTGCAGGCGCGGATCGGGGACCGCCACCTCGCCGGTGTTCGGTTCGATGGTGCAGAACGGGTAGTTGGCGGCCTGCGCCGCCGCCGTCCTGGTCAGCGCGTTGAAAAGCGTCGACTTGCCGACGTTGGGCAAGCCAACGATGCCGCATTTGAAACCCATTTTTGTCCGGTCCTATCGGGAAATCGAAATTTGATGAGGGCTATGGGCGAAAGCGGTGACGAACGTCAAGCCCTTCGGCTCCGTTCAGGCCGAAGCTCAATCCTTGCCGCCAAACAGCTTCTTCAGCATGGCGGCCATCGGGCCGGTTTCAGGCGGTTTGACCGCCGGCTGCTGCGGCCGCGCCTGGCGGACGTGACTCTGCTGTTTTGCACCCTGTTGCTTTTGCCCGGACTTTTCCGGTTCGGGCGCGGCCTTGCCCCGAACGGCAACGCTGACCTTGTTCATGAAGCCGGATTCATCACCTCTGACGATCATTTCGGCATGATCACCGATGGCGTCGAGCAGCGGTTCCAGCCATTCGCGGTCGGCCTTGGCGAAATCGCCAAGCACATGATGCTGGACGAATTCCTTGACGCCGGGATGGCCGACGCCGATGCGCACGCGGCGGTAAGCGTTGCCGATATGGCCGTCGATCGAGCGGATGCCGTTGTGACCGCCGGCGCCGCCGCCGGTCTTCACGCGGACCTTGCCGTCGGCGAGGTCGATCTCGTCATAGAAGACGGTGAGCGCCGAGGGGGCGAGCTTGTAGAAGCGCAGCGCTTCGCCGATCGACTGGCCGGAATTGTTCATGAAGGTCTGCGGCTTGATCAGGATGATTTTTTCGCCGCCAAGCGTGCCTTCGGCGATCAGGCCCTGGAATTTCTTCGACCAGGGCGAAAAGGAATGGCGGCGGGCGATTGCGTCCGCCGCCATGAAGCCGACATTGTGCCGGTGGTTGGCGTATTTCGCGCCCGGATTGCCGAGGCCTGCAAACAGCAGCATCGTCACCTCCGGGCGGAAAGGGATTACTTCTCTTCGGCGGCAGGGGCCGCTTCGGTTTCAGCCGCTTCGACCGTCTCTTCCGTCTCCGGCTTCATCGCCGCGGAGCCGGCAATGGTGGCGACGGTGAAGTCGCGGTCGGAAATCACCGGCTTGACGCCGGCCGGCAGCTTGACCGCCGAGATGTGGATCGAATCGCCGATATCGGTGCCGGTGAGATCGACGGTGATGAATTCCGGGATCGCATTGGCCGGGCAGTGGAACTCGACCTCGTGACGCACGATGTTGAGCACGCCGCCGCGCTTGATGCCGGGCGACTTGTCCTCGTTGATGAAGTGGACCGGCACGTCGACATTGACTTCGGTGTCCTTGCCGATGCGCAGGAAGTCGACATGGACCGGGAAATCCTTGACCGGGTCGAGCTGGTAGTCCTTTGGCAGGACCTGGATCTTCTTGCCGTCGACATCGATCGTGGCGATCGTGGTCAGGAACCCGCCGCCATGGATCTTGTAGTAGATGTCCTTGTAGGTCAGCGCAATCGCCAGGGGAGGCTGTTTGTCGCCGTAAATTACTGCAGGCACTTTACCGTTGCGGCGAACTGCACGGGCGGACCCCTTACCGACCTGTTCGCGCGCTTCGGCCTTGAGCTCGTAAGAAGCTTGGCTCATGGCATTTCCTTTCGCGTTGTTCTGGAGCGTTCGCGGCCGGCGAGATGCCTGGGCCGTAAACGTCGAAAGCCGTCATGGTCTTACATGATCTGGTCCAAAATCTTTTTTGGGATCACGCAGGCCGGACAGCCTTCCGCCGCGTTGCCTCCAAGGGTGTCTACGCGGGTGGCGGCTCTATAGCGGAAGGCGGGGCGGGGTGCAAGCCAAAGGCAGGCAGGACTGTATCTCACCTGAATTCGGCGGTGCGCGGGCCCAGGCTCTTCGTTCATGGGAACGATGAAGCGCCTGACATAGGTTCCAGAAGACGCCCGTTGGGCTAGACCATCACGATCTTTACATTGCACGCAACGAGACCAAAAGCTTGCTATGAACCCAAGGCCATCGAGCGGAGGCGATGCGCAAGGTGATCGATGACCAGTGTGGCGCCGGCAGGAGACGTTTCGGACCGATGAAGACGGATCTCGGCTCCTGGCAGCGGCGGCAGATGTCGGCCTGGATGGATGCTGCGTAGGCCAGGCGCAAGCATGCTGCCTTTGACGACGGTTATCGCCAGGCCTTGCTCAACGATGGCCTCTACAGCTGACAGGCTCGGGCTGACATAGGCCAATCGCCACGGCAGACCTGCCTTGTTGAGCGCCTCGACAGCCCAGGAGCGAAATAGGCAATCGGGATTCGATAAGGCAATGGGCAGAGGATTGAGCTCTTCGACAGCATGGTCGGCCGCCGCTGCCCAAACAGCCCGTTCGCGGCATATCAGATCACCCTTGGTTGCACCTTCCATATGCATGGCTATGACCGCATCGAACGATGAACCGAGCCTTTTCAGGAGCCGGGCGGTGAGGCCTATCTCCATTTCGACCTGTACCAGCGGAAATCGCCGAGCAATGTCGGCGAGGAGGCGCGGCAGAACCTTGGTGCCATAGTCTTCCATGACCCCGATGCGAATGCGCCCAGCCACTCTCTGATTGGAAACACGTGCGATCGCTTGCTCATTGAGGGCAAGAATGCGGTGTGCATCGATCAGAAAGCCATCCCCAGCGGCGGTGAGTTCGACGCGAGCAGTCGAGCGGCGGAACAATGCGACGGCAAGGCGCTCCTCAAGACGTCTCACCTGCAGGCTTACAGCGGCCTGCGTTCGGTTGAGCTGCTCGGCTGCCCGCGTGAACGAGAGGTGCTCGGCAACGGCAACAAAAGCCCGCAGGAGTTCTGGATCGAGACTCGGGGTGCTCATAGCGAAACCTTATCAAGCTTATTGAGCTTATTCGATTCCTTTAAGCGCGCCTGCCCATTATCGCTGGTTTCAAGCCCGCGAGGTCATGCAACGATGGAAATTCTCGGAGTGCTAGCAGCGGTTCTCTCCAGCGCCCTTGGCGGCACTGCGGTCGGTGCGACACGGTATCTCACAGACACGCTCGATCCTCTCACCATCGGGGCCGTTCGATTCGGTGGTGGCTTTCTTGTCTTGGTCGCCGTGGCGCTTTGGCGACGAGACAGGTGGCCGGCGAAAGGCGACTGGCTGGGCGCCGCCGCTATGGGTCTGCTGTTCTTCGGCCTGTTTCCCGTGCTCTTCAATGGGGCCCTTATCTATACGACGGCGGCGCGCGGAGCCTTGGCGCTATCGACACTGCCTTTGCTCACCATGGTTGCAGGGGCAGTTCTACGGGTCGAGCCGCCGACGATGCGCAAGATCGTCGGCGTCTTGATCGCGATGGCAGGAGTGGTGGCTGCACTCGGCATGAGCCTGACGACCGCTCCCCCAGGCGCATGGCGCGGAGACCTCCTCATGGTTGCGGCGGCGTTCTGCATGGCGCTCTACAATGTCTGGTCCCGACCGTTTCTATCCCGCTCCGGGCCAATCTCGTTTACGGCGTTTGGCATGGGCATCGGTGCAGTCTGCCTATCGATCTCCGCGGCGTTGAATGGAGGCTTGGCGCAACTTGCGGCGCTCGGCGCACTGCAATGGATTGCGAGCGGATATCTGGCCGTAGTTTGCGGGGCTTTCATCTTCTTCCTCTGGGCGTTCGCGCTTGGACGCGCAGCGCCGACACTGGTCGCCGTCTCCGTTGCCGTAAACCCAGTGACAGCGTCAATTTTCGGCGCCGTGTTGTTGGGCGAACCGGTGAGCGCGAACCTGATCATCGGGCTCATGGCAGTGCTGGTTGGAATAGGAGTCGCATCGGGGAGAGGGGCTGAGTGGCGTGGCCTTGTGACCCGACGACCAGCACCCGCCATAGCTGTGACCGGAGCAACGCTGACCGAAGCGAACGGCACCAAGAACAAACCTTCATCAACCTGAGACTCAAACACGATCACCACCCCTTTGGCCGCGCCACCTGCGCGCATAGCGGCTGGATTGGTTCTTGACCTGATTGGTGATCTGCAGATCCGGCGGGTCATTTACACTGTGCCCGTTCCTTCAGTCGAGGATATCCATTCAAGAGCGGCTGCTGCAATCAGTGCCTTTAGAAAGCTTTTGCAGCGTGATGGCAGAAATCGATCTGTACCTGCTCTCATGTGTAGGGCGAGCGGGAAGAGGTTGTTCTCCACGAGCGGGAAAAGGTTGTTCTCCAAGGGCGCGCAGGCCCGGAGCTACGCGGCGGCCCTGACCGGCTCGAAGTCTATGTCGAGAACCGAATCCAGCTGCCGGTCGATGAAGCGTTCGGGGATGCTCTTCACCAGCAAGTTGCGGAGGGGAACGACAAGCGGGTTCCGCCATTGCGCAACCTTGGCGTAAAGACGCGATTCGGATGCGATGCTATGCGCCCTGCCGAGGCGGCGCTTGTTATACTTGCGGATTGCCTGCTCGACTGGATGGCGTCCGAACGAAGCCGCAAGCACCGCTGCATCTTCAATGGCGAGTCCCGCTCCCTGTCCCAGATCTGGGGTAACGGCATGGGCGGCATCGCCGAGCAGCGCTACCTTGCCGCGGGTAAACGCAGGCATTGGATCGAGATCGAGAATGTCCGTCCAGAGCATCGAGCCGGCAGGGGTTCGATCGAAGATCTCCGGAACCGGATCGTGGAAACCGGAAAACATTGCGCGCACCTGGGCAAGATCGGCCTGCGCCAGTTTGGGGTCGTCAACGCGGTCGGCGCCACTGCAGGCAAACCAGTAGACTCTCTCGCCGGGAATCGCGGCCAAGCCGATGCGTTTCCCGGCCCCCCAACTCTCGGTCAGACGGGTCGGGTCCATCCCTTGCGGAAGACCGGACGCGATTGCGCGCCAGCAGACATAACGCGCGAAGTGCTCCCTCGATTGCGGAAACAGCGCCTTGCGAACCGCGGAGTGGATGCCATCGCAAGCGAGTACCAGATCGCTCTCTATGCTCTCCTCATTCGCGAAGCAAAGGACAATGCGATCGCCTACGTCACGTGCATCGACGCATTCCATATCGGTGTGAATTATCGAGCGGGGCAATTGCGAAAGAAGCGCCCCGTGAAGGTCGCCTCGGTGCAGCACCGCCATGCTGAGATGGCCGTATCGTTGGCTAAAGCGCTGAAAATCTGTCGATTGAAGAACCTGGCCTTTGTCGTCAAGAAGGTCGAGCCGGTGTATCGCCTGGGCATTCGCCACAACCGCATCGTAGAGTCCAAGCGTACGCAGCGCCCTAAGCGCGTTGGCGCTCAGGCTGAGACCTGCGCCCAAAGGCTTCAATTCGCTCGCCTGCTCGAAAATCTCGACCTCCCAGCCAAGGAGCCGAAGCCCCTTGGCAACCGAAAGTCCCGCGATCCCGGCGCCAACGATGACTGCCCGCATGACCTCCATCCGAGGGAATTCTGCATAGCGCTGCGATGGCGCTTGCAATACCGGCCTCGTTCTCAACGAGCGCCTGCAGTGCGAGTTCCCATCGAGTTGCCATTTCGCGCCGCCTGACGGTGGAAAAGCCGAAATCCAACTGAAGCCTCACCCGATCGTGATCCCGTCCTCGAGCTTTCTCGCCTCCTTCATGTTCGGCAAGAACACCGTCAGCAAACCGAGCAGCGGCAGGTAGGAGCAGACCTGAAAGACGAAGTCGATGCCTTTCATATCGGCGACGACGCCGAGCACGGCTGCGGCGATGCCGCCCATGCCGAAGGCGAAGCCGAAGAAGATGCCGGCAATCATGCCGACCCGGCCGGGCACCAGCTCCTGGGCAAACACGACGATATTGGAAAAGGCCGACGACAGGATCAGGCCGATCAGCACGGTCAGGATCATCGTCCACTCGAAATTGGCGTAGGGCAGGGCCAGCGTGAAGGGCAGCACACCGACGATCGAGAACCAGATCATAGTCTTCTGTCCGTAGCGGTCGCCGAACGGACCGCCGAGCAGGATGCCCAGCGCCGAGGCGCCGAGGAACAGGAACAGCATGACCTGCGACATCTGCACCGAAACGCCGAATTTATCGATGGCGTAGAACGTGTAGTAGCTGGCCAGGCTGGCGACGTAGGCATTCTTGGTCAGCACCAGCAAGGTTAGCACCGCCAGCGCGCCCATCACCTTGTGGCGCGGAAAGGGCGAGACAAAGGCTGCCGTCTTGCGGTTGGCGAGCGAGGCGCGAAGGCGGCTGTACCAGCCACCGACCCGCCACAGCACGACGATGCCGGTCAGCGAGCCGACGGCAAACCACGCTATGCTGGTCTGGCCGAAGGGCACGACGATGAAGGCAGCCAGCAACGGCCCGATGGCCTGGCCGAGATTGCCGCCGACCTGGAAAAGCGACTGCGCCAGGCCGAACCTGCCGCCCGAGGCGAAGCGGGCGATGCGCGAGGATTCCGGGTGGAAGATCGCCGAACCGAGGCCGATCAACGACGCGCCGATCAGCAGCAGCGAATAATGTCCGGCATAGGCCAGCACGATCAGGCCGATCAGCGAGGCCGCCATTCCGTATGGCAGCGAATAGGGCATCGGCCGCTTGTCGGTGACCATGCCGATCAGCGGTTGCAGCAATGACGCCGTCACCTGGAAGGTGAAGGTCAAAAGCCCGATCTGCCAGAAATCGAGGCCGTAGTTGTCCTTCAGCAGCGGATAGATGGCCGACAGCAGCGACTGCATGATGTCGTTGACACAGTGGCAGAAGCTTACCGCAAGAATGACGGTGAAGGCCGTCGCTTGCGCCGAAGCGTGGCTGGCCGGCGCAGGCGTGGCGACGGTGGTGGCTGTGGTGTCAGTCAAGGCATGCTCCGTGGTCTTCTTGGCGGGCGCTCCCGCAGGGCGGCCTTACGGCCGGCCGCCTTATAGGACACTTGCCGGGCGACTTCTTTCGTGGTTTGGTCCAATAGTTTCGCGAGTGGGCCATACCCAATGCCGCACGGCAAGGAAATCTTCAAAGCGGCCAACACCGATCTCGGCCAGTTTACCGATCTAGGGCTGTTGCATGAGCGCCGCTGGCAGTGGCTGGAACAGGTTGCCGGGCCAGCGGTTGCCCTGCCGACCGAATATCCCGACGGTTACCATGTGCCGCAGCACCGCCATAGCCGCAGCCAGTTGCTGCATGCGCTTGTTGGCGTCGTGCTGGTGACGACGCGGCACGGGCGCTGGATGGTGCCTCCCGATCATGCCATGTGGATTCCCGCCGGTACCGAGCATTCTGTCGAGATGCTCGGCGATGTCAGCATGCGTTCGGTCTATGTGATGCCGGAGGCGATCCCGGGACTGCCAGAAGGGCTGCGGGTGGTCGGCGTTACCGACCTCATGCACAGTCTGATCGTGGAATCCGAAAAGCTGCCGCAAGGCGGCGAGTTGGAAGGGCGCGGCGGGCTGATCATGAATCTGCTTCTGTATGAAATCCCGACTCTGCCGGAACGGCCGCTCGGCTTGCCGTTCCCGTCCGATCCCAGGCTCGCGGCGCTATGTCGGCGCTTCGTCGCGGCGCCCTCGCCGCATGCGACCATCGACGAATGGGCCGACATCGTCGGCATGAGCCGCCGCTCCTTCACGCGCGCCTTTCATCGTCAGACCGGATTGTCGCTGTCGACATGGCGCCAGCAGGCCTGCCTGTTCGCGGCACTGCCCAGGCTGGCCGATGGCGAGCCGATCACCAGGGTGGCGCTCGATCTCGGCTATGACAGCGTACCGGCTTTCACCACCATGTTCAGGCGCATGCTGGGAACCTCGCCGCGCGGCTATATGCGTGGGTCAAGAGACAACATCAGGGTGTCGAAGGGGTAACGCATGACCCCGAACCTTCGGTTGGAAAGGATCCGCTGGGCGCGCGGCTGTGGCGCGGCGGATTTCAGTCGAACAGGCTCGACACCGATTCCTCGGTCGCCGTGCGCGAGATCGCCTCACCCATAAGGTCGGCGATGGAGATGACGCGGATGTTGCTGGCGTCGAGCACCGCCTGGGTCGGCTGGATCGAATCGGTGATCACCAGTTCCTGCAGCTTCGAGGCGCCGATGCGGGCGATAGCGCCGCCGGACAAAACGCCATGTGTGGTGTAGGCGGTGACGCTGGTGGCGCCGGCGGCGAGCAGCGCATCGGCCGCATTGCACAATGTACCACCCGAATCGATGATGTCGTCGATCAGCAGGCAATCCTTGCCGCGCACATCGCCGATGACGTTCATGACTTCCGATTCACCGGGACGTTCGCGACGCTTGTCGACGATGGCAAGCTGGGCGTCGATGCGCTTGGCGAGCGCACGGGCGCGGACCACGCCACCGACATCCGGCGACACGACCATGACATTGGCAAGCTGCTTGTATTTCGCCTTCACGTCGCGGGCCATGACCGGCACTGAAAACAGATTGTCGGTCGGGATGTCGAAAAAGCCCTGGATCTGGCCAGCGTGGAGATCCAGCGTCAGCACGCGATCGACGCCCGCCCGCGTGATCATGTTGGCGACCAGCTTGGCCGAGATCGGCGTGCGGCCCGAGGCGCGGCGGTCTTGCCTGGCGTAGCCGAAATAGGGAATGACCGCCGTGATGCGCTTGGCCGACGAGCGCATGAAGGCATCGATCATGATGAGCAGTTCCATCAGATGATCGTTGGTCGGGAACGAGGTGGACTGCAGGACGAAGACATCCTCGCCGCGCACATTCTCCTGAATCTCGACGAAGATTTCCTGATCGGCGAAGCGCCTGACGCTGGCTTTGCCCAGCGGGATATTGAGATAGCGGGCGACCGCTTCGGCTAGCACCCTGTTGGAATTGCCCGCGAAAAGCTTCATGCACCGTTCCTGGTGAAGGATTGAGAGACTCCGACAGACTCTCTTGAGCCTCTTAGTCGGGCTTTTAGCGGCCCGTGCCGGTATTGCAAGCGTCGTGATCGGGAATCCGCCGGCTAATCTCAATAAACGTTTGCGATGAGCAAGCCGGCAACATGTCAGCCCGCTTGGCTGCCAAGCCAGGTGGCAAACTGGTCGATCGTCTGGTCGGCGATCGCCTGCATGGTCTCTGGCGCGACCGCAGCCCAGCCGTCGCCACCATTGACCGACGGCGCCTTCTGCTGGCCATTGATGCGATGCAGCCGGTTGCCCGCCGGATCGTAGACGTCCCAGACATAGATGACGGTCGTGTCCTTGCCTTCCGACATCGTCGAGAAATAGCCTTTAAGCACGTGCGTCGGGGTCTGGCCGGCGCTGCCGGCGAGGGTGATGCCGCGCTGCTTGGCTCGCGTCTGAAGCTCCGCGGTCAACGGTGTGGCTGCTTCCACCGAGGCGCCGACGATCGGCGCCACCTGCAGGCGGGTTCGTGCGATAACGGCGGCGCTCTTTGCGGGCACGGTCGTGGTTGCCGATTGCGCCGGGGCGGAAGGTTGTGCCGTCGCGGAAGGCTGCGGTGCTGCAGCCGTGCCGGCTGCGGGCACGGCCTGTGTCGACTGCGGGGCGATGGCCGAGGGTTCGAGAACGTCCTTTGCATTGGTGCAGGCGGCCAGCGCCAGCGCCGCGAGCAATGACACGGTCGTCATATGCGATCGCCTCATTTGCCTCAAAACTCCCTGGCGATGAACGCCCTTTGAATCCTTATCATTATGGATTCACTGCACGATCAAGTCGAGATCATGGCGGGACAGCGGCTTCGGCTGCGATTCGGTCGTCAGGTAGGTGCGGCCAAGCGTCATCGCGGTCTCGGTTTCGGAGTCCATGATGATCATGTGGGCGAACAGCGTCATGTTTGGCGCGATGGGTTCGGGGTTGCCCTGATAAAACATCGGCATGTCCATCCATGACGGGGTGAAGCGGGCGCCGAGCGAGTAGCCGCAGGCATTGAGCCGGTGCTTGGTCAAATTGTGCGATTCGAGCGTGCGGGCATGCGCATCGAATACGTCGCCAAAGGTGTTTCCGGGGGTCATCGCCTTTTCGACGGCCAGAAGTGCGGCGCGCGCAGCCTCGAACAGTTCCTGGTGACGTTTCGACACTTTGCCGGTCAGCACAGTGCGCATCATCGCCGCATGATAGTGGTGGAAGACGCCGGCCCATTCGAGCGTCAACTGGTCGTTCTTGGTCAGCTTGCGGCGACCGGCCTTGTAACGGCAAAGCAGCGCATCCGCGCCCGAGCCGATGATGAATTCGTTGGCCGGATAGTCGCCGCCGCCGGCAAAGATCGCACCCTGCATGGCAGCCAGGATCAAGGCTTCATCGCCGCCCTGCTTGATCAGCGGCAAGGCCGCGTCCAGCGCGTCGTCGGCGAGATTTGCGGCCTTCTCCGCCTTGGCGATCTCGGCCGGGCTCTTGAACAGGCGCAGCCGGCTGACGATGCCGGAAGCGTCGGCGATTTGGCCAAAGGTCTGCAATTGCTCATCCAGGCGCCGGCCATTGTAGGCGGTCAAGCCGTGGGTATCGTATTCGACGCCGATGCGGGCGCCGAGCAGGTCGAGATCGTTGAGCAGATTGCGCAGGTCGATCGCCGGATTGGCGCCGTCGCGATCGGTCCACAGCACGATGTTGTCGATGATCGAGGTGTGCCGCGCCTGGCGCAGGTCGGCCGAGCGGGTGAGCAGGATCATCGAGCCGTCTGCCTTCACCACCAGGCACTGGAAGAAGCAGAAGCCGAACGTATCGTAGCCGGTCAGCCAGTACATGCTCTCCTGCGCAAACAGCAGGACGGCATCGAGCTTCTTTTCGGCGATCTCGATCATCAGCCGATCGCGCCGCGCGTCAAATTCCGACCGTTCGAAATGCAGCGCCATTATTCAGTCTCCAAAACGATTGCCGAAATCTGCCGCCCGTAATCCGGCTCGTTGCGATGCGTGGTGCGCCGGTAGGAATAGAACAGATCCTCCTCGGCATAGGTGCAGCGGCCGAGCCCGTCGGCGGTCACGCCGGCCCGGGTCAACCGATCGACGGTATAGCGGTTGAGGTCGAACATTGCATGTCCCGACTTCGCGGAGGGCGCGAAATAGCTGATATTGTTGGCGTCAGCCTCGACGAAGCGGGTGACGAATTCCGGCCCGACCTCGTAGTTTTCGGGGCCGATGGAAGGACCGAGAACCGCGACGATGCGCTCGCGCCGGGCGCCGAGGCCTACCATCGCCGCAATGGTGTTTTCCAGCACGCCTGCCAGCGCGCCCTTCCAGCCGGCATGGGCCGCGCCGATGACACGCGCCTCGGCATCGGCGAACAGCACCGGTCCGCAATCGGCGGTCGAGGCGCCGACGGCGATGCCCGGCCGGTCGGTGACGATGGCGTCGGCCCTCGGCCGCTCGCCGGCAAAAGGCTCCTTGGCGATGACGACGTCGGGCGAATGGATCTGGTGGGCGGTCAAGAGGTGGCTTGAAGGCACACCCATCCAGTCGGCGACGCGGCGGCGATTCTCGGCCACCTGCGTCTGGTCGTCGCTCGAGCCGGTGCCGATGTTGAGCCCCTGATAGATACCGCTGGAGACGCCGCCGACGCGGGTGAAATAGCCGTGGCGAATGCCTTGTGCCCGCACTCTTTCCAGCAAGGGCGACCGAACGGGATCCGGTTTCGTCTGATTCAGCATGGCGGCGTTGTTGTCCGTGTGGGCGATTTCGTCAAGCTACAGTCCAAAAGATGGGCGACAGTCCAAGATGGGCTACAGTCCAAAAGATAGGCGACGGTTGGAAGTCGGGAGAGTGGGAGAGGCGACGGCGAAAAGTCAATCCGCCGTTGCAAAGGGCGGAACGGCGATGCCGGCAGGCAGGATGGCAAGCACCTTGAACAGGTCGCCCATGGCTTGGGGGCCGGCGAGGCGTTCGACCTCGCTCGCGAACTTTTCGCGAGCCGCCTGATCGGCTTTGGCGCCGAGCTGGCCGGCGCGTTCGAGAAGGCCCATTTCCACCAGGAATTCGCCTTGCGTGGAGAGATGGGCATCGAGGCCGTGCGCTCGCACAACGGCAGCAAGGGCAGCAAAATCGACATGGGCGGTGAGATCGGCTTCGCCCGGATTGGCCAGCACATCTTCGTGATCGTGCTTGCGCAATGCCTGCAACGTGTCGCCGATCCCTGGCCGGAAATAGCCATAGTCGAGGAATAGCCCGACGCCGCCACGACTGGATATGCGCTCAGTGATGGTCGCCATCAGTGCGGCTCGGGCCGGCGCGACCTCGACAATCGCGCCCTGTGGCGCGTTTTCGGCCTCGTTCGGCAACAGCATCGGATCGACCGAGCCGGCGCCGGCGAAGAAGTGCAATTCATCCGCGCCGTCGAGGCCGATCATCCGTTCGCGCCAGCCTGTTCCGGCGCGGACGAACTGGCGGATGGGCACGGCGTCGAACAATTCGTTGCCGACGATGAAAAGCGGAGTTTGCGGCAGCGTGTCGATGCTTTCGTGCCAGCCGATCGTAGCCGGCGCTGCGGCAAGCGTTTGCTTTTGGACATCTATCAGCCGCGGGCTGGTCTCGATCATGGCGAAGGACGCGGCGGCGGTCAGCGCCGGATCGAGCCGCGAAAGCGTGCGCAGCATGTCCTTCATCAGCGTGCCGCGGCCGGGGCCGATCTCGGCGACGGTGACCGGCAGCGGCCTGCCGGTCGCCAGCCAGACTTCGTAGAGCCAGACTGCGACTAGCTCGCCGAACATCTGGCTGATCTCCGGCGCGGTGACGAAGTCGCCGGCGGCTCCGAACGGCTCGCGCGTCGTATAGTAACCTTCCTCAGGATCGAACAGGCAAAGCGCCATGTACTGGCTGACGGGTATCGGCCCCGCCGCACTGATCAGCTCGGCGATGCGGGTTTTCAGCCGAGTCATACCGGCTGCGGTTGCGTTACCGGCTTTGCCGTCGCCATTGCCCAGACGCCGGCAAGCACCATTGGCAGCGACAGCACCATGCCCATGGTCAGCCAGCCGGTGCCGAGGAGGTAGCCAAGCTGCTGATCGGGCTCGCGGAAGAATTCGACAAAGATGCGCGAGAGACCGTAGCCGGCGATGAAGGCGCCGCCGACGAAGCGCGGCGTCTTCAGCTTGAGCCTGGAATGGGTGAGAAAGCGCAGGACCAGGAACAGCACCAGGCCTTCGAGCAGCGCTTCGTAGACTTGGCTCGGATGACGCGCAAATGGCCCGCCATTGGGGAATTCGACCGCCCACGGCACGTCGGTCGGCCTGCCCCACAATTCGGAATTGATGAAATTCGCCATGCGAACGAGGCCAAGGCCGACCGGCACGCCAGCCGCCACCACGTCGAACAGCGACCATGTGCGGATGCCGCGAGACCAGGAAAAGAGCGTCATGGCGAGGATGACGCCGAGCAGGCCGCCATGGAACGACATGCCGCCCTGCCAGACGGCGAGGATATCGAGCGGATGGGCGATATAGCGCTGCAGGTCGTAAAACAGCACGTAGCCGGTGCGCCCGCCAAGCACCACGCCGATGGCCGCCCAGACGATGAAGTCGTCGAGATCCTCGGGCTTCATCGGCACCGTGCCGTCGGGCCAGAGCCTTTTGTTGGTGACGAGCCGCTTGGCATACCACCAGGCGAAGAGAATGCCGACGATGTAGCCGACGCCATACCAATGCACCGCCAGCGGCCCAATCTGGACGATGACCGGGTCGATGTTGGGGAAGGGCAGGGCCGCCAGCGGCAGCATCAGATACTCGTTCAACAAGATCTCCCGGTTGCGATCACGTTCGGGCGCGGACCATGCGGCAGGGTTTTGGCGGGGTCAAGGCGATGTGGATGCTTGCATTCCGCGTCGCGCGCCACTACGTCAAATCGACCAAGCGAGGATTTGCCATGTCGACCGGACCGAACCGCATTCTCGATGAATTCGCCAAGCTGATGACCGACGCCGCGGGTGCTGCGCAAGGGGTGCGTCGCGAAGTGGAAACCGCCTTCAAAGGGCAGGCCGAGCGCCTTCTCAATTCAATGGACCTGGTGCAGCGCGAAGAATTCGAGGCCGCCCGCGATATGGCGGCGAAGGCCAGGGAAGAAAACACCCGTCTCGCTGCGCGCCTGGAAGCACTTGAGGCAAAGCTCGCCGAATTGACCGGGCAGACCGCGCCTGCAGCTGCGGCAAAGCCCAGATCAAAAAAATAATCGTTAAACTTTTCCACAAAGCACAATCGCAAAAAGCGCTTTGTCGTGAATCCCTTAACGGCATTGCGTGAATCTTTGTGACAGCGGCTTTCCACATGCGAATGACGCAGTGCGAAAAATTGGGCTGGTCACGCGACTCCCGATCAATAGACTGAATTTGTTGCATGATTCGGAGCAGGGTCATGCCGCCGGGCGGTGGGGTCCGGTCTGGGGTCTTTGCGTTGACGAAGTCCCGGCCGTCCGAGTTCTAGACAAGATTGTTCGCTGTGTGTGCCCCGCGGAGCGTGAGGCGCTCCACTAGAGCGACGTGCGTCCACTTGGACGCACAAAGTACGCTCTAGAACTTTGAACGTTCGCATCGTGCTTTCCGAAAATCGAACCGATTTTCGGGCCGATGCGAAGGAACGACAGGAAGCATTCCATGGAACTTCTCGAACTCGAACTCTCGCGCGAAATCCACCCGGTGGATGTCATCGAGCAGGTGGCCCACAACAACGACTGGTCTTTCGAGCGAGCCGGCGACGACGAGATTTCGATTTCGGTTGCCGGAAGCTGGACCGACTACCACGTCTCATTTTCCTGGATGGAGGATTTCGAGGCGCTGCATCTGGCTTGCGCTTTCGACATCAAGGTGCCGGAGGCGCGCGCGCTCGAGGTGATGCGGCTGCTTTCGTTGATCAACGAGCAGATGCTGTTCGGCCATTTCGACCTCTGGGAACAGGAAGGCGCGATCATGTTCCGCCAGTCGCTGCTGCTCGCCGGTGGAGTCGAGCCGTCGAGCCAGCAGGTCGAGGTGCTGCTGTCGTCGGCGCTGGAAGCCTGCGAATGCTATTTCCAGGCATTCCAGTTCGTCGTCTGGTCGGGAACCTCGGCCAAGGATGCGCTGGCCGGCGTCCTGTTCGAGACCTATGGAAACGCCTGAGCCAGGTCCTGATCCTAAATGAGTTCGAGCAGCCAGCGCAAGCCCGAGATCAGCTTCGCCGATTTCGACCGTGTCGATATCCGTGCCGGCACGATCGTCGAGGCCGAGCCATTCCCCGAGGCGCGCAAACCGGCATTCAAGCTGAAGATCGATTTCGGCGCCGACATCGGGGTGAAGAAATCGTCGGCGCAGATCACCAAATATTATACGCCGGAGACGCTGATCGGCCGGCAGGTGTTCGCGGTGGTCAATTTTCCGCCCCGGCAGATCGGACCATTCATGTCGGAAGTGCTGACGCTTGGCTTTCCCGACGAGGAGGGTGCCGTCGTTCTCGGCGCAATCGAACGCAAGGTGCCCGACGGCGGCCGACTGTTTTAGTTTCGTCATCCACGGGCGGAGCGGGAGCGAAGCGGACGCGTAGACCCGAGGATCCATGCCGTAGCAGTGGTCGATGAATAGGACGGTCCAGAATCGCGTTGTTCTTTCCTCGGCCGCTCCTGTGGAGCAAGTGCGGCTCGTCGCCGCCTCAACCCAACAAGTTCTTCACCGAAGGGGCCGCTCGCAGGTCACGGAATGGATCCGCGGGTCTGCGCGTCGGCTTTGCCGCCGCTTCGCCCGTGGATGACGAAAGGTGGTGTCAGTTTGCGCGCCGTTCCCAGCGCCTCTTCGACCGTCTCCAGGAACATCTCCGCGCAGGCTTTCCAGCTATAGCGCATTGCCCGTTGGCGCGCCTCGGCGCGATTGACGTGGAGCGCGGCGAGCGCTGCCTCACGCAAATCGTTCGACACCGCTCCGCCAACGCCGTCGCCGACAATGTCGATTGGCCCGGTCACCGGATAGGCTGCGACCGGCGTGCCGCTGGCCAGCGCCTCGATGATGACATTGCCGAACGTGTCGGTGCGGCTTGGGAAAACGAAGACATCGGCCGAGGCGTAGATTTCGGCCAGTTCGTCGTTCGGACGGTGGCCAAGGAAATGGGCATCGGGGTATCTGGCCTTGAGCCTGGCCAACTCCGGCCCCTCGCCGACGATCACCTTGCTGCCGGGCAGGTCGAGGTCGAGGAAGGCGGCCAGGTTCTTTTCGATCGCGACGCGGCCGACGCAGAGGAAGATCGGTCCCTTGAGCCCCAGATCTTTCCTCTTGTCCGGCCGGAAATGGTCGGTGTCGACGCCGCGCGTCCATGGTCTCAGCTTGGTGAAGCCGCGCGCCGACAGATCGTCCGCCAGCGACTGGGTGGCGACCAGCGTGCCCTGTCCGGAATTGTGGAAATCGCGAAGCCAGCGATAGGCCCAGGCTTCCGGTATCGGCAGCCGCGCGCTTAGATATTCCGGAAAGCGCGTGTGATAGCTTGTCGTGAACGGCCGGCCCGCCTTGCGGCAATAGCGCCGCGCCATGATGCCGAGCGGGCCTTCGGTGACGATATGGATATGATCGGCGTTGCGCGCTTCGATCAGGCGCGCGACCCGGCCCGGCGTCGTCAGTGCCAGGCGGATGTCCGGGTAGGTCGGCAGGGGCAAGGTGCGAAAGATGTTCGGGGTCAGGAAGCCCGTCTCGACGTCGAAGGATTTCAGGGTTTCCGAAAGCCGTTCCAGTGTGTGGACGACGCCGTTGACTTGCGGGCGCCAGGCATCGGTGACCATCAGGATGCGCATGGCAGCCCTTTACTTGAAAGGTCGTCGGTTTCCTTGATGCGAGGCCGCAAGGCCGAATCAATCAAGTTCGCGCGCTTCATGCGCGCTCTTCAACATGGTTTCATGACGGGCCGATGAAGGCGCAAGCCGGCGGCCGTACTTTGTGCGTCCAATTGGACGCTTGTCGCTCTAATCAGGCCGGAACCTTGATGACGGCGCGCAGGCCACCGAGCGGGCTCTTGTCCAGCATGATGTCGCCGCCGTGGCTGCGGGCGATGTCGCGGGCGATGGCAAGGCCGAGGCCGGTGCCGCTGGCGTCGAGGTTGCGGGCCTCGTCGAGCCGCACGAAAGGCTTGAACACGTCCTCGCGCTTTTCGGGCGGAATGCCCGGACCGTCGTCGTCGATGGTGACGAGCAGCGAGCCGCGACTATGGTTGGCGTTGATCTCAACTGTCTTGGCGTAACGGAAGGCATTGCCGACGATATTGGACAACAGCCTGGCAAAGGCGTGGGGCCGCACATGCACATTTGGATCGCCGGTGAGCGCGGTCGACAGTTTGCGCTTGCGCAGCGTGGCCTCCTCGCCGAGCTTGTCGAAATAGGTTTCTAGATTGAAACGGCCGGCGTCTTCCGTCGCTTCGCCGCGGGCAAAAGCAAGATAGCCCTCCAGCATCGACTGCATGTCGTCGATGTCCTGGCCGAGCGCCTCGGTGTCGGCCTTGGTCCCGGTCAGCGCCAGCTGCAGCTTGAAGCGGGTGAGGATGGTTCTCAAATCGTGACTGACGCCGGTCAGCATGGCGGTGCGCTGTTCGAGCTGGCGTTCGATGCGTTCGCGCATCTGGATAAAGGCAAAGCCGGCGCGGCGGACCTCCTCAGCGCCGCGCGGACGGAAATCACGCGGCATCGGCCGGCCCTTGCCGAAACTCTCGGCGGCCTCGGCCAACGTCAGGATCGGCCGGATCTGGTTGCGCAGGAAGGGAATGGCGATCATCAGCAGCACCAGCGAGGTGCCGACCATCCAGATCAGGAAAATGTGGGTGTTCGATGCATAGGCCTGGCTGCGGCGCACGAAGGCGCGCAGCACCTTGCCCTCGAGCTGGACGCGGACCTCGATGATGTTGGAATTGCCGACCGTATCGATCCAGAACGGACGATTGATCTGATGGGTGATCTCGGACGAGAGAATTTCGTCGAGGATCGAGAAGAACGGCTTTGGACCGGGCGCCGGCAGCGGATCGGGCGGAAGCAAGTCGATCTTCAGCTGCATGCGATCCTGCGCGATGCGGATGATGTTGGCGTAGTCGGCGTCGTTCGGATAGGTTTCCACCAGGTCGACGATGGCGGCAATGTCGCGGACCGTGGCCTGCGACAGGCGCTGCGTCACGGTCTGCCAATGACGTTCCATGAAGACAAAGGCGAGCACCGATTGCAGCAGGATCATCGGTGCGATGACGATGATCAGCGAGCGGGCGTAGAGCCGCTTCGGCATGTAAAGCGAAACGAGGCGCCAGAACCGTTTCCAGGCGAGCGGCACCGCCTTCAGCGCCCGCTTGGCGCGAGCGCTCAAGCCGCTATCTTCCGGCCGTTCCAGTTGCGTGGTCGCCATTCGCCCTTTTTGCTCATCTGCAGCCACTCAACAAGGGGCTGCGGACAGGAGTCTATTCCACGCTGAGCCGATACCCAATACCACGCACGGTCTGCAGCCAGACCGGATTGGACGGATCGCGTTCGATCTTGCGGCGCAGCCTGTTGATCTGGACGTCGATGGTGCGCTCGCCGACTTCGGACTCGTCGCCGACGAGCTCATGGCGCGGTATCGTCTCGCCGGCTCGCGCCGCGAAGATCGCCAGGATCTCCTGCTCGCGGTCCGTCAGCTTCAGCGCCTCGCCGCCGCGCTTGAGCTCCCGCCTGGCGATCTGGAACGTGTAGGGGCCGAAGACCAGCTGCTCGACCTTGGGCGTCGTTGCCGGACCGCCGCGGCGCAGAATGTTGTTGATGCGCAGGATCAATTCGCGGGGATCGAAAGGCTTCGGCAGATAGTCGTCGGCGCCGGCCTCGAGCCCGGTGATCCGGCTGTCGGTCTCTGAAAGCGCGGTTAGCATCAGGATCGGCACGTTCTTGCTTGCCCGCAGCGCTTTGGCGAGCTCGACGCCGGTCTCGCCCGGCATCATGATATCTAGCACGAGCAGATCGAAATCGAGGCCGGCGAGCTTGCGCCGCGCTTCGCCGGAATTTCCGGCAACGGTGACGCGAAAGCCGTTTTCCGTCAGATATTGTTTGAGAAGATTGCGGATGCGAGTGTCGTCATCGATCACCAGCAGATGCGGTGCATCATCATCCGGTGCTGCCGGTTGATCAACCCTTTCAGTGGTCTCCATGGCTTTTCCCTGACATTTTTGCGGGCACAATGTCGATCTGCGCCCTTAGTTCCGGATTGACCATCGCTTCCAGGAAGCGTTCGATCAAGGCACGTTCGGTAGCTCCGGAATCTTCCAATGCAGCATGGATGCGGCGCGACTGTGGCCGCGCCAGCGCCAGCGCCAGCGCGCGGCCTTTGGCCGTTGGATAGAGTTCGCGCTGGCGGCGATCGCGCGGACCCTGCAACTGGACGACGTGGCCGGTGTCGATCAACTGCTTGAGCACGCGCGCCAGGCTCTGCTTGGTGATCTTCAGCACGTCGAGGAGTTCAGCGACCGTCAGGCCCGGCCGGCGATTGACGAAATGCAGAACCCGGTGATGGGCGCGGCCGAAGCCATAATCGGCCAGGATCTGGTCCGGGTCGGAGGTAAAATCGCGATAGGCGAAGAAAAACAGTTCGATGATGGCGAAGTCGATGCCGTCCTCGTCGGTGATCGCCGTCCTGATCGGTTTTGCGGTTGGGTGGCTGCGATCCGTCATCTTCTCTCCGCGGTGAAAGGGAAATTACGTCAGCACTATTGACGTATTTTCCTCCCGATGGTAATTTTTGACAAGCTTTTCGGCGGATTGCGAACGAAAAGGCAAGGGAAGGCCGTTTTTCCGGAACTTCCTGAGTTTGCCAGATCTTATATATCCGCCTACGCTTTGAAGACACTCTAGGCTTTGAAGAAACGGGCCGCCCGGTGCGGCTGAAACGAAAAACAATGATATGCGGGCGGCCGCCCGCGGGAGGTTAACATGGCATCCGTTCCCTTCGACCAAATGGATGGCTTTATCTGGATCAACGGTGAGTTCGTCAAATGGGCTGACGCCAAGGTCCACGTGCTGACCCATGGCCTGCACTACGCCAGCGCGGTGTTCGAGGGCGAGCGCGCCTATGGCGGCGAGATTTTCAAACTGACCGACCACAGTGAGCGCCTGCACGAATCGGCACGCTTGCTCGGCTTCAAGATCCCCTATTCGGTTGCCGAGATCGACGACGCCTGCCGCACGCTGTTGAAGAAGCAGGGGTTCCAGGATGCCTATGTCCGGCCAATCGCCTGGCGCGGCAGCGAACAGATGGGCGTTTCGGCGCAAAACAGCCGGATCAACTGCGCCATCTCCATCTGGCAGTGGCCGAGCTATTTCGATCCGGCGCAGAAGCTGAAGGGCATCCGTCTCGATCTGGCCGAATGGCGCCGTCCCGATCCGCGCACCGCGCCGTCGAAATCGAAGGCCGCCGGCCTCTACATGATCTGCACCATGTCCAAGCACGCCGCCGAAGCCAAGGGCTATGCCGACGCCATGATGCTCGACTGGCGCGGCCAGGTTGCGGAGGCGACCGGCGCCAACATTTTCTTCGTCAGGGACGGCAAGATCCACACCCCGACCCCAGACTGTTTTCTCGATGGCATCACCCGCCGTACGGTGATCGGTCTTGCCAAGGACCGCGGCTTCGAGGTGATCGAGCGCGCCATCATGCCCGAAGAGCTCGAAGGCTTCCAGCAGTGCTTCCTCACCGGGACGGCTGCCGAGGTGACGCCCGTTTCTGAGATCGGTCCATACCGATTCGAGGTGGGTGAAATCGCCAAGACTCTGATGAACGACTATTCTGCGGCCGTTCAACCCAAGCATGCGATCGCTGCAGAATAACGAAAGTCACAGCTTTTTTAACTAGTAAGGGCGGTTTTCGGGCCGCCCCTTTTATTTAAGCACTTCTGCATTTGACTTTCGTCCAATTCGGCGTCTCATGATGCTGTCGGCCCGGGAGGCTGGCAGCTATGGAGGGACTGGTAATATGGACATGAACACGCTTCTTCCGATCATTATTCAGGTGATTACGGGTATCATCGGTGGTCAGGCAGTTGGCGCGGCGATCAAGACGGCGGCAATGGGTCAGCTTCCCAAGATCCTTGGCGGCGCCGTTGGCGGCGTCGGCGGCGCGGCCATCCTCGGTAGCCTGCTCGGCGGTGGCACGGTTGATCCGGCAGCGGCGGCAGCGGCAACGGGCGGATTGGGCAGTGCGCTCAATCTGCAAAACATCATCGGCGGTGCCGGCGGTGGCGCGATTCTGACCGGCATCATCGGCGCGGTCATGAATGCGATGAAGAAATAAGCCTGGCGTTTTCGGGCTTTCGCATGGGCGGCTTCGGCCGCCCATTTCTTTTGTGTCGGTGCCAGTGGTGGACGCCGTTTGCATGTGTCTCTACATCAGGAGCGACACAGTATCAGGGGGCGACATGGGGAAAGGACGATCATGGGTCAGCTCAATGCCGGTATCGTGCCGGTTACGGCCTTCCAGCAAAACTGCACCATCCTTTTCGACATGGACGACAGACAAGGCGTCGTCGTCGATCCGGGCGGCGACATCGACAAGGTGCTGGCGGTGCTGAAGGACAATGCGATCAATGCCGGCGCGATCTGGATCACGCATGGCCATATCGATCACGCCGGCGGCGCCATGGACCTGAAGGCGGCGCTCGGCATCGAGATCATCGGCCCGCACGAGGCCGACCGTCCGCTGCTTGCCAATCTCGAGAACCAGGCGAAACTCTACGGCATCACCGATCCGGTGCGCAATTGCGTGCCCGACCGCTTTCTCAACGAAGGCGATACCGTCTCATTCGGCCAGCACGCGTTCGAGGTCTTTCATTGCCCCGGCCACGCGCCCGGCCATGTCGTCTACTACAATCGCGCTGCGAAGTTCGCCCATGTTGGCGACGTGCTGTTCCGTGGATCTGTCGGGCGCACCGACCTGCCGGGCGGCGACCACGCCGCGCTGATCGCGTCGATCAAGGACAAGCTTCTGCCGCTCGGCGACGACGTCGGCTTCATCTGCGGCCATGGTCCCGGCGGTCGCTTTGGCGAGGAGCGCCGGGGCAATCCGTTCCTGATCTAAAGCGCGCTGCGTCGGTGCCTGGTGAAGCGCGCATCGGGCTATTGTCTTACACATGCGACAACAAAAAGCGCTGGCCACACGGATAACGCTTTTGGGGCAGGGGAGCCTTAAAGCGCTGCGCTTTACGGCTTTGTCTCTGTGCAGGTTGTTATCCCAAAACCGCTATGCACCCCCGGGGTCAGGCCCGTGGACCTGCTTTTGGGCGACATGCATTAGTTGGCGGTGCAGAAATGCTGTTCGCCGTCATAGCCGGTGAACGTGCCGGTGCGGGCATTGAACGAGCGATAACGGTCCGAACAATACTCATACCAGCCACGGGTCCATGGCTCGGCGTAACCTTCATTGTAGGCGACCTGCGGTTGCGCGTAGTAGCGGCGCACCGGGGCGGGCCGCGGATAACGATCATAATCGTTATAGCCGGGGTCGTAGTAGCTGGGCTGCGGATTGTTGAGCGCACCAACGATCAGGGCGCCGGCCGCCAGGCCAAGGACACCTGCCGCGATCGCATCACCATTGCCATTGCCGCGATGGTGGTGCCGGTGGCGCCACTCACCGGCGCTCGCCGCTGGCGAGGTCGCAAGCGTGGTCGCGACAATCGCGGCGGACAGAATGGTGGTCTTGAAAATTCGGTTCATGTCGGTCTCCTTCGTGCCGGCCCGTGTAATTTGGGGATGCGGTCCGGCTTTATCGAAGGCTAATAGGCGACCGTGGCTGAACGGGGGCTGAACGAACTTGGCGGGCTGGGACCGGTCGGGCACTCATCGATCAGGCATGGCGCGAGCCACAACTATTGCACGCTCAACAACGAGCGGACCTGCCTTGGGAAATCCGTCCGGTGCTGTCTCGATCCCGGCTCAGCCGATCGACAGATTGACGGCTTTCGGACCCTTGCCGCGCTTGTCCGGCTCGGTGTCGAATGTTACCTTCTGCCCATCCTCAAGACCGGGAAGACCCGACGCCTGCACGGCCGAAATATGGACGAAGACATCCTTCGCGCCATCATCCGGCGTGATGAAGCCGAAGCCTTTGGCATGATTGAAGAATTTGACGGTGCCGGTCTGCGGCATGGGAAGCTCCTTTGATCCCATCAAGTCCAGTCTCGGGCCGGCAAATGCCCGAGTGGAAATTTGTCGTTTATTTTAGCGTCATCGGCAAGAGAAAGTTTTGCAAGCGTCGGATTGCCCCCTCCGGCACGAAAAAAGGCGCGACGAAAAGCGCCGCGCCTTCGAAAACTCGGATCCGGCGCTGAAAGCCGGCATAAGGCCTGTGGAGACCTCAGGCACAGTCCGCGCGCGTCCGAGCGGACGTGCGCGCGACGGTTCAGTCGGCGCGGAGATTGACGGCTTTCGGCCCCTTGCCCATCCGGTCAGGCTCGACGTCGAAGGTGACCTTCTGGCCATCGACGAGCGTGCGCAGGCCCGAAGCCTCGATCGCAGAGATGTGGACGAACACGTCCTTGGCGCCGTCATCTGGCGTGATGAAGCCGAAGCCTTTGGTTGCGTTGAAGAACTTAACGGTGCCGGTCTGGGCCATTGGGGAAACTCCTTCACCCGTGTCAGTCTTGTGGTTTGCCCGCCGCCTGGAGCCGTGGGCAAGTCCCGGTGGTTGCTTCGGCAGTCATGCATTGGCGCATGGTCAAAACCCCCCGCCGAAAAACGGGGCCGTCAGAGATTCACAGTATCGGGGAAAGGTCGTCCAAAACGTTCCGCTCTCCGGGTCGCAAATGCCCGAACACAAAATTTATCGCACGGAAACGTGATGGTTGCAAGGTAGCGTCCCGGCTGCCGCCCGATGGGCGCGTTCCGGCGCATGGCATCGATAGACCCGGCTCTTCGCTCGGTCATCGGCCAGAGCCCGGCCTCGTATGGCCCAGCGGGTTGGGAGCTTGCAAACAAGGGTTGCATTTGGCGGTGGAATGGCGAGGATCGGCTTGGAGTGGAACGCGTTTTGCATTTTTGTGCATGTCGTTATCCAAAACCGCTGCGCTTCCTCGGGTCAGGCCCGTGGGCAGCTTTTGGGCGACATGCATTGGAGCGGGGCTCGAGGGAGGTAAAGTTATGAAATTTCTTGCGGCAATCTTCTCGCGGCAGGGTTTTGCAATCCTGTTGCTGTCGGCAGTTCTTGCGGCCTGTACCGCGGTGGTGGTGGACGAAGGACCGGGTTACCGTCCGCCAATGCCTGGGCCGCAATTCTGCACAAAGCAATATGATCCGGTCTGCGCCCGGCGTGGCGGCGACCGCCAGACCTTCGCCAATGCCTGCCTTGCCGAACGGGCCGGATACCGCATCATCCGCGACGGCCAGTGCCGCGACAGTGGTGGCGGTGGCGGTGAGGAGCAGACATTCTGCACCCGCGAATATGCCCCTGTCTGTGGACGCCGCCGTGGCGACCTGCGCACCTTCCCCAACGCATGCGAGGCCCGTGCCGCCGATTATCGGATCGTCGAAGACGGTCCCTGTTGAGGCGCTAAGGGTTCTATCTCCCCCGATCCCGGGGGAGATAGTGCTCCACGTTCTGTCCTTGCGCCGGCGGCTTCATCTTGCGGCAATAGGCGATGAATTCCGCCGCGGGCATGGGTTTGGCAAACAGCCAGCCCTGGCCATAATCGACGTCATGTTCCATCAGATAGTCGGCCTGTGCCCGCGTCTCCACGCCCTCGGCAATGACCTTCAGCTTCAGCGTCTTGGCCATGTCGATGATATGCGGCGTGACGGAACTGGTGGCGGAATCCGTAGCGATCGTGTCGATGAACGATTTGTCGATTTTCAGCGCATCGAGCGGCAGGCCCTCAAGGTGGGATAGGCTCGAATAGCCTGTGCCGAAGTCGTCGATCGCGACCGCATGGCCAAGCTCGCGGGCGCGAATGACGGTCGAGCGTGCTGAATCGATGTCGACGAAACCGCGCTCCGTCGCCTCCAGCCAGATCTGCCGAGCGTGAATTCCGGTATGCTGCAGGGCTTTTTCGATGACCGGAAGGACCCTTGCCGTTCTGACGTCGGCCGGGCTCAGATTGATCGCGATGTGGAGAGAACGATTGGCGACAAGAAGCTTCTTTAGGTCCAAAACGACAAGGGCTATGACCTGATCGGTGATTGCCGCGATCAGACCGCTCTCTTCGGCCAGCGGGATGAAAAGATCGGGCCGGACCAGCGAGCCGTCCGGTCGTTTCCAGCGCACCAGTGCTTCCGCACCCACGCAATTGGCGGTCTTGAGCTCGACGATTGGCTGATAATGGACGATGAACTCGTGCTTGCGCACAGCAATCTGCAATTCTCCAAGCGGCGACAGCCGCCGCCGCGACAACCAGGCGACCATGCCGATGATGAAAGCGGCAATGAAAGCACCGAGAGGAAGCAGCAGCAATTGACGCCTGCGCACGCTGTCCACGATCTGGCTTTCCGGTTCGGTGGCAACCGCGATCCAGTCCGTCCCGCGCGCCGTGGCAAACAGATGACCGTTATCCAGCCCCTTGCCTGGGGCGGCGATGATCTTGCCGATGCGGGCTGGGTCAGGCCCGTTCAGTGCGCTGAGCAAGACGCCCGTGTTTGTCGCCAGGGCCAGTTGAATGTCGGGATCGACGACAATGTCGACAAAGCGCAGGGGGTCGACAAGGACATTATGGTGCTTGTACTGCAGGGCCATCAGCGGATGGCCCTGGTTGGCCAGCGGCTGTATCCGGGCAGTGACGGCAACGCTGTCCGCGGTGGTGAAATCCGGTGCGGCTTGGGCAACGCGTCCTTCGGTCTGCCCCCAGGAGGTGCATTTGAGCAGGCCGTTCTCGAAGTAGCCCATCTCTTCGATCGAGCGGGTGTTGATGGTGAGCTGCCGCATGCGGGCAATGTGGCCCACCGAACAGCGGTCGCCAGTGAATCGGTCGATCTCATGCAACGCGTCGGTTGCGTCCTTGAGCGATATGCTGGCCCTGGCGATCGCGCGGTTGGCGAACAGATCCAGCCGTTGATGTTCTTCTTGAACCGCCAGGACCCACGAAAAGTGGAACATCGCCGCGATGGGTACTGTAGCGCCGAGCAAGGCCAGCACCACCGCAGTCACGATGATGCGCGGCCTGTCCATGTGCGCCTCCCTGCCTTCGGCGCGAGCGACGATTTCGCGCGCGGCCTGCCGGGCAGCCAACCGCGATCGGCCCCGGTTCCAGCGGAACCTTATATGGCTTCGACGTTACGTGATATTTAATTGGATCCGCGTGGTGGCTGAATGAATGCAGTGCTGCTCATCGGTCCGCTTGATACGCTCCATCGGCCGGGCCGGCATAGAGCTCGCTGCCGTCCTCGTCGGAAATGCGCAGGCGGTCCGGGATCTGCGGCATCGCCAGCGAGCGGAACAGCTCGGTGGCGCCCTGCAGGGCGGCGCGCAGGTTCGGCGCCTCGATTGACACCCTGTCGAGCATCGCTTCGTCGGCGTTGCGCGAACGGTAGAACTCGACGACGAAGTTCAAGCACGCCTCCGTGTTGCGGCGCCGCAGTCCTGCGGGTGCACCAAAGCCGCTCAGGTGCTCAAGCATGGTGAGGCTCGCGTGGCGCCTCGGAGCGCTAGCCCTTGGACTTCGGCTTCAAACCGGGTTCCGCCTGCTTGACGGCCGAGCCGAAGGGTGAAGCCGGCTTTGCCGCCGCCTTGTCCTTCTTGGGCTTGCGTGTCTCGCGATTGCTACGCTGTTGACCCTTGGCCATTTTTTGATCCTCGTGATTGATGAATGTGGTGGTGGCGATTGACGAAGATCTAGGTGCTCGGATTGTCGGCCACTTCGAGATTGTCTTCCGTGGTGACCCGCTCATGGGTCTCCTCGTCGCTGCGGATGCGGTATTGCGGCGAGCCGTCCTTGACAGGCAATTTGCTCTTGATCTGAAACAGCTCCGCGGTCTTCTGGACAAGGCCGGTGCGGCTCTTCATGCGAACGGTCTGGCCGATCGCGAAACGATGCGCAGGCGTGTCGGTGCGTGGACGCGCGCTCTGCTGGAAGCGGATCATGCGGCATTCTCCTGGTCCCGCCTCAGCGCGGTTTCGAGCTCGGCAAGGTCGATGGCAACCAATTGGCTGGTCTGGCTTTTCACTGCCCTTGCCGGCAGATGGATGAAGGTTGCGACACGGCGCCAGGCAAGCCACGACATGCCATCGATAAGCTCCTCATCGTGGTCGATGTCGTAGTCGCCGGCCGGCAGCTTTCCCTCCAGGCCGACAAGCATGAAGGGCGCCTCGAAATGCGCGATGGAATGGGTAGTTCGGCCAGACATTCTCGTGCCTCGAAGTCTCGTTCCGGCGTGATTCCGACAAAGTAGTGCCCGCTTTGCGGCACCGGGACTTAAGTACCGTACGTCCCTGTATCGGCAATTTGGGTATCGGCGATCTGGAATGAGTTTGGCGGGTCGAGAACCTCTGACGCCGCGAGATGCCAAGCTTGGCCCAAAAAACGATTTCAATTCATTAATCCAAAATTGCGGTTTATTCAAGAAGATTCCTGCCCAGTGCCGATCTTGCGACGAAATTACTTTTCTAGTGATATTTGTAGAATGATGATACGGTCCAAACTCTTCAAAAGAATTGTTTGAGATTTTGCCGGAAAAGTTGATCCCGGCATTGATTTTTATTTATATCTGAAAGGAAAATCCATGGTTTCCGTGAAAACGCCTGATGGCCCGACCGCAACAATCAAGCCGATCACCAAGCCCATAAAGGTCATCTCGGCGCGACTGACGATAAGAAGTGATGAGGCAGCGAGGCGCAGGATTGCCGACACCGACGGCACGATGCGGCGGGCGCGTCAGCTCGCCGAAACCCACCGCCTGATCTGACATAGCCGGCTTTGCCAATGTGCGCCGGCTTTGCCACGAACCAAGGAGCTTGAGTGTGACGCTCAATTTTCCCAACCGCAGCCGCTCCTACGACGCTGCTGCCAAGCGCATTCGTTTTGTCGGCCATGACGGTATGTTCGAAGTGCCGTTCTTTTTGGAGATTGCAGCGCTTTCGGCGGCAACGGCCACGAGCGGGGCGGAAGCCGAGTATCTCAGCGCGTTCGATGCGGAGCGCTCGTCGATCCAGGATGTTGCGCGCGAAGCCTATTCGCACGGCCGCAGGAACATGTATGTATTGACCCAAGCCGATTTCCGGTAAGAGACCGTTTGGAATTCTACTCTGACGGCCATCTGATGGCGTTTTCTGCGCTCCGGTTCTCGAAACCACCATCATATGACTCGCTAAGCGAATTTCGAAACAGTCTCTAAGCTGGCCTATGGACCCTTGAACCTGCCGCGCCGATGGCCTAGATCGCGGCAGGCGGACAAAACACGGCAGGTTTCCCATCAACAGAGATCAGAGAAGACCGGCAGGCACGGGCGCCAATTTCGGCTCAGGCGGACAACCGCCGCTGGGGCTCGACCAGCGCGTGCAGCAGGCGCTGCAATTGCATCAGGCGGGGCGCCGGCAGGAAGCCGAGATGCTCTACCGGCAGGTGTTGGCGCAGAAGGCCAATCACGCGGCGGCGGCGCATTTTCTCGGGCTTCTGCTGCACCAGACCGGGCGCAGCGCCGAAGGCCTCGATCTCCTCGAACAGTCGGTGCGCCTGCAACCCAAGAACCCGGATTTCCTCAACAACCTTGGCACGGTGATGCGCGACCTCGGCCGTGTCAGTGCAGCCGTCGATTTCTTCCGTGGCGCGGTGGCGCTGCGCCCGGACCAGCTTGCGGCGCGCGACAATCTCGGCTCGTCGCTAAAGCAGATGGGACAGTTCGAGGACGCAGAGGAGATCTATCGCGGCACCATCGGTCGCAACCCGTTCCATGTTCGCGCCCGCATCGGGCTTGCCGAAACGCTACAGGAGGCCGGGCGGCTCGATGAGGCGCTTGCCATCTTCCGCGAAGCGCTGACGATCCGGCCTAAGGACGCCGACCTGCTGCACGGGCTGGGCGTCGGGCTGATGGAAAAGGGCAAGCTCGACGAAGCGACTGACTTGTTCCGCCAGGCGCTGACCGTCAATCCCGGCCTGGCGCGGGCCTGGCTGATGCTGACTCAGGTCAAGCGCCAGAAAGAGCGCGACGCCGAGCTTGCCGGCATGGAGGCGCAGCATGCCAAGGCGCCGCAGGACAGCCTGGCGCGCATGCAGCTTGCCTTCGGCCTCGGCAAAGCCAATGACGACCTGAAAGATTACCCGCGCGCCTTTGATTATTTCGCCGAAGGCAATGCCATCCGCCGTAGGGGCATCGATTATGATCCGGTGAGGACGCGGGCCGAATTCGAGGCGATGAAATCGGTGTTCGACGCCGGCTTCTTCGAAAAGCATAAGCCAAGCCCAACCGCCGACGATGCGCCGATCTTCATCGTCGGCATGCCGCGTTCGGGCACGACCCTGGTCGAACAGATCATCGCCAGCCATCCCCAGGTCTATGGCGCCGGCGAGCTCAGTATTTTGAAGACGGTGGTCGGCAAGCAGTTTCCGTCAACCATGCCAGGTGGCTTTCCCTGGGGCGTATCCGATGTACCCGACACGGATTTTGCCGATGCCGGACAGGCCTACCTCGATATGCTGCATGCCCGCTATCCGCATGTCCGCCATGTCACCGACAAAATGCCAGGCAACTTTCTATTTATCGGCTTTATCCGTCTGATGCTGCCGAAGGCCAGGATCATCCATTGCGTGCGCGACGCGGCGGCGACCTGCCTGTCGATCTACAAGGTGCATTTCCGCGGCGACACTCACCGTTATGGCTACGATCTCGGCGAGCTCGCCGACTTCCACAATCTCTATACCGACATCATGGCGCATTGGCACAGCGTGCTGCCCGGTGTCGTGCACGATGTGCGCTACGAGGATTTCGTTGCCGACCAGGAAGGGCAGACGCGGGCGCTGATCGCTCATCTCGGCCTGCCGTGGGACGATAGAGTGCTGTCGTTCCACGAGACTGACCGTCCCGTGCGCACAGCCTCGGCGGCGCAAGTGCGCCAGCCGATGTACCAGGGCTCGGTCGATCTGTGGAAGCGCTATGGCGACCGGCTGAAGCCGCTGCTTGACCGGCTCGGGTAGGCCGATATTGAGGTGAGGCCGGCCTGCGAACAGCGGTTTCCTGTGCTTCCGGTACTCACGTACTTAAACGTACGCTCCGTTCCGGTTCTCGGAAACCACCATTCTCGACTCGGCCTGACCTCAATCTCGACCTACCCTGGGTGGTGCTACAGCTCCATGAAGGGCTGAAAGCCGCCAAAGATCATGCGCTTGCTGTCGAAGGGCATCGCCGATAGCTCTCCGTTCAGGCGCGGATCGGCCATCACCTTGGCCATCACCGCATCGCGGCTCTGTCTGGATTCATAGACGACCCATGAGAAGACGACGACCTCATCGTCCTTGGCCTGCACGGCGCGAGGGAACGAGGTGACCTCGCCATAGGGCACGTCGTCGCCTATGCATTCGACATAGGCGAGCGCGCCATGCTCCTTCCAGACGGTGCCGCCGAGCTGCGCCATTTTCTTGTAGGCATCGAGATTTGCCTTGGGCACGGCGAGTACGAAGCCATCGACATAGGACATTGTGGTTCTCCTCCTTGGGTTGGATTTTCCTTTCTCCCGCACGGGGAGAAGGAAAGGAAGGCGCTACGCTGCCTTCACCGGCGCGTTCATCGCCCACTCTACGCCGAAGGGATCAGTCAGCTGGCCCCAGCGATCACCCCAGAACATCACCTGCAGCGGCGTGCCAACGGTGCAGCCCGCCTCGACCGCCCGCTTCCACCAGGCGTCGATGTCGTCGCTGCCGAGATGGAGCTGCATGGTGAAGCCCTGCGGTTTCACCGCGGCCATGCCGTGCTCGGGATAGAAGTCGGAAATCATCAAGGTCGAACCGTTGATGTGGAGGTGGATATGCATCGTGCGGCCCTGCTCGTCCGGCGGGTAGAAGAAGACCTGCTCGGCGCCGAAGGCCTTCTGATAGAATTCTGAAGCCTTGAAGGCGCCGTCCAGCTGAAGGTAGGGCGTCAATCCACCGAGGACTTTCGCGGCAGGCTGGGTCTGGGGCTGATCGTTCATGTCTTGCTCCTCTTTGGTTGGGCGTTGCGAACCACAGGACGAATGAGGCAGCGGCGATCCTACATGGCCGATGCTGTTTTTTGATGCCGAGCGTGCGACGGCCGGTCCTTATCAAGGAGCCAGGCCGATCCGCGGGCTGTTCTGTGCGTCAACGACGATTTCCGGCCAGCCGATGTCCTTGCGCAGTTCGATCGGCAACGAAAGGATGGCACGCTCGCTGCGATAACGGGCGCGAGCCGCCGAGTAACGGGTCGCGATGCGACCTACGGATGACAGAATGGACATGATGCTCTCTCCTCGATTGGCGCCGGCATCACCGTGTCGGCATCCCAAGGACGGGGCGCGCGGCCATGATCCGACAGACCGCCGGAATTTTTTTCCGCAGGACCGGATTCACTCCGCTGTCGATGATCTCAAGCAGCTTCCATCTGCTCGATTGCGTCGAGTTCCGCCTTCTTGGCTTCGCCCTCTACCGCGAGATCGTAACTGGACTGCATGTTCATCCAAAACTGCGGCGTTGTTCCGAAGAACTTGGCAAGACGCAGCGCGGTGTCGGGAGTTACCGGTGTCGTCTCGCTGGCCAGGCGCTCGATGCGCGTGCGCGGAACATGCAGCTTTTTGGCCAGCGTGTAAGGCTTCAGACGAAGCGGAACAAGAAATTCCTCTCGAAGGATTTCTCCGGGGTGGATCGGGGTGTCAAAGTACAACATTACAAGCTCCTGGCAGTGAGCGGTTGACAACAGTTAATTGCCAAGGAAAGCGATGATCATGCGTCGTGCATCGTGGTATCGAGCCCTAGTTCAGTGATAGTCGGTGATTTCGACATCCTCTGCTTGCCCGTCCACCCACCGAAAGCAGACGCGGAACTGATCGTTGATGCGGATCGAATGCTGACCGGTACGATTGCCTTTCAGCGGTTCAAGCCTGTTGCCGGGCGGCGTCTTCAGGTCCGCCAGTTCAGCGGCGTTGTCGATCATGAACAACTTGCGCTGAGCCGAACGAACAAGATCAGAGGGGAAGCCCTTCGGAGCCTTGCCTTTCGAAACCGCCTCGCTGGTCTTGTCCTTGAACGAACGGATCATCTGCTGCCGTCTTTTATAGACGTACCATCGCATGATACGTCTCGGAAGTCAAGGAAGCGTCTCATAGTGTGATACGAAATCCTTGTGATCTGAAGGTCGCGCTGACGCGTCGAAACGTCGTCATAAGTGTCTATCTCCATCCGAGGCGTTATTGCTCCACCCTATGAAGGGCATTCAGAAGGGCCGCTCAGCTGAGCAAGCGGCCCCTTTGTGGTCAGATCACACCTGCCAGAGATCCTCGACAGACATCCTGCCGCCAATCACTCAACCCGCCGTCCGGGCGACCTCCCGGAAGAAATCTTCAGGGCTGTCGAGCTCGACCAGCCGCCGCTTCTCTATCAGCCAGAAGCGGTTGCCGATCGCCCTGATGAAGGAGCGGTCGTGCGAGGCCAGCACGCAGCTCGCCTGATGGGCGAGCAATTCCGCCTCCAGCGCCTCCTGGCCGTCGATGTCGAGATGGTTGGTCGGCTCGTCGAGCAGGTAGAAATTGGGATTGGCGAGCCTGAGCGCCAGCATCATCAGCCGCGCCTTCTGTCCGCCCGACAGCACGCCGATCCTGCGCTCCTGCATGTCGATGCTGACGCCGGCACCCGCCAGCAGCGAACGGGCCCGCTGCTCGCCGACATCGAAGCTGCGCGAGAGCATCGCCAGCGGCGTGTCTTCGCCGCTGATGCCCGACAGCGCCTGGTCGCTGTAGCCGAGCACCGTCGACGGCGTCACTTTCACGCTTTGCACTGCCGTCTCCGGTTCGACGATGGCATTTCTGATCAGGCTGATCAGCCGCGACTTGCCGACGCCGTTGCGGCCGAGCAGGACGATGCGGTCGCCCTGGCAGATATGGCGCTTGCCGGTCCTGAACAGCAGCGTGCCGTCAGGCGTCTCGATCGCCACGTCGTCCAGCGTGATCAGCACCTTGGCATGTGTACCGCGATTGGCGAGCCTTATCGCGCCCGCCGATCTTTCGCGATGCGCCGGTGCCGCGACCGCCTCGAGCCGCTGGGCGCGCTGGTTGAGCTGCTTGGTCTTGACCGTCAGCAGGTCACTACCCGAGTTGATGCCGATGTTGTTGAGCTTGGCCGCCTGCCGGCGCAATTGCTGCGCCACCTTCATGTCGCGCTGGAATTTGCGCTCGGTCGAGGCATTGACTTCGTCGAGCGCTTGTCTCGCCCGCGAATAGGGAAGCGAAAACACCGGCGACTGCTCGGGGCGCAGGAACAGCGTCCGGTTGGTGGTGGCGTCGAGGAACGCCCGGTCGTGGCTGGCGATCACCACCGGCACTTCGCGCGGCAGCGCATTCAGCCAGGTTTCGAGCTGGCTGATCTTGGCGAGATCGAGATGGTTGGTCGGCTCGTCGAGAAGCAGCACGTCGGGATCGGTGACCCAGACGCGGGCGATCAGCGCCAGCCTCTGCCAGCCGCCGCTCAAGGCTTGCATCGGCCGTTCGCGCATCGGTTCGGGCACGTCGAGGGAGTCGAGCACCACGTCGACACGCCACAGCTCGCTTTCAGCCTGCTCGTCTGGCAGGGCGTCGGCGACCACCTGGTGGAAAGTGCGGTCGAGGAGAGCAGGCGGAACGGATTGCTCGACATGGCCGATGCGCAGGCCGCGCGTGCGGGTGATGCCGCCGGTGGTCGGCTCGGTCTCGCCGGTCAGGCATTTGAGCAAGGTCGACTTGCCGCGGCCGTTGGCGGCGACGATGCCGAGACGGTCGCCGGCGCCGATGGTGAGGTCGAGATTGGAGAAAAGCGGCGCACTCATGGTGACGCCGAGGGATTTGAGGCTGATCAGGGCCATTTGGATTTCTCTGGTCTGCCCGGAGGAAAACTCCGGTTCGATGCACTTTGACGGTGCGCAGGCTGGCCATCAGAACAGGCGTTGCAGCACCACGAAGGGCAGACCAAGAAAATCGAAGCGGGAGAACCCGGACCGTCTCTGGTCAGCCCTGCAAGCAAGCTCGCAGGGCAGGGACAGGGCCGCGCTGACGGTGGTGGTCGATATGCACGCAGCCCTCCTTTCAAGACGTTCGAGTTGTAGAACTGGCTACACCAGGGGAGGGGCCGATGGCAAGTGGCTGACCGTTGACAGTGGTGGCTGTCAGATGGACCTCAGGTGGCCGTTTGCGGGGTTAGTGCTCCCCTTCTCCCCTTGTGGGAGAAGGTGGCCGAGCGAAGCTCGGTCGGATGAGGGGTGTTCCAGCTTGGCAAAGGCGGCGCTCCGTCCAGCACCCCTCAACCGTCTCGGCGCTGCGCGCCGATCCACCTTCTCCCACAAGGGGAGAAGGGAAGCTTTCTACCGCCCCGGCCGGCCGGTCTTGCCGGGCCGGCGCTTCTCACGGCGGGCGTCGGCGGGGTCTTCGTAGGAGCCGATGCCGGCACGTTCGCGCTTGACCGGCTTGTCGCCTTCGACCGGCTTCTCGGTCCGCCGCACTGTCATCTCGTCGAGCGAGTTCTTCTTGAACAGCGGCTTGGTCGCTTCACCCGGTATACCGAAACCCGAGCCGTGCGCCTCTTGTGCCGACTGTTTCTTGAACAGCGAACGCGACACCGCGCCTGACGGTGTCGGCATGTCGGTGCCAGGCCCCATATCGTCCAGTGACGGCTTCGAAAACAGCGGCTTCTTCACCGGCACGGCGCCGTCAGCGCCCATTTCGTCGAGCTCCGGCTTGCGGAAGAGGTTGGGCCGGGCAGCCTTGGCCGCCTCTTCGGCGGCATGTGCCGCGTCGAGCTTGCGGAAACGCTCCTGTTCCTCTGCTGTACGATGTTTGGCCACGCCCTTGTTGTGCTTGCCCTTTTCGCGACCCGAAACCGGGCTTTCCATGTCGGCATATTTGGCCAGCGGGTCGTCGGAAATGGACAGCTCCATCTCGCGCAGCCGCTTGATCTCGTCGCGGATGCGCGCTGCCTTTTCGAAGTCGAGATTGGCGGCGGCGTCGCGCATCTGCTTGTCCATCGCGTCGAGATGGGCCTTCAGATTGTTGCCCATCATCGCGCCGGCGCTGTCGGTGAACTGCGAGATGTCGGCGCGGACATGATCCTTCTCGTAGACCGAGTCCAGGATGTCGGAGATGCGCGACTTGACCGATTCCGGGGTGATGCCGTTGGCCGCGTTCCACTCCATCTGCTTTTCGCGGCGGCGGTTGGTCTCGGCCATCGCCCGCTCCATCGAGCCGGTGACCTGGTCGGCATAGAGGATGACCTTGCCGTCGACATTTCTGGCGGCACGGCCGATGGTCTGGATCAGCGAGGTTTCGGAGCGCAGGAAGCCTTCCTTGTCGGCATCGAGAATGGCAACGAAGCCGCATTCGGGGATGTCGAGGCCTTCGCGCAGGAGGTTGATGCCGACCAGCACGTCGAAGGCGCCGAGGCGCAAGTCGCGCAGGATCTCGATGCGTTCAAGCGTGTCGATGTCGGAGTGCATATAGCGGACGCGAATGCCTTGCTCGTGCAGATACTCGGTCAGGTCCTCGGCCATGCGCTTGGTCAGCACGGTGACCAGCGTGCGGTAGCCGGCCTTGGTCGTGTCGCGGATTTCGCCGACGACATCGTCGACCTGGGTCTTGGCCGGACGCACTTCGACCGGCGGGTCGATCAGGCCGGTCGGTCGGATGACCTGCTCGGCGAAGACGCCGCCGGACTGCTCCATCTCCCAGCCGCCGGGCGTCGCCGAGACCGCGACGGAAAGCGGGCGCATGGCGTCCCACTCCTCGAAGCGCAGCGGCCGGTTATCCATGCAGGACGGCAGACGGAAGCCGTACTCGGCCAGCGTCGCCTTGCGGCGAAAGTCGCCGCGATACATGCCGCCGATCTGCGGCACAGTGACGTGGCTTTCGTCAATGAAGACCAGTGCATTGTCAGGGATGTACTCGAACAGGGTCGGCGGCGGATCGCCCGGCTGGCGGCCGGTGAGATAGCGCGAATAGTTCTCGATGCCGGCGCAGGAGCCGGTCGCTTCCAGCATCTCCAGGTCGAATCGGCAGCGCTGCTCCAGCCGCTGCGCCTCTAGAAGACGCCCAGCCTTTTCAAGCTCTTGCAGCCGCTGCCTCAGTTCTTCCTTGATGGACTTGATGGCTTGATTCAAGGTCGGGCGCGGCGTCACATAGTGCGAATTGGCGTAGATCTTGACGCTCTTCAGCTCGCCGGTCTTCTGGCCGGTTAGCGGGTCGAATTCGGTGATCGCCTCGATCTCGTCGCCGAACAGCGAGATACGCCAGGCGCGATCCTCAAGGTGGGCCGGAAAAATCTCGATCGTGTCGCCGCGCACGCGGAACGAGCCGCGGACGAAGTTGATGTCCTGGCGCTTGTACTGTTGCGCGACGAGGTCGGCGAGCAGCGCGCGCTGGTCGAGCCGGTCGCCGATCTGCATCTGGAAGGTCATTGCCGTGTAGGTCTCGACCGAGCCGATACCGTAGATGCAGGACACCGAGGCGACGATGATGACATCGTCGCGCTCAAGCAGCGAGCGCGTCGCCGAGTGGCGCATGCGGTCGATCTGCTCGTTGATCGAGGATTCCTTCTCGATGAAGGTATCCGTCCGGGGCACATAGGCTTCCGGCTGGTAATAGTCGTAGTAGGAGACGAAATACTCGACGGCGTTTTCCGGGAAGAATTTCTTGAACTCGGAATAGAGCTGTGCGGCCAGCGTCTTGTTTGGGGCAAGGATCAAAGCAGGGCGCTGCGTCTCCTCGATCACCTTGGCCATGGTGAAGGTTTTTCCCGAGCCGGTGACGCCGAGCAGCACCTGGGTGCGATCGTTGTCGCTGACGCCCTCGACAAGGTCCTTGATCGCCGTCGGCTGGTCGCCGGCCGGCTCGAAATCCGACACCATCTTGATGGCGATGCCGCCTTCCGACTTTTCAGGCCGGGCCGGGCGGTGCGGTGTCCACAGCACGCCGTCCTTGTGCAGCGGGTTGCCGGATTCGATCAGTGCCGACAGCGCCGCAACGGTGGCGGTGACGCCGCCAGAGGCCATGGTCTCGGCTTCCTCCAGCGAAACATCGAGGCCGGCGACCGGATTGAGCCCGGCCGCAGTGCGTTCCCGCGCCGAAGCCGCGCCGCCCATCGAAGTGCCGCGTGCCGTGCGGCCGGGGGAGGAGGAGCGCTCGGGGATCTTTTTCGCCGTCTTGGGCGATTTGCCGGTAACGGCCTGGCGTCCTTCCTTCTCGGCTTCCTGCTCGATCTGCTCGGCCCAATCCGCGATCGAGCCGGTCAGCGGCGTGCCTGAGAATTCGGCCTGCGGCGCCTCGGCAAAACCGCCCTTGTGCAACGGCTCCGACGCATCGAGAAAATCGGTCAGCGGGCTGCGCCGCTTGGGCGGCGAAGCGCGATCGTCACGCGCCGGCGACGGCGTCTTTTTATCAGGAAGTTTGGCCATGCCCCGAATATGGGAGGTATCAGCCAAAATGGAAAGAGCGGAGTGACGAGGGGTGCGAGGCGAAACGAAGCTCCTGACACAAGGGTGTCAGGAGGTCGCCCGATCGTTTGTTCTGATCCACAACCTTTAAGAGCGAAGGCTTTGCTACAAACCGGCCACGATATTTTTTGCTACGATTCTCCACTCAAACTCGATAGGCTGTAAATACACATTCAAGAGTTAAGGAGATCGGATGGCTAAGGCGGCTGAGGTTGACGACGAAATTGAGTTCGAGGAAGAAATAGAAGATGAGGTTTCTCATGTCGCGTACGACATCGCGACTTATCCATCGGACCTAACGCTCAGCGTTATTCATGAAATGTGGACAAACAAAGAGATAACGATTCCGGCGTTTCAGCGAAACTTTGTCTGGAACATAAAGCAGTCTTCTTTGTTGATCGAGTCTTTCCTTCTTGGTCTGCCTGTTCCCCAAGTATTTTTTTATATTGATGCCGAAAACAAAAATCTAGTTATCGATGGCCAGCAACGGATTCTCAGCGTTGTTTTTTTCTTCGAAGGTTATTTTGGATTTGAAAACCTCCAAGGAAGAAGGCAGGTATTTAGGCTTGCGGGTCTTTCTAAGGATAGCCCCTATTTTAACAAACGATACGAAGAGTTATCTCTCGTGGACCAAAGACGTCTGCGTGGGTCAATACTTCGAGCTGTTAATATAAAGCAACTTGCGCCCGTTGCCCAAACAACGAGTATGTATCATATATTCGAGCGGCTAAATACTGGCGGAACTCCTTTGAAGCCCCAGGAAATTCGCAATTGCGTGTTTAACGGAGGGATTGTAGGAGCTTTGCAGGATTTGAATAAGGATCCTAGCTGGCGGGCAATAATCGGTAAGAAGGTATTTGAGCGCCATCAACGAGATGTTGAGATGGTCCTCAGGATATTCGCAATTGAGGAGCGGGGAGCTGACTACGAAAAGCCGATGAAAGAATTCTTGAATGTTCAGATGAAGCTGCACAGAAAAGGTGATGATGCGGGCGTGAGGACATTTGCAACTGGCTTTACTGCGATCACAAAGAAGATTTTAGAGACTTTGCCGGACAAGCCATTCCATATCCGCGGGCCGATAAATTTGGCTGCTATGGATTCCATTATGAGTGTTCTGATAAAAAACCGCTCGAAGATAAAAACCGACTTAGCCTCCCGGTATAAAAAGCTAACTTCGGACAAATCTTATCAAGAATCTATATTCTTCAATACGAGCGACGCTGTGACCGTCAAAGAGCGCTTGAAACTAGCTAAGCAATTTTTGATTGACTGATGCCTTACACTGACAGATTTGCGCTTGTAGAGGACTATCTCGCTCATCTCGATCCAATGATGGCCGGGATTGGAGATCCGTTTATTCAAAGTCGATATTTAGGGTTTGTTCTTATCTCTGCAGTAACTGTCTATGAGTTGGCTATTAAAGACATCCTATATGATTTTTCAGACAAGAAACATTTGGTGTTAGGGCGATTCGCTCGTGCTAAGTTTGACCATCTTAACGGTCGCATAAAAATAGAAGCTCTCAAGAAAGAGCATATTGGAATGTTTGGTGCGAAGTATGTGCAAAAATTTGAAAAGAAACTCGCAGAAAAGGAAGACGAGCTGCTTCGATCCGGGGCTGGGAGTGTGAAGGCATCTTATGGCAACGTAATTTCGTGGCGCCACAGTTTTGTTCATGAAGGTGTTGGGCCTAACACAACTAACTATGATGAAGTGAAGCGTGCATATGTAGCGGGAAAAGAAGTGGTTCATTGCCTCAACGCTGCAATGATCCGCTGAGGTCGCCACCAGTCGGACATTTTTTCCAAGTTTAGCGTTCGGGCCTTCTGCCAGGTGCGAGACGGCCGGCTGGCCGGCCACCTCATTCAGTTGAACCACAGCGCAAACGTCAAAAACCCGGCGCCGCCGAACTGGCGCTGGATCTGGTCGAACTCCTCGCCGGTGAGAATCTTTCCGCTCTCGAGATAGGGCGCGATGGCCGGGCCGGTGATCGACAGCACTAGGTCGAAGGGCTTTGGTTCGTCGAAAAAGCGCTTCATGTTGATGCCTTTGTCGGCAATGCGGAAATGCGGCAGCAAGGTGCGGCCTTCGAGCAGATCCTCGGCCATATCAAGCGCGGCGTGCCAGGCTTGGACCTGCTCCTCGCCGACCTCCAGGCCGGTGAGCGGGCTGGCGCCCTTCTGCTGCGGGCCGGGCAGCCATTCACGGTCATTGTCGGTCTCGGCGCGGATCGCCTTCCAGTCCTCGCGGGACAGCCGGATCATTTCCAGGAGATGGCGGCGCGCCGCTTGCCGGCGTTCCGGCTCGACGACCGGCCAGTTGACGAGATGCACCAGCGAGATGAAGTCGGCGATGCGCCATTCGGATGACAACATGCCGCCGCTCATGCCGCCGTCCGGCGGAACGAGCGTATCCTGCAGCGGCAGTTTGGCGCGCGGGAACAGCATGTGGAACGAACCGTCGAAGGCGTTCCTGAAGTCATGCGCCAGCCAGAAATCGGCCTGCGCCATCAGGAATTCGGCATAGCCTTGCAGCCAATAGCCGTCGGCGCGGTCGAAGCGGAAGGTGAGGGCGGGTGCGGCCGCGTCTGGCGCACCGCCGCCGCGTGACAGAGACGCCATGATCGCGGCGGCACTCTCGTCCGGCGCGATCTGGCCGTCCTCGTTGAGATCGATGCCGAGACGGGTGAGGTCGACCTCCACGCCGATGTCGGCATCGGCAGGCACGGACCCTAGTGTGGCGGCGGATTTCTGCAGCCGGTCGCGGAAGGCGACCAGGATGGCGCGGAAGTTATCGTAAGTCAGCGGCTCGGGATTGGGATTGTCCGGCACCGGCAGCCGCATCAGCGGCAGCATGAAGGATTGCGGGCTCTCGAAACCATGGCGGTGCAGGCCGCCGGCCAGGATCTCCAGCGCAGTGAAGAATTCACCGGCGCCGGCAGCATAAGCCGACGCGGGATCGCTGGGCGCGGCGGCTTCCAATGCGGTAAGCGTGCTGTCGCGGTCTGCTACGGTTTTTGCTTCGAACAAGGCGGCCGGTTCGGGGCTTGCGGCATCAGCGGAAGCGACCGAAACCAGCAGAATGAGGGCGGATGCCAGCAGGCTCGAAAATCGCGTCATCTTGGTTCCTCCACCAGTGTTCCACGCCGACCATACGTGCATTTCTGCATGGCGCCTGTGGGTTATTTGAGGCCCTGCCACGAGCATGGCGCCGAAGCCTGAAATAAAAAACCCGCCTCGGCGGCGGGTTGTTGGCGCAAAACAGCACCATGAATAAATTCCTAGCATAACTGCCGTCACCTGTCAAGTTGAAACTCTTCGCTATGGCAGGCACATCGTCTACGTTAGCCACTCATTCCGGTGCAGGCTGCGCGTGTCGAACTATCCGCTTTCCTACAAATTGTCCTGGCTGCCACGCTTCTTGAAGCCTTCGCTCAGCGGCGATCAACAAGGCTTTGCGCCGGCAGCCGCAGCGACGATGGAGCCGGCGCGGACGGTGCGGCTGGCCTTCGTTGGCGATATCTCGGCGGTGGCCAATCGAAGCGCGCCGGACTGCGATCCGCTGATCGTTGCGCTGCTCGCCTCCGCCGATCTGGTGGTCGGGAATTGCGAAAGCCCGCTGGTGGAGCGACCGCGCGCGGCGATGGGCACGAAGCTTGGCACCCACCACGCCATGACCGAGCGGTTTCTCGCCGAGGCGCTGGCCGCCGCCGGCATTTCGCATGAGAAGCTGGTCTTGTCGCTCGCCAACAACCATGTGCTCGACCAGGGCGTCGAGGGTTTCGACGAGACGGTGGCGGCGCTGGACCGTCTTGGCATTCGCAGCATCGGAATTGCGGCCGACGGTTCGGTCCAACGCCTTGCAGTCGGACCGCTGACAATAGGCTTTGCCGCTTTTACGCTGTGGCGCAATGCCGGCGCGGCTGCGTTCGCGGGACGCGTGTCGATGCAAGGTGACCCGGCACAATGGCCGCGCGGCCCCGCCGTCGACCTCACCTGCGCGGTGCCCCATTGGGATTGGGAGTTCCGGCATTTTCCACAGGCTGACACGCGGGCACTGGCACGGGATTTGGCCGCGCAAGGCGTCGGGCTGATCGCCGGCCACCATGCCCATGTCGTGCAGCCGGTGGAGCGGATCGGCAAGACGCTCGTCGCCTATGGGCTCGGCGATTTTCTTGGCACCGCTTTTGCGCGACAGCCATGGCCCGGCCGCATCGGGGGCATCCTGACCGTCGATATCAGCGCAGACGTCGGCACACGCGGCGCCATTGCCGCCTATCGGCTGCATCCCTTCATGCGGCTGCGCGCCGGCGACCATGAGCGGCTGGTTCCGGTCGAGGCGCTGGAGGGCGCATTAGGGCAAAAGGTTATGGCTCGTCTCGATGCGGTGTTGGGCAACGCGAATTGATGCCCACCGTTGATTGGTGGCTCGGACAACCGTGTGGGCTCACCATCATCCCAATGCCGTAGTCGCGCGACCTTCCGCAAAATCAGCTATTGTCCGAGCTGGGTGTTTGGTCTTTCGATGGTGGGATGGCGATGGACGTAGCGGATTTCATGCCTGATGAAGCTGATATCGCCGGCATCAAAAGGAACCTCGATGCCTATGAGGCCAGGCGGGCTTCGGCTTACCGGCAGGTCCGCTGGCGGGTGCCGCTGTTCGTCGGCCTGGTGCTGGTGTTCGTGGCGCTTGTGGCCTGGCTCTTCAATATGGTCGCCGATCCATACGAGCGGTGGTTCTCGACGCCGCATGTGATCCTCTATGTCGTCGGGTTCGTGGCGGCGATCCTGCTCTATTTCCAGGCGATCAAGCCGACGAGCACGTTGCAGCGATCGTTCCGCAAGACACTGCTGCCGATCATCTTCGGTTTCATCAGGGACATGCGCTACGAGCATGATGTGACGCCGGATTCGTTCGATCGGCTGCCGCGCGAGACGATCGGCACGTTCAACAGCAAACGCTTCGACGACGTCATATCCGGCCGCTACGAGGGATTTCCGTTCGAGCTTTACGAAGCGGATCTGCGGCAAGGCACGGGCAAGAGCGGAACGATAGCATTCAAGGGGGTCGTCGTCGCCTTCGAGACCGTCGTGCCGTTTCCCGGCATATTGGTGGCGGCACGGCGGACTGACATGGCCGTCGGGTTCTTCCGCGGCATGTTCGCCACCAAGATGCAGGAATTGTCATGCGGCGTGCCCGAGCTCGATGCCGCCTACGACTTCCGCTCCGACAATGTCGAGGCGGCGCAGCCGCTGGTGAGCGGCCGGCTGGCGCAGGCGCTGACATGGCTCAGCGAGACATGGCCTGATGATCCGGCGCGGATTGCGCTCAATGGCAGCGACGGTTTTCTGCTGTTGCCGCAGACCAAGAACTTCTTCGAGCTGCCCGATATCTCGGTGCCGCTCGACTACGCCAAGCATGTTGCGCCGATGATCGCGGACATGGGCGCGATGCTGGCGACGGCGGCGCTGGTGCGCAAGATCGGCGCAAAGGACGAGGCGGCGGGTTAGCCGCTGGGCATCTTGGCCGCCAGCCAGTTAGCCGACCGCTTGGCCAGGCCGATCGTTGCTGATGCGGCGCGGCCGAGGTCGGGTTTGACCACGGCGTAACCGGTCTTCGTGCGATAGAGCACGGCGCGACCGCCATCGACCGCCGCTTCATAGGCGACCGGCCTGGCAGCCTCTGTTTCCGTGGCTGTTGCCTGCGACCCGACAGCAACACTTGGCCGACGGCTCAATTCCCGGGGGAGTGGGTCGGTGGTGGTCCGCGTCGCCGTCGTCAACTCAGGCATGGCGGCTGTCGTGGCAAGCTGCGAGGACGGCGTCTGCGTCGTGCGGCAGATGCCGGACACGAGCGGATAGTTGAAATTGCGCTGGTGCAGCATCTGGCTTTTCATGGCCGCTTCGCAATCGGCGATGGTCGACCATTTGGCCGGCGTCTCGCCGATATATTCGCAAAGCCTGGCGTCGCAGTCGCAACCGACGATGGTCATCGCGACAAGGGCGGTCTTGATCACGGTCTTGTTGCCTTTGAGTTGCTCTGCAAAACACCACTGGGATCCGTCGCGTGGCCGAAAAGGACGCGCGACGCCGAAAGCTTATCAATCGCTGTGGATCAAGGCGGGATTTGGCCGTGATTGTGGAATGAGCGTGACGAAGCGCCGCGCGACGCTTGACCGTCGCTGACTGTGGCTGAAAGGTCTCACCAGTCGTGGACGTGTTCGAACTTGCCGTCTGCTTCAAGCTTCGATGTCGGGACGTTTCCCTCCGAGGCGACGGTAGTCGGTCCGATGCGCATCAAGCAGGCGGTCAGATAGCGAGACGAGCCCAAAAGACAGTCGGCGCCGGGATTTCTCCCAGCGCCTCCCTGTCAGATCAGGACACGGTCGCGGCAGCAACTTCCGTAAAGACGTCGCGCCATGCCGGCCTTGATGTTGACGGTCCTGCCAGTCACTGCCCGAGAGCAGCGTCCGTTCGGGACCACGCCAGTCTTCCACCCTTGCGAGCTTCGTCCAGCGCGCCATCGAAGGTTTTTGCCGTCCTTCATGGCAGCATCGGTCCGCCGTTGGCGTTCGCACGCTTTCCGCGGCCCCGTAGGTCTCGGCATCCCTCCTCAAAACAGGCAAGCCTGCTTTCATTCGGGGCCGTACGGGCCTCAGGAAATCCGCCGTTTCGCTTTGCCTTTCGACTTGGCGATCGGTAGCCGCCTGAGATGGGTTTAACATACCGGGGATAAGCGTTTGGCGAAACAGCCGCGAGCCTGTGGATAGCGGGATTATCGGGGACTGAGCTCGGCGGCGGAACGTTTTTCGACGAGATGCAGGGGGCGTGACACGCCCCCTCATCTGTGGCGAGGTCAAACATTCGGCCCTTGCCCCACAGAGCGGCGCGGGCTTCAATGCCGGCAAAGGATTTTAGAGCGCAGTGTCGTGGCTGTCCTTTGGGGAGGGCGTTCTTGAAGGTCGGGGTGGTTCTCAATCCGATTGCCGGTGGTGGCCGGCTCAAACGGCATTGGCCTGAGGTCAGTGCTTCGCTGAAAAAGCATTTTGGCGATTTCGAATTGCGCGAGACGCAAGCCGAGGGCGACGCTGAACGGCTGGCGCTCGTCCTTGCAGCCAGCGGCTTCGGACTGGTGATCGCGGCAGGCGGCGACGGCACCGCCAGCGAAGTGGCCGACGGGCTGCTGCAGGCGTTTGCAGAAAGCGGCCGGACGGCCGAGCTCGGCCTGCTGCCTTGCGGCGCCGGCATCGATTTCGCCCGCGGGCTCGGCCTGCCTGCTGAGGTCGACCTGACGCTGAAGCGCATCGCTGGGGCCAAGCCCCGCAAAGTCGATGCCGGCCGCATCTCCTATGTCGACGACCATGGCGCGCTGGCCAGCCGCCATTTCATCAACATCGCCAGCCTCGGTCTTTCGGGCGCCACCGACCGCGCGGTCAACGCCGACAAGCGCAAGGGCAGGGTCTCGGCCAAGGCGCTGTTCTACTGGCGCACCGTGTGGGAATTCATGCGCTACCGGTTCCAGGACGTTGTGATCACCGTCGACGACGGCGACCCTGTCGAGGCACGCGTGGCGCTGGTGGCGGTGGCTAACGGAAAATTCTTCGGCGGCGGTATGATGATTGCGCCGGATGCCGAACTGGACGACGGGCTATTCGACATCGTCATCCTGCGCGCGGCTGGCAAGCTGAAACTGATCTGGGACATCAGGCTGCTCTATGGCGGGCGGCACCGCAACCATCCGGCGATCACCATTTTGCGCGGCAAGAAAGTGATTGTCGAACCGTTGGGCGATGTGCGAGAGAACGGCGCGCTGGTCGACATCGACGGCGAATCGCCAGGGCGCATACCAGCGACCTTCGAGATCCTGCCCGGCGCGCTGACGCTCAGATATTGAATCAGCGTGTTGAGAGACTGATTCAAGTCCTTTCGGCCGTGATTCCGCCGACCCATTCAAAATATTGAAATGCTTGATATTCTGCCTGATATCAGGTCAGTTGGAACGGGTGTGAATGTTCTCGATCGTTGAATACACTGACAGTCATTTTGACGGGGTTGATGCGCTTTGGCGGGATGCATTCCCCAATGACAACCCTTGGAACGCGGCTCATATTTCGATCCCCGAGAAGCTGAGATACCAGCCGAACCTCCTTTTGATTGTGCTTGTATCTGGTCGGGTCGTCGGTTCGATCATGGCCGGATATGATGGTCACCGGGGCTGGATTTCCCGGATCGCCGTCCTGCAATCCCATCGCCACAAGGGGATCGGCAAGGCCCTCATCCAGGAAGCCGAAAGGCGGCTCGCCGCCCTTGGCTGCGTAAAGATCAATCTCCAGGTCGTCGGTTCCAATTTGGCGGTTCTAGGATTCTACCGCGAGTGCGGATATGAGGTTGAGGAGCGCGTGAGCATGAGCAAACTGCTCCGATGAGGGCGTAGCTCTCGCGCGCATCACGGCATCAACGGCGTCTGCATCATCTGCAAATGCAGGTCCGTGCCGGTCCAGGGATGCGCCTCGCAGACCGCTTCGTCGAGCTCGACGCCAAGGCCCGGTTCCTTCGACGGAATGACGTTACCGTCCTGCCACTCGATTTTCTTCTTCAGCAGCTTTTCGTGAAAACCATCCCACTGCTTCAGCGATTCCAGAATGAGGAAGTTGGGCAAGGTCACCGCAAGCTGGATGTTGGCCGCGCCGACGATCGGCCCGCAGTAGCAGTGCGGCGCGATCTGGATGTGATAGGCCTCGGCCATGGCGGCGATCTTCTTGGTTTCAAGAATGCCGCCGGAACGGCCGAGGTCGGGCTGCAGGATGGTGGCGGCACGGTTCTCGATGACGCGGGCGAATTCGAACTTGGTCGTCAGCCGCTCGCCGGTAGCGATGGGGATCGACGTGCAGCGCGCCACCTGCGCCATCACCTCGGGCATATCGGGCGGCACCGGCTCCTCGAACCACAGCGGGTCGTAGGGTTCGATGGCGCGCGCCATGCGCAGCGCGCCCGATGCGGTGAACTGGCCGTGCGTGCCGAACAGGATGTCGGCTCGGGTGCCGACCGCTTCGCGGATCGCCTTGACCATGCGGGCGGAGAGATCGATATCGACAAGGCGCGGCTGGTGACCGTCAAAGGCGGTGTAGGGGCCGGCCGGGTCGAGCTTGACGGCGTTAAAACCCTGCTCGACATATTCGAGCGCGCATTCGGCGGCCAGGTCGGGGTCGTTGTAAACGTTCTTGCCGCGCGCGTCCTCCGAATGGACGCTGCCGGCATGCGGGTAAAGGTAGGTATAGGAACGCAGCGTTTCGTTCACCTGGCCGCCGAGCAGCTTGTAGACCGGCTTGTCGGCCTCCTTGCCGATGATGTCCCAGCAGGCCATTTCGAGCGCCGAGAAACAGCCCATGCCGGAAACGTCCGGCCGTTGGGTGAAGCCGGAGGAATAGGCGCGGCGGAAGAAGGTCTCGATGTCGTGCGGATCGCGGCCGACGAGATAGCGCTCGGCCATGTCCTCGACCATTCTTGCGGTGACGTGGGCGGAGAAGGTGGCGTTGTAGGCCTCGCCATAGCCGACCACGCCGCCATCGGTGGTGAGTTTGACGAAGATGAAATACTTGCCGCCGATGCCGGGTGGCGGGTTGCCGACAACCCAGGTTTTGACGTCGGTGATTTTCATTTTTGATCCTCCAGAACCAATTCGGCGCCCTTCCATCCGGTCACGATCGAGGCGGCGTTGGTGTTGCCGGTGATGTTATCGGGAAAGATCGAAGCGTCGATGACGCGCAAGCCGGCGAGGCCGTGAACCCGCAGGCGCGGGTCGACGACGGCGCGGGCAGCGTCCGGCCCCATGCGGCAGGTCGAGACCGGGTGGTAGACGGTACCGGAGCGCTTCCTGAAATCCTGAATCAAATCCGCGTCGGAGGTGATTGACGGGCCCGGCAACACCTCTTCCCTAATGATGTCGGCCATATCAGGCATGGAGGCGATCTTCCTCACGAATTTTACTGCCGCCAGCATTTCGGCCACGTCCGCTTCGGTCGAAAAAGCGTTGGCGACGATCTTCGGATAGTCACGCGGATTGCTGGAGCGGATCATGATTTCGCCACGGCTCGACGGTCGACAGTTGGACAGGCCGATGGAAAAGCCCGGCCATGGATCTGGCGTCAGGATTGGGCGCTCGCCGCTCTTCGGGATGATTGTAGAAAACGCCTGGAAGTAGAGCTGCATGTTGGGCCGTGTCGCAGCCGGATCGGTGCGGAAGAAGCCGCCGGCATTGTTCATCGACAGCGACAGCGGGCCTGACCGCAAGAGGACATATTGCATGCCGACCATGAGCTTGCCCCACCAAGGGCGCAGGATCTGGTTGAGCGTCGGCAGCCTGCCCTTGAAGGTGTAGTTGATGCCGACATGGTCCTGCAGGTTCGCCCCGACATTCTCATTGGCATGAAGGACGGGAATGCCGAGCGCGCCAAGGAGCGACGAGGGACCGACGCCGGAAAGCTGAAGCAACTGGGGCGAATTGACCGAGCCACCCGACAGGATGACCTCGCGGCCGGCGCGCGCAGTTTTCGTCTCACCGTTCTGCAGGTATTCGATACCAACGGCACGCCTGCCTTCGAACAGGATCCTGGTCGCCAGCGCGTTCATCTCGACGCGGACATTTTTTCGCTTCATGGCGGGACGCAGGAAGGCGCGAGCGGCCGACATGCGGCGGCCGTTCCTGGTGGTGATCTGATAGATGCCGGCGCCTTCCTGAGCCGCGCCGTTGAAATCCGGATTGAACGGCAGGCCGGCCTGGCTGGCAGCAGCGAGGTAGCGCTTGGTCAGCGGGTGGACAGCTTTGGAGCAGTCGGTGATGTGCAGCGGACCGCCGACGCCGCGCCATTGGTCGGCGCCCGCCTGATTGTCCTCGATCGCCTTGAAGGCGGGCAGCAGGTCGTCGAAGCCCCAGCCGGGATTGCCGGCCGCTGCCCAAGCGTCGAAATCCTCGCGCGCGCCCCGGATCCAGACCATGGCGTTGATCGAGCTCGAGCCACCGAGCAGCCTGCCGCGCGGCCAGTGGTCGACATTGCCGGCGAGGCCGGGATCCGGCTCGGTCTTGTAGTTCCAGTTGACCCCAGGGTCGAAAAAGGTCTTGCCGTAGCCGAGCGGCATCTGCACGTAGAAGCGACGATCGGTGCCGCCGGCCTCGAGCACCAGAACCGAGAAGCGGCCGGAAGCCGACAGTCTTTCGGCCAGAACCGAGCCGGCCGAGCCGGAGCCGACGATGATGAAGTCATAGGTCTGCATGATGGAAGCGGGCGGCTCCGAATTTTTTCTCAACCTAGACGCCGCAAGCTGCCGCGATCACCGGAGCTTCCGGCATCGCCTGTGAAAAAAGCGACCGGCACTTCGTTTGCTTTCGGTGTCCTGCCCGAAGCGGCCTTTGCCTCCTGGACAAGCGGCCCACCTATCACACGCCATCATCAAGCATTTTGCTTGAGATCATAACGCATGATCGGGCGGGCTGGCACCCTGCGGGCGACGGCCCTGAACCCGGCGCGCGCGAAGGTGGAGGCGTATCCACTGCCCGAAGCGCTCGGCGATACATCGGCATCAAAAGGATAGGCTTCGAGCGCAGGGGCATTTGCGCTCCGTGCAGCTTCCAGCGCCGCTGCGATCAGGTGGGACGTGACACCCTGCCGGCGGTATCCCTTTCGCACGTAGAGGCAAGACAAGGACCAGACCGGCGCATCATCCACCCGCCTGAGCTGCCACAGCCGATCGAGCCAAGGCACGGCATCTCGCGGTGTCACCTGGCACCAGCCGACGGCGGTATTGCCGTCGAAAGCAACTAGGCCCGGGGAGGGACCATTCTCGACGGCTTGCCGGAACGCGGCCTTGTTTTCCTCGCCTGGCCGCTTTCGATAAGCACTGCCGATGCGCCCGTACATACACCAACAGCGGCTGCAGACGGCGCTCTCCCCGAACAGGTCCTCGAGTGCGGGCCATAGATCCGATGTCAGAGGGCGAGAGATAAGTTTCATGTCAGGTGCTTCACGATGAAACCACAGGTCTGCACGATGGATGCGGGCGGCTTCTGAATTCTTGGCTCTACCCCAGACGGCGCACGCCTCTAACGTCACGGAGCTTCCCAGCGACACTATGGGGTCAAGTCCAAGACTGCTGTCCTGCTCCGCATGTCGACGGGGAGGGAAACGTGCTCGTGCGTGATCGTCCATCTGTCTTCAGATCGACGAAATGCATTGCTCACGCGAACCCAGTAGTCGACATTCGCGCCTGTTTTCAGGGTGCCATGCGCCCGGATGAGCATCCATGCGGCGGCAACCGTGTCGCCGGCAGCGACATCCAATTGGCCAAGCTCCTGGCCGATCGGACCAGACCAGCGGGGAAACCAGTCCAAGAACCGCTCGCGGAGGGCGTTGGATCCCACATACCGAAGTGGCGGCACAAGGTCGAAATAGACTATGTCGTTGGAGTAAAGGGACATAAGCCACTCGATGTCTTTGCCGCCCATGGCGGCAGATCGGCTCTCCAGCAGTTCCCTAATCGCGGCTTCAACGCCTGGCATCGTCTCCTCCAATCTCATAATTCGCCCGCTCGCCGGGCATGAGGCTGTCCTCCCAAATTGCCATGGCATTACGGTGACAGTGCACTAACTGCGAGCGCGAGCGCAGCGGGTTGCGAGCAATTAGTGCACTGTCACCGTAATTACGCGGGGGTATATGAGCGGGCTTGCAATGGTGAGGCTGGCGCTTCCTTCCCGGCAGGCTCAAAACAAGAGTGGGGGCCTATTCGGAGCTCGCCACGGGTGCGACCAGCGGCGTGATGCGGCGGATCGAGACGCGCCGGTTTTCGCGTTCGGGCTCCTGGGTTTCAACCTTCAGGTACTGCTCGCCATATCCCTGCGTTTCCATGTTCTCGGGCGCGATGTCGAAGACGTTGGTCAGCGCGGCCGCCACCGCCTCGGCCCGTTGGTCCGACAGCGCCAGGTTCGCCACCTCCGCCCCGACCGCATCGGTGTGGCCCTCGATCAGGAAGGTCTCGCCCGGGTTCTCCTTGAGCAGGCGCTGCATCGCCTCGGCGACGCCTTCGAGCTTGCCGATCTCGCTCTCCGGGATCTGGGTCGAGCCGAACTCGAAATTGATGATGTCGAGATCGATGCGCCTGACCTTGTCGCGGATGCGCGCCGAACGCCGGACCTCGTCAAGCGAGTAGGTGCGTTCCACCTGCTCGACCGGCGGCTGGTCGAGGAACGTATAGTAGTCCTCGGGGTCCTCAACCCATTCCGCGTCCAGTATGTAGTCGCGAGCCGGAATGTCGAGGTCGAGCGGCGGCAGATCGAGGCCGGGATCGCGCCATTCCAGCACCTCGTCGTAGTAGTCGTCTTCGACATAGACGAGGACGATCTCACGATCGTCGGGCAGGATCTTCACGCGACGGACGACATCTCCCCAGCGGTTGCGGATCGTGACGATCCGCGTCCCGTCGGAACGGACCACAACCTCGCGCTGCCGGCTGCGCGGCAGTTCCTCGTAGTAGACCTCGCGAGCGTCGATGATGAAGCGCTCCTCGCGGGGCCGCTCGATGAAATAGGTGTTGTTGGTCTGGAAGATGAAGCGGTTGTTGACCTCGCGCACGAGTTTCGCGCCCTCCGGAACCTCGGGACGCTCCCTGCGCGGGCGTTCGATGCGGCGGCCTTCCTCGGAGATGACGGAGCCGACTTGCACCGGATATGTCGAGGCTCGCGCCTGCGCCGCGGCGTCGCTTTTGGGTAGCCGCTCGGCCCTGGCCCGAGCGGGCTGGTCCGACTCGGTGCCGCCCGGCTTGCGCCTCACCGGCTTTTCCTTGGCGCTGTCGAAGAGCCTGGCGGCGTTTTCGGGACGGCGCATCGCCGCTTCGCGCTCCTTGCGCCGCTTCAGGCGTTCCTCGGTGATCGCAGGCTCGGGTTCGGCGGCACGCTGTCTGGCGGCCTCGCGCTCCTTGCGCCGCTTCTGGCGTTCCTCGGTGATCGCAGGCTCGGGTTCGGAGGCACGCCGTTTGACGGCTTCGCGCACCTTGCGCCGCTTCTGGCGTTCCTCGGTGATCGCAGGCTCGGGTTCGGCGGCACGCCGTTTGACGGCTTCGCGCACCTTGCGCCGCTTCTGGCGCTCCTCGGCGATCGCGGGCTCGGGTTTGGCGGTACGCCGTTTAACGGCTTCGCGCTCCCGCGCCGCAGGCCGCTCGGCCCGCTCGCGCTGCGCCGGCCTTTCTGCCCGGGGGATCGGTTGCTCGTCGCGTCTGGCCTCCTTTCGTTTCTTCCTGCGCAGCTGCTTTTCCTCTTCGGGCGACTGGGCTTGGGCCAGAATAAGAGGGACGGCGTGCGGCTGGGCGTCGCGCGAAAATGCGGGAAGCGGAGCAGGTGTCAACATGAGGCCGACCGCGGCACCCACAAGAATCCGAAAATGACGTTTCATCTGGGCAACGATCCCGTCGAGCAGTCCCTTGCGCATCCTCAACCTTGAAACAGGTAAGATTGTTCCCAATCGGTCGATTCCCGGGCGCTTCGAGGCGTTTTTCCGTCGAGAATATGGCCAGGGCGCGGCGCTTCACCGGCCGAAGCCGGGAAGGGCCCGAGAAGCGCGACGCTTTTGATGAGTTTTCACGGGACCGCTGTCGATGATCAGACCGATCTTCAAGAACGAAAAACAACGTTGGGCCTCTGCGTACGGCATCGCGAGCGACAAGGTCGCCTCGATGTTGGTCCGGAAATGGCGCTACCTGCTCGTTCCGATCGATGAGTCAAAGGGCAATAGTCCACCCCCATAGCCGAATTTCAAACCGCGACGCTGCCGGCTGGCGGCGCGTTGACGCATCATCGCCGGCCCGATACGGGATCGAGACAATCGATCTCGAGGGATTTGGCGCATGGTGCACTATGCTGACGGCCGGCCGATCGGCGATCTGACGCTCAGGACACTGGCCATGCCCTCGGACGCCAACGCGGCGGGCGATATCTTCGGCGGTTGGGTGATGGCGCAGATGGACCTTGCCTGCGGCATCCGCGCCGCCGAGCGCGCCAAGGGCCGCGTGGTGACGGCGGCCGTCAAGGAAATGTCATTCGCCAAGGCGATGAAGATCGGCGACACGCTGTGCATCTACACGCATGTCGAACGCGTCGGCCGCACCTCGATGACGCTCAAGGTCGAGGCCTGGGCACAGCGCTACCTCTCCGATCTGATGGAGAAGGTTACTCATGCCGATTTCGTCATGGTGGCGCTGGACGGCGAAGGCAGGCCGAAGGCGGTTCCGCCGGAAAGCTGACCGGCCCGATTTCGGAAGCCCGAATTGACTTTCCGTCCCCTAGTCGCCGCAACACAGTAATTTTCACTTGTCGGGAGCGGATCGGCAGTGAATGTCGATAACTCCTTTCAGCGGCCTCAGCGGCAAATCGCAAACCCTTCAGGATTGGCCGAATCCTCCTCTCGCTTCGTCATCCCAGGGCGGCAAGGAGCGAAGCGACGCGGCGCAGACCCTGGGATCCATGCCGTAACCTCGCGGCAGTGCTCCAGCGGACCAGAACCGAACGCTACCACCCCGTTCCGCGAAAAAGCTCGAACCACTCTGGATTGGTTTTCTCGATCAATTCTATCTTCCATTGGCGCGGCCAGCGCTTCAGCGACTTCTCGCGCTGGATGGCGTCACGAATGTCGAAATGTTCCTCGTACCAGACCAGACGCTGCACGCTGTAGCGGCTGGTGAAGCGTGAGCCTTCGCCAGATTTGTGCTCCGGCATGCGGCGGCCGAGGTCGTTGGTGACGCCGATGTAGATCGTCCCACGCTTCTGGCTCGCGGTCATGTAGGCATAGCCGATCATGGTGGAAGGGTAGCGAGCGCGGTTGCTGATGCAAGCGCCGTTCTAAGCCGCTGCATTCTTCGGTTGATGTCACGGCATGGATCCCAGGGTCTGCGCTCCGCTTCGCGTCGCTCCGCCCTAGGATGACGAAGGGAGAGGTGTCTCGGCTAATCCTAGAGGATTGCGACCTGCGGAACCGCCGCCTTTTTGCCGCGCTGCTCCGACCCCTTTCAGATCAATGGCTTCAAGCATGCATACGGTCGAATTTTTCGCGTGCCACCTTCACTCGTTCGGTGTTCTTGCGCGCCCACTCGCCGAGCGCACCGACCGGCACCAGAAGCTCGTAGCCCAGGTCGGTCAACTCATAGTCGACGCGTGGCGGAATCGTCGGGAACACGGTCCGGGTGACGAAGCCGTCGCGCTCCAGCCCGCGCAAGGTGGTGGTCAGCATCTTTTGCGAGATGCCGCCGACGGCGCTACGCAATTCGTTGAAGCGCAGCGGCCCTTCGCCAAGCTTTCCGACGACAAGCACCGTCCATTTGTCGCCGACGCGCTGCAGGATCTCCGACACGGCGCGGCAGTCTTCGGAGCGGTGCGGGTGCCTAGGTAACAAAAAAGTGCCTCCTTGCGCGTCAAGCTGTCAGTATAACATATAGCTTAGGTATCCAAACGATACCACTATTTCCTGCAAGGAGAGCCCCTCTATGTCAAAACCGAAAATCGCCATCATCATCGGCTCAACGCGTGCCGCGCGCTTCGCCGACGTGCCCACCCAATGGATCGCCAAGATCGCCAAGTCGCATGCCGACATCGATGTCGAAGTCGTCGACCTGCGCGACTTCCCGCTGCCGTTCTTCGACGAGGTCGCATCCTCCGCCTGGGCGCCATCGCAGAACGAAGTGGCGCAGCGCTGGCAAAAGAAGGTTGCCGAGTTCGACGGCTTCATCTTCACCGCCGCCGAATACAATCACGGCCCGACGGGCGTGCTGAAGAACGCCATCGATTACGCCGCCAATGAATGGAACAAGAAGCCCGCCGGCTTCGTCGGCTATGGCAGCGTCGGTGGCTCGCGCGCCGTCGAGCAACTCCGTCTCTATGCCGTCGAGTTGCAGATGGCGCCGGTCAAGTCCGCAGTCCATATCGCCTGGGGCGATTTCCTTGCCGTCCGCCAAGGTGAGAAGAAGCTCGAAGAGATCGAGCACCTGAACCAGGCAGCCACCGCATTGGTCAACGACGTCGCTTGGTGGGCCAAGGTGCTGAAGGCGGCGCGTCAGGCCGACGCCGTCGCCGAGGAAGTGAGAGCCGCCTGAACGACGGTTTCTTCCCAAGGATCTGGGGCGGCGCTTGCGTCGCCCCTTTTTAGTTTCTGAAGGCGGTGACGGGCCGCTCGACCTGCCGAGGCCTGATGATGCAATCGGCAAGGCGGTCCAGTTCATTCAGCTCATCCGCATGGTGCTGGCCCCACTCACAGAGCGCCAGAAGGATAGGCTCGAGGCTGAGGCCGAGACGCGTCGCCGAATATTCGACGCGTGAAGGAATTTCGGCAAAGATCTCGCGGCGGACCAGGCCGTGTTCTTCCATTTCGCGAAGCTGCTGGATCAGCACCTTCTGCGCGATATCAGGCACCAGCGTCTTTAGCGACGACAGCCGGCGGGGGCCGTCGAAGAGATGGTAGAGAATAACGGCCTTCCATCGGCCCGAGATCACTTTCAAAGCGCGTTCCGCCGGCAGCATGGGCAGTCTTTTGGTTGGCAGTCTTTTGGTCAGCTTGGCCATGGTCACCTCCTGGTCAGCAGCGGACAAATGAGTGTGTAGTCGCGATCAGGCAGATAGTGGCAAACAGCAGCCGATGCCATAGCGATGAGTGCGTGCCATGAGAGCCATTCAACTGAACCGTTTCGGCGGTCCCGACGTTCTTGATGTCGTCGAGATGCCGAAGCCTGAGCCACAGGCCGGCGAGGTGCTGATCCGCGTTCATGCGGCCGGCGTGAATTTCTTCGAAGTGCTGATGCGCGCGGATCGCTATGCGGTGACGCCGGATTTGCCGATGGTTCTCGGCGTCGAGGCCGCCGGCACAGTGGAGGCGCTTGGGCAAGGGGTGGACGAACGACTGCTGGGCAACCGTGTGGCGGCGCCGTTATTTGCCTCAACGCGCCCGCTCGGCGGATATGCCGAGTATGTGACGATCGATGCCAATCTGGCCGTGCCTCTGCCGGATACACTCTCGTTCGAAGCCGCGACGGCCTTGATGGTGCAAGGGCTGACGGCTTTTTATCTGCTGCGGCAAAGCCCGCCCGCCGGCAAGTCGGTGCTGGTGACTGCAGCTGCAGGCGGTGTCGGGTCCTTGCTTGTGCAGCTCGCCAAACGCCAGGGCGCCAGCGCGGTGATCGCGGTCGCCGGCAGCAGGACCAAGCTCGATCTTGCCCTGTCGCTTGGAGCCGGTGCCGCGGTCGACTACAGCACGCCGGATTGGCCGACGCGCGTCCGCGAAGCGGCAGGCGGCGCCGGCGTCGATATCGTCTACGACATTGTCGGCGGCTCGATGACAGCGGCGTCGCTGCGGGCTCTCGCGCCTGGCGGAGAGCTGGTCTTTGCGGCGCTGAGCAGGTACGCGATCGATGCCTCGGAGATGGAAGCGATGATCCTCCAGAACCAGTCGCTGAGGGGGTTCGCCCTGCTGCCGCTGCTCTCGCCCGATGGCCTCAGGGCCAGCCTGTCGGAGCTTTTCCACCTGGCCGCCAGCGGCCAGCTTGCCGTAACGCAAGGCGGCCGCTATCCGCTCGACCAGGCGGCCGAAGCGCATCGCTCGCTGGAGGAGCGCCGCTCGACCGGCAAGGTCGTGCTGGTGCCTTGAGTATCTGCGCCCCGCCCCCCGCCGCGGGGGGGGGGGGGGGGGCGGCGCGCCCCCCCCCGGGGGGGGGGGTTTTTGGGCCCACACAAACCGCGTAGGGCGCCCGGCCGGGGGGGCCCCGACAAGGGGAAGGCGGGGGGGG
>NZ_JBVVQL010000001.1:269023-504351 GCF_055811195.1 Mesorhizobium sp. WSM4823
GGGGCCCTCATCCCGCCCCCCCGGGGGCCCTCCGCCCGGCGCGGGTGTGTGGCGGGCCGCGCCCCGGCATGGGGGGGGGGGGGGCTTTGGGCCCCCCCCCCCGGGGGGGGGCGGGGGGGGGGGCGGGCTGACAAACTCACACTCGCGGGCATGGGTTGATTTCCGACCCAACTCAAGCGACTTCGGCAGCGCGCCGTGCGTCCCACTTACAGGTACAGGCCTGGAGCTACTTTATTGCAGTGACCCTGCCTGCCGTATTGAGGCGACAGCCGACTTGCGCCCGCCGAACTTCGATGCCGCCTTGTCTTGCGTAGTCTATTCGCACCTCGATCGGCGCCGTGAGTGCGCCTCGGCGTTGACGCAAGGCGCCTGCGCTTACCGCGTGCACACCGACGGCGCCAAGCGGCGTCGCAGCGGATATGATCGCCGCGCGGCAGGCTCGCACGACCTGAGCTGGCGTACCCGGTTTCGATTTCAGGGGTCCCAGAGATCCCAAGGGATAGCCCCTGGTGGAGTCACCCTCACCGGCTTTGGAAGGCCTAAGCACGGGTGGCAGGGCCATCCGTTGCCTGTTGGTCTTGGCAGAGGCAGTGGCCGTCGTGATTGCGGCCGGACTACCGGGAGCGGTAGCCGATCCGTTTTCGGCGGGCGGATGGTCGCCCACTGTCGAAGGGCTGCCGCTGGCACTAACGCCTGCGCCGACGGACACGTTACCTGTGCCGACCGAAGCTCCAAGGTTTGCTCCACTCGCACCGCCGACGCTCGTGCCGACCCCCACAGATGCGCCTTGCGAACCTGCACTCACGCCAGCACCGAGCCCGAGACCGCCGACGCTCGTGCCCACCCCCACAGAGGCGCCTTGCGAACCGGCGCTCACTCCAGCACCGAGCCCGAGACCGCCGACGCTCGTGCCAACCCCCACAGATGCGCCTTTCGAACCGACGCTCACGCCACCACCGACCCCGAGACCGCCGGCCTTACCGCCTAAACCTGCGTCAAGCGCCGAGGCAGGCCCGATTGCGATCCCGATCGTCAGCGCGGCTGCGACGTACTTTTTCATTTTCATACTCCCTCGGCATCCATTTCACGCGCTAGTCTTCACTGGCGTAGGTCGAGCTTTACATTGGTCGCGTCGGGAGCAATGCGGCGGGAAGAGCGATGGTTGCCGGCAGAACAGGATGGCGTGACTTTTGGACCTTCACTTTCTGTTTTTTCGGCAAGCCCGGTTTACGGGCTGGTTGGACGCCCGAACGCGATAGCGTACTTGCAAGTGGGGTACGTGATTTCGGCGCGCGCGCCACCACAGTGCGACGCTTCTCCTTGACGATGTCGATGGCCTCACGCGCGGCACTGAGGCTGCGTGCTAGACCGATGCCCCTTTGACGCTCTTTCTCCAGCGCCGCACTCAACGCTGCCGAGATCTGCTTTGAAGCGTCGCGTTCCTTTCGAACAATATCGAGGTCGCGTACGGCTGCATCTGCTCGTTCGCGTTCCAGTTCGAGTGCTTCTCCAGCTTGCTTTAGAGCGGTCTCGGCCACCACTCGGTCTTTTATGGCGTTGGTCTTCTCGACCGCGGCCAGGTTTGCGCCTGTCTTAAGAGCGTCGATAGTTTGGCGAGCCGTGGTGAGTTCTTGTTCCAAGAGTTCAACCTTGTGCCTTTCCTCATCAAGCGTTCGCTTCGCAGCCACTTGAGAGGCTTCAATAGACGCGTGCGCTCCGGCAGCCTTCTCGCGGTCCCAGAGAATGGCTTCGGCCCTAAAGCGTTCGATAACGCGCTGCGCGCTCTCCAGCGCTTCGTCTATTTGCTGCTGCTCTTTCAGGGTTTGTGATTGCTTAGCCAGTTCCGCTCGTGCCGCGGCCAATTCGCGGCGTAAGGCTTCTTCGGATCCGAGCGCGCCAAGTTGCGCCTTGCCCGGTTCTTGCGAAACCGCGACCGGCGAGCTGTCGTTAGCAGCAGCGATCTCTGACGCTTCTGGCGCCACCTGACTGTTTGCCGGAGATGCCAACAGCAGAATGAGGAATAGCGGAACGAGGTACAGCATGGCGGCCCTGCCATGTGTGGCGTGAAGGAAAATCAAAGGCGGTGGTTTAATGAAGGTGAAGTCACAGCGGCGACATCTTGACCTGGTGCTCTGCACATGACCCATCACTGAAACTCACTGACCGCGGCTCACCGCTATTTTATTCTCCACTTACTGCACGCCGCGGCACTGGATGACGCGCCACCTCAAGGTTATCTCCGATTTCCTGTTTTTCGTCATTCGAACGAACGAAATTTTGTTCATTTACTCTGGGAGTTGTTACTCCTGAGAGTTGTCTGAAATTCCGAAAGGCAGCCTGCTCAAATGCCGCAGGCCATATTGCCGCGCGCTTCGGCCCTGAGTTAGGTTGGCCATCCCGCCAAGACAGGTACAGGTGATGGCTTTCAATCGCGCTGATTTCTACGACGCGGAGTTGCGAAAGCACAACGAACACTTTCGTGCTGCCGTCAACGCCGGACCACGCGACCGCGTGCTCGATATTGGCTGTGGTGCAGGGCAAACCACATGTGACGCTGCTCGCATGGCCGTCAAGGGAAGCGTGATCGGTATCGACGTATCGGCAGAGATGCTTGAGGTCGCTCGCGAGCGTAGCTCAGAGCAAGGGTTACGGAACGTCAGGTTTGAACAGGGCGACGCTCAGGTCCAGGCGTTCCCCGCGGATCATTTCGACCTCTGCATCAGCCGATTTGGGGTGATGTTCTTTGCCGATCCGGCCGCTGCGTTCGTCAACATTGCGCGGGCGATGCGGCCGGGCGGGCGCTTGGTGTGGATGGTGTGGCAGAGCCGGGAGCGCAACGAATGGGCCACCGCCATTCCGAGCGCGCTAGCTCCGGACTCGGTCGCTCCTGTGAGCGCCAATGGCGCGTTCTCACTCGGCGATCCCGCTGCCGCCACCGGCGTCCTGACCGCGGCCGGCTTTGCGTTCATTGACTTTGCCGAGGTCCATGAGCCGGTCTTCTATGGTCCGGATGTCGATGCAGCGTATGACGCTGTTATCGGCTTCGGGTTTGCGCAGGAAGCACTGGCGGGCGTCGGCGCGGCGGCGGCTGACAAAGCGTCGCAGAGGCTACGCGCCTTGCTGGACGCGCACTTGACTGCCGACGGTGTGTTTTTCGACGCGCGTGCGTGGATCGTCACCGCTCAGCGGGCGAGCGAGTAGTCACGAGCGGTCCGTGCCATGTCCGAACGGAGCGGGCCAGCGGCGGCGTTGGTTGGCCGAATAGCCTGAATGACCGCTTCAGGCGCAAAGCGGCACGGCGCTTATAGAGCCGTGTTTCGGCCTTTTGAGCCGAGTTCCCGTGCTAGCTCAACGAATGCTCTGTGCGCCGCGGATGGATTCCGTCGTCCCGGGTAATAGATGCAGAGTTCGTCGGTAGGCGGCATCCATTCCTTCAGAACGCTGATCAATCGCCCTGCCTCAATATCCTCGCGCACGTCACGTTCCATTACGTAGCCCAGCGCCACGCCTTCGAGCACTGTGCCGCGGGACAGGCTTGCCTCATCCAAAGTCATCGGTCCGTTCACATCGATCAAGAGCGGTTCACCATCCTTCTCGAAGCGCCAGCGAAAGAGCGCGCCATTCGGCAGCCGGATACGGAGACACCTGTGTTGAAGGAGGTCAGTCGGCGTGGAAGGCGTACCATAGCTTTTGAAATAGTCGGGCGAGCCTATGACCACATTTCTCTGCGGCCGACCCAGCGAGATCGCAATCATGTCACTCGGCACGAGGGTGGCGCGACGCACGCCCAGGTCGAAGCCTTCCGCGACAATGTCCAGGAGCCGTCCCTCGGTCACCAGATCGATATGGACCTGCGGGTAACGCCTGATGAACTCCAGAAGCAGGGGTGAGAGGATCTCTCGCGCGGCAGTGGCATAGGAATTGATGCGGAGCGTTCCCGTGGGGTTTGCCTGCTTTGAGCGCGCTGCATCCATGGCACCGTGGATGTCCTGCAACGCAGGACCGACGTTCTCGACGAACAGGCGACCGGCATCCGACAGAGATACGCTGCGGGTGGTTCTGTTGAACAAGCGAACGCCAAGGTGGGCCTCCAGCTTGCCGACGGCATTGCTAAGGGCAGTCGTCGACATTCCCAGGTCAAGCGCCGCGCCGCGGAAAGAGGATCTGCGAGCAACGGCTACGACAGCTTCCAGATCGTGAAGGCCAGGCCTCGCCATTATCCTACTTTCCGCAATTCGACATCCATATTTATCCCAATTATCCGAACATCGGAATACGCCTACTTGTGGAGCGAACAACCGCAAGAGGAGATGAGAGATGCAACTGCCGCAGGCGATCCAGGCTTATTTCGACGCGGATCGGAAGAACAACTGCGAGGCTCTGCTGGCCTGCTTCGCGCCGGGGGCCGCTGTCCATGACGAGGGCAGCTCCCACTCCGGGCACTATGCCATCGGCAATTGGTGGGAATACTCAAAAGCCAGGTATCGGCACGTCGCCGATCCGGTCGAAGCCCTCACTGACGAGCATGGGACGAAGGTGATCGCCAAGGTCACCGGCGAGTTTCCCGGCAGCCCTGCAAATCTCACCTACGTCTTCCGTCTGATGGGCGACAAGATCGCAGCCCTGGAGATCGGCGCATGAGCGACTTCCTGAATCTATCAAGCAAGCGCGCCCTGATCACTTCCGGCACAAAGGGGGCCGGTGCCGCAACCGTCGACCTGTTCCGCAAACTCGGCGCGCGTGTGCTGACGACGGCCCGCTCGTTCCCCGCGAACTCTTCGGCAGACCTTTTCGTGGCTGCCGATCTTTCCACCAGCGAAGGCTGCTTCACGGTGGCCGAAGCCGTCAAGGATCAGTTGGGCGGCGTCGATATTATCGTTCACATGCTCGGCGGTTCTTCCTCGCCGGCAGGCGGCTTCTCGGCGCTGGGCGACAGTGATTGGCACAAGGAACTCGATCTCAACCTGTTTCCCGCCGTGCGGCTCGACCGAGAACTGATACCGGCAATGATCGCGCAGGGAAGCGGCGTGGTGATCCACGTCTCTTCCATCCAAAGGCTGCTTCCCCTGCCAGAAGCCACGACCGCATACGCCGCGGCGAAGGCGGCATTGTCGACCTACAGCAAAAGCCTCTCCAAGGAGGTGTCGCCGAAAGGCGTGCGTGTCGTTCGCGTGTCTCCGGGCTGGATAGAAACCGAGGCTTCCGTCAAACTCGCCCGACGTCTCGCGGATGAGGCAGGCACCGACGTTGAAGGGGGCAAGAAGATCATAATGGACTCCCTCGGTGGGATCCCCCTCGGTCGCCCCTCAAGCCCGGCCGAGATCGCCAATCTCGTTGCCTTTCTGTCTTCCGATCGTGCCTCTTCGATCACGGGTGCGGAGTACGTAATTGACGGAGGAACCGTGCCTACAGTGTAAAAAAAACCTCCCCTGCTTGCCGGCTCAGGCCGTGTTCCCCCAGACGCCCGTATGTTCATAGATCGCGTCACGCAGCTCCCTGACGTCACGGTTGATCTGGTTGAGATGCGCTGGGCTTTGCCCTGAGGAGGCAAGCAGAGCGTCAGCAAGGCAGCCCGCACGAGATCTGAGTTCGCGTCCCTTATCAGTTAGCGCAACCACGACCTGCCTCTCGTTCGCGGGGTTCCGTGTCCGGCGCAGAAGTCCTGCCGCTTCGAGCCGTTTGAGCAACGGCGTCAGAGTGCTCGACTCCAGCGCGAGCCTTTCGGCGATGCCGCCAACGGTCAGCTCGTCCTCGCGCCAGAGGACATTGAGTACGAGGTATTGGGGATAGGTCAGGCCCAAATCGTCCAGCAGTGGCTTGTACACCCTCTGGATGGCCATGCCGGCAGAGTAGATCGCGTAACAGAGCTGATCGTCGAGCGGCAATGGGTTGTTGGGTTTTTTCGTTGGCATGGTGGCTCTCCTTGGGCCTGATATAGCCTACCCGATCCGAAAAAAGAATATCGCGATAAAAATTATGCTGGACATATCGCAGCTGAAATCGTAGAGAAAGATATCGCGATAATTGTTATCGGATAAGTAAGAGGAGATCAGCATGACTTCCAGGACGACCAACCTTCTGGCCGCAACTGCCGCTGTCGCAGGAATTGCCGCAGCCACGGCCACTCACTCTGCCGAGAGAATTCCCGACAAGCAAACCGTCCAGAACGTGGTGCTGGTGCACGGCGCGTTCGCTGATGGATCGGGTTGGCGCGGCGTCTATGACGAACTGACCGCCCGCGGCTATCGTGTGTCGATCGTCCAGAACCCGCTCACCTCGCTTGCGGACGACGTTGCCGCAACCAAACGCATTCTTGACCGTCAGGATGGACCTGCGGTCCTTGTGGGGCATTCCTGGGGCGGCACGGTGATAACGGAAGCAGGTACCCATTCAAACGTGACAGGCCTGGTTTACGTATCGGCGTTGTCGCCAGATGCCGGTGAGACGACTGCACAGCAGTACGAGGGTTACCAGACCCCGCCTGAATTTGTCATCGAAACTACCGCGGACGGCTTCGGCTTCGTTTCTCCCGACAAGTTCAAGATTGGCTTTGCCAACGACACGATGGATGCTGATGCCGCTTTCATGCGGGACTCTCAGGTGCCGATAAACATGTCCGCCTTCGCAACCAAGCTCGAGCATGCCGCCTGGCGAAGCAAGCCGAGCTGGGCAGTAATTGCAACCGACGACAAGGCCTTCGATCAGCGTATGTTGCAAGCGATGGCGAAGCGCATCGGCGCGACAATCACGGAGGTCGCGGCAAGCCATGCGGTCTTTATGACCCAGCCAAAGGCCATCGCTGACGTGATCGACGAAGCTGCCCGCAAGGGATCTGTCGAAGCGCGATAGTTCGGCCACCCGCCGTGTGCGGACATTTCGAGCTTTCAGGTGTCAAAACGAAAATACGGCCGCCGGGTGGGTCATCCGGCGGTTTAGTTTCGAGAGTGTTTTCTCTCCAATGTCGGCAGACCACTGCCGGTCGTCTCCTTGAGGCGGCAATCCGGCAGAGGACTGCGCCGGCACTTCTTCGCCACGGCCGAGGCGGTCGCGGAATGTCCGGTGTCAGGCTAATTCGGATATCGCCGAAACGACCGAGTTTGAGGCGCGAAGCTGCTTATGCCGGTGACGGTATGGCGGCCCGCCACGGGCCGAGAGCTGGCACTCGAACCGGTGTATAAATCGTGTCGTTTGTCACCGCACGATTTCGCGATGGCCGCCGGGCAGGCGCGTGGCGATGAGCTTGTCGATACGGCGGCCGTCGAGGTCGACAACCTCGAAACGCCAGCCCTGCGCATCGACGCATTCGCCGGTCGCCGGCAGATGGTGCAGGTGCGACAAGACGTAACCGGCGACGGTCTCGTAGTCGCGATTCTCCGGCAGGTCGATGCCGAGAATGTCCGCCATCTCGTCGGCTTGCATATACCCGGCGAGCAGCCACGAGCCGTCCTCGCGCTTGACGGCGTTTTCCTCGTCGCCGGCGTCGAGATCCGCGCGGAAGACGCCGGTGATGGCTTCCAGTATGTCGGCCGGAGTGACGATGCCTTCGAAATGGCCGTATTCGTCATGGACCAGCGCCATCGGCACGTCGGATTCCTTGAGTGTCGAAAGGACATCCAGCGCGTCGGCCTGGTCGTGGACGATGGGAGCGGCGCGCACGTGCCGGCGCGGGTCGAGCGCGCGACCGCCAAGCATCGCGGCGAGCACGTCGCGGGTCTGAACAACGCCGATCATGGCGTCGACGCTGCCATCGCCGGCCGGCAGGCGCGAATGCTGGGTTTCCATCAGGAGCTTGCGGATCGCCGCATCGTCGGCCTGCAGGTTGATCCAGTCGACCTCGGTGCGCGGCGTCATCACCGCGCGGACGGCGCGGTCGCCGAGCCGCATGACGCCGGCAATCATGCGCCGTTCGTCCGATTCGATGGTGCCGTGATGTTCTGCCTCGGCGACCAGCATCTTGATCTCCTCGTCGGTGACCTTCTCCTCGCTTTCACCGCGTTGGCCGAGCAGCCACAGCATGGCGCGGCCGGAGATGTCGAGCAGGAACACCAGCGGTGCCGAGACGGCGGCAAGGATGGTCATCGCCGGAGCAACCCTGGCGGCGACGCGCTCCGGATCGCGCAGCGCGATCTGCTTGGGCACCAATTCTCCGATGATCAGCGAAAAGTAGGTGATGAGGGCGACGACGATGCCGACGCCGATCGGATCGGCAAGGCTTTCGCGGATGCCGGTCGATGCCAGGAACACGGACAGCCGTTCACCGAGCGTGGCGCCGGAAAAGGCGCCTGACAAAACACCGACCAGGGTGATGCCGATCTGCACCGACGACAGGAATTTGCCTGGATTGGAGCCGAGCGCCAAAGCGCGTCCGGCACCCGTGACGTTGCGGTCGATCATCGCCTTGAGGCGGGCAGGCCGTGACGAGACAATGGCAAGCTCGGACATTGCCAGAAGGCCGTTCACGCAGATGAGGACGACCACGATAGCGATTTCAGCGTAAAGCATGAGGGGTCAATAGCATTGCGGCGAGGTCTTCGAAAATAGAGGAGCGTCATTTTTCGTGGCGGCGGAGGCAACCATCTCACGCGGCATCCCATGGCGGCGAAGAAAAATGCTCGATCAGGGCGTCGACGACGACACGGACTTTTGGCGTCAGGCTGCGTGTCACCGGCCAGACGGCATGCACGACGATATCTTCGACGAGACAGTTCGACAGGACCGTCTCGAGTTCGCCGCTCCTGAGGCTGTCGGCCGCCAGCCAGGTCGGCAGAAAAACGATGCCGCAGCCGGCAAGGGCTGCATCCAGCATCGGTTCGCCGTGACCCAGGACAAGCCGCGCCCTTGGCACGAATTTTCCAACGTGGCCGTCAGCATGCCTTACGGTCCAGGGCCGGACAACGCCGTCGCGGCCGTAGCCGACGACGCTGTGGTCGGCGAGATCCTCGATCGATCGCGGCCGGCCGTGTTTTTCGAGATAGGCGGGGGCTGCGCAAATGGCCGAGCGCTGGGCGTAGATGCGGCGTGCGGCGAGCGACAGGCTGTCATCGAGATCGCCCATGCGGACCGCCAGATCGATGCCTTCCTCGATCAGATCGACGCGCCGGTCGTTAAAAGAGATTTCGATCGTCAGATCCGGAAATTGCCTGGAGATCTCGAAAAGCACGGGTGCCACGCATCTGCGGCCGAAGGCCAGGGGAACGTCAACACGAAGCCGGCCGGAAGGCACCAGCCGACGTGCGGCCAGCAATGACTGGGCGGCTTCAATTTCGGACAGCGCCCTGACGCAGGCTTCGTAGTAGCCCAAGCCTTCGCTGGTTGGGCTCAGGCTGCGGGTCGTGCGATTGAGCATGCGAACGCCCAATCGCTGTTCCAATTGCGCGACCGCCTTGCCGACCGCCGATTTGGTCACATGCAGCCGCTGACCGGCGGCGGTGAAGCTGCCGGCCTCGACCGTCCGTACGAATGCGAGGACGCCTTGCAGGCCGGCTGGTTCCAACGCCGCTTTCCATTTGTAGATTTTTTCTCGTCAATCTGTTTCCGAATATGCAGCATGGAAGAGCTTTATTCCATAGTGAAACGGCATAAATGTCCGACGTAGCCAACTGCCGATCTCGCAATTTTGACGGCAAAGCCAAGACTGCATGAAGGAGAACCGAACACCATGCCAGGACAACGCCTCAAAGTCGGCATCGTCGGACTGCAGCCGGGCAGGAGCTGGGCGGCACGGGCCCATATTCCTGCGCTTAATGCCCTATCGGAGAGCTTCGAGATCGTTGGCGTCGCCAACACCAGCCTGGCCAGCGCCGAAAAGGCGGCCGGCGCGACCGGGCTGCCGCGGGCCTTCGCCAGCGTTGCCGAGTTGATCGCGGCGCCGGAGATCGACATCGTCACTGTCACGGTGAAGGTGCCTCCTCACCTGGAGATCGTGAAAGCGGCGATCGGCGCGGGCAAACACGTCTACTGTGAATGGCCGCTTGGCAACGGGTTGGCCGAGGCCGAGGAACTCGCCGCGCTTGCTCGGTCCAAGGGGGTCCTGGGCGTGGTCGGAACCCAAGCGCGCGTTGCTCCCGAAATTGAGTATCTGCGACATCTGATCGCCGACGGGTTCGTCGGCGAGGTGCTGTCGACCACCCTGGTCGCGCGGGGCGGCGGCTGGGGAGGCTCCATCTCCGAAAAGAAGACCTACGCCTATCTGCTGGATCGCGCCAACGGCGCCACCATGCTGACGATCCCGGTGGGGCACACGCTGGCGGCGCTCAGGGATGTGCTCGGCGACATCGCGGAGGTATCCGCGGTGCTGGCTACGCGGCGGCCCATGGCGCTTGCCGTCGATACCCGGGAAACGCTGCCCGTGTCCGCCCCGGACCAGGTGCTGGTCAATGGGGTCCTCGCCAGCGGCGCGCCGCTTTCCATCCATTATCGCGGCGGCGCGGCGCGAGATGACAACGGCCTGGTCTGGGAGATCAACGGCACGGAAGGCGATATCCTTATATCGGGTCTCTCCGGCCACACGCAGATGGTGCAGCTTTCCCTCAAGGGCGCGCGGAACGGGGAGAAGGTGTTCCGGCCGCTGGAGGTCCCCGCCTCATACCGTTCCGGCTGGCCGGAGGATGTGGAGCCGGGGAACGTCGCCCGCGTTTATGCCAGGATGGCTAGGGATGTGCGCGAGGGTACCCGCTCGGCGCCGAGCTTCGAGGATGCGGTCGCAGTGCATCGGATCATCGCCGCGATCGAGAGAGCAGCCGAAAGCGGAAGCCGCACCACGCTGGCGTGATCGGGCCGGCCAAGGATCGCCAGCGACGCGCCTATGGCAACTGGCTGAGCACGCCTACCACCGCCTTGCCGTCCGTGAAATAGGGGTCGCCACCGCCATTGCGCCCGGCCTTTGTCGCACCGATGCCTGGTATCTCGCTGGTCGAGGTCAGCATGCCTGCGGCAGACAGGTCGCGGATCAGGAAGTCGCGTTCGGCGTCGATGTCGGGACCGATATGGTGGGTGATCGCGCCGGTGTCGTGGCTGAGGCCGACGCCGCGATCGAAGCTTGCCGAACCCAGCCAGAGCGGCCGGCCATCGTCTCCGGTCGAGTCGGTCTGCCAGAAGCGGACGTGATGACGGCGGTCGGCACTGTCGCCGACCGGCTTCTCGAAGGCCAGGTCCTGGGCACGGCCTTCGAACAGCAATTGGCTGACCGGCGCGTCGGGATAGGGCCGATCGAACAGCACGCTTTCGCCGATCTCGATCGCGGTCTTCAGCGTGATGGCGTCGGCCGTATCCCATCCGGCGACGGCGAAGGCGTGGACCAGCTCTTTTTTGGTACCGACAAGGCCGACATTGATCGGATCGCCCGCAATGCCTTGCGGCGTGCGCGTCACCATCTCGAAGCGCTGCGAGCGGAAGTTGCGGTCCCGCAGGGTCCAGAATTCCGGCGCGGCGAAGTAGGCGAGCACGAGATAGCCGGCACAGAACGCCACCAGCCAGGTCGTTGCGCGTCGTCGAAGGCTTCGTCGGCTCATGATTGCCGCCCAATGGTGGCGAGTATCTCTCTCGCGATAGCCCCCGGAAATCAATGGCTATCGATGTACGGCCAATCTATCTTCGGTCGTCGTCATTGGGGACGTTGGGCAAGATGAGCCGGAAGCCGATAACCCGCAAGTCAATGGCTTTGACTGCCGAACTTGTCGCTCGGGTCGAGCGGATCGAGCCGGACCCCGGCCCTGAACCCGGTACCAGCGAGCATACAGACGCGGAGTTCGACGATCTGGTCGAACGTCTGCTTTCCGAATACCGGCCCGAAACACTGTGGGTTTTTGCCTACGGCTCGCTGATCTGGAATCCCGAATTCACTCACATCGAACAGCGCCCGGCCAGAGCGCCGGGGTGGCACCGCTCATTCTGCCTGAAGCTGACCCGCTGGCGTGGAACCCGCGAATTGCCGGCGCTGATGCTGGCTCTTGATCGGGGAGGCAGTTGCAATGGTATCGTCTACCGGCTGCCAGCGGAAGACCATTTCGGACAGCTCGGCCAGTTGATGCGGCGCGAAATCGATGCGAACCCACCAACCAACGTGCCATGCTGGATTACGGTCCGCACCCAGGATGGGCCGCTGCGTGCCTTGGCCTTTGTCGCCGCGCCGGACGGCAGGGCTTATGCCGGACGCTTGCCGCTTGATGAGGTAGCGCAGACGCTGGCGCGCGCCGCCAGGCATTGGGGCTCATCGGCGCAGTATCTGTTTCGGACCGTCAGCAAGCTCGAAGAAAGCGGCATCCGGGACAGGAATCTGTGGCGCATCCAGGATTTGGTAGCACAGCAAATCGCCGCTTCCACAGGCGCCACCCTGCGCGTCTGATCTAGCGGCAGGCGCGGTAGCCGTTCTTGCGGTTCTTGATGTCGAAATGGAAATGGTTGCGGTGGTCGTAATTGTAGCCGGGGCCGAGCACGGTGGTGAAATACTGACAGCCGTCGGCGCGCACCGTGTTGAGGAAGCCGCGCGTGCGGAAGGCGAACAGGCCGGGCTTGCGCACGTCGATGTCGTTGCCATTGCTGAGCTCGATGCTCATGATGTCGAGGGCGTTGCCTTTGCCGTGCTCCGACAGCACGCCTTCGCCGGCGATCCTGCGGCAGGAATAGCTCGAGCCCTGGCGGATGGTCTTGACGCCGGAGAAATAACGCCAGCGGGCCGACGGGACCAGTTCGTTCCTGGTCCAGCCGGCGAAGGTGGCGGCCATGTCGCAGGTCAGCGTCGCGGCCGGTTTCATCTGGATGCTGCCGATGGCCGAGACCTTGACCGGATAGTCGATGCCGCACTGGCCTTCCCGGATCGGCGCAAGATCGGTGTAGACGGCGCCGAGGCGTTTCAATTCCTTGCGGCAGTCGATCTCGCTGGCCGGCATCTGTTCGGTCGGCGCCATCGGCTCGTCCATCCGCGGATAGGCGGCGGTCATGTATGGGTTGGACGGAACGAGGCTCTGCATGCCTGCGTATTTCGGAACGGCTGATGTCTGGCTGCCGACATCGACCGCCGGTTCCAGCGAAAGCACGCTGCCGGTGGTGCAGGCCGAGATCGCCGCAATGGCAAGCGCGCCGGCAACCATGCGCGCGCGTCTGGTTTGCCGCACGGCGACAAACGCTGCGCGAAATATCCCGGCCATTGGCAGGTTCCCTGTCCCTAGATGAGACAGAGCTTAACCGCCAAGAGTAAAGGAAAAATCAGCGGCCGCGTTTACGGCTGCGGCCAAATTGCGGCGCTGCCTATCGGTCCGACATCATGTCACTGGCAGAAGGTGCCGCCGTTGCGGCGCGGTGCAAGATCGAGATGGAGATGCAGCGAATGATCTGCATCGCTGCCCGGGCCGAGCACTGTCTTGAACGGTCCGCAGGCTGCCTTGCGCACCGCGTTCAGGAATTTCGCGTCCTTTTCCGGCGGCACAGGGCCGACATCGATCCTTCTTCCGTTGGACAAGGTGAAGCTGGCGATGTCGAGCGCGTTGCCGAAGGCGTGCTCCGACAGTTTCCCGCCGCCATTGCGGTGTCGGCAGACAAAGGCGGATGCCTGGTCGATCGACTTTAGCTCGGCGCCGAATTCGGCCTTGGCCGCCGGCTGGATGATATCGATGGCGAAGCGCGCGGCGGCCTCGGCCATCTGGCAGTTCAGCTCGGTTTCGGGACTGATATCGAATGACTTGCCCAGCGTCTTCAGCGCGATCGGATAGGGAATCGAGCAGCCGACCGCCGCATCGTGCTCGGCCTTGCGGTCCTCGAAGTCGACGCCCATCGACTTCAGCCGCCCGCGGCAGGCAAGTTCTTCCTCCGGCATTTTTTCCTGCGGCACAGAGGCCGAGCGCGGGTCGGGAGGGATTTCTTTTTCCTGCGCTTGCGCCGGCTTCTCCGCCGGTTGCGGGACGGTGGGCGGCGGTTCCGCTGCGGCGGGCTTTTCGCCCGGCGTTGGAGCGATTGCCGGCGGCTCCGGCCGGGCTTCCTTATGCCCGTCCGATTTCCGCTGGTTCAGTTTGTCGGTCGCGGGCTGATCAGGCTTCGGTGCATCCGCAGGACGCGGCTCGGGAACCGGCACGTTGGCAGGTGGGGCTTGCTGGGCCGGTGATTGATTGAGCTCCGGGACAGGCACGGTTTCAGGCAATTCCGGAGCTTGGGCCAGCGCCGCCCCTGCGAACAGTATCGCCGCTGCCAAAGGCAGCGCCAATCTGATCAATCCGGGAAGGGGGAACGCCGCCATTCGATCTTAACGGCGGGCGAATGCGGAAGTTGCCCTGAATGAGGGGTTGGCCGATCACGATAGGTGACCGCGGTGTTACGCACCAATCGCTTCCAGTCCTTCCTCCAGCCAGTCGGCCAGCAGCGGCATGCCGAGCAGATATTTCGCCGTGCGCTTATTGGCGCGCTCGCGCGCGGCCGCCAGCGCGTCGGCCCATTCCGAGGCGTCATAATCGCCGCGGCCGACCCAGGCCAGTGCTACGAGCTCGGCCGCCTCGTCGACATTGAGGTCGTTGATCAGTTCGCGCAGTTCCTCTTCGGTGAGATCTTCGGAACTTTCCTCCGCCAGACCGTCATGATGGTGGTTGTCATGCGCTTCGCCATCCAGTTCTACCTCGTGCTCGGCGCCATCGGCATAGTCTTCGTTGACGGCGGCGCTCAGCGCCTTCGCCTTGAGGATGAACAGGCGCACCGTGTCGGGACCGATCGAAAGTTCCCATTCCTTTTCAAGGCCCCGCTGCACTGGTCGTCTCCGGATATTCCGTTTGCCGTCTGCCGGATGATAGCGAATTTGCAGCGCTCGTCACGTCATGTTAGGCGCTTCAATTTTCCGACCGGCACAGATCGTTTAAAAAAGCTTTCAGCGGCTATTACTTTTCCGGGATGAAAAGGCTTTTGCCCGGCGTTAGTCCTGCATTGTCATGCTTCAAGGAGGCTTCGATGCGCAGACGATTGCTGATCCACGTTCTGGCGGTTGCCGCCCTGCCGCTGTTTGCGGTTACGGCGTTTTCGGCCGGTGAAGGTGGAGGCGGGAGCGACCAGACCACCACCCAGTGCAAGAAAGGCACGGTCTGGGACAAGAAGCTGAAGAAGTGCGTGGCACCCAAGCAAGGCATGCTGGACGACGACAACATCTATGAAGCCGGCCACGCGCTGGCGATGGCCGGACGTTATGACGAGGCGATCGCCGTGCTCAGCCTGGCTGCCGACAAGAAAGACCCACGCATTCTCAACTATCTCGGCTACTCGCATCGCCATTCCGGACGCGTCACCGTCGGGCTCGGCTATTACGAGGAAGCGCTGCGCATCGATCCGAACTATACGCTGGTCCGTGAATATCTGGGCGAGGCTCATCTGCAGATCGGCGATCTCGCCGGAGCCCAGGAACAGCTCCGCGAGATCGAGAAGCGCGCCGGCAAGGGGTCTCGTGAATACGGCATGTTGTCGGAGCAGATCGACCATTTCATGAGGAGCTGATTCGGATCCCAACCCTCCTCAACCGGCTGTGAGCAATCGCAGCCGGTTTTTGTCGCCGGCGTGGCGGCATTTCCACAAACGGTCGATGAATTTTCAGAAACCCCCTTTTTTGGGCGTGAAAAACGCGCCAAGATTGCTATATCTAGGGAAATTGCGGTGAGACGGTTCCGTTAGCCCGAGGCTGCCGGACCGTTTTCTTTTTGTACCCATCGACAAGGTCGCTCCCGGAGTGCGGGGGCGGCGGCAGGAAAGGTCAGGCATCATGAACAAGGTCCCGATGACAGGCGAGGGGTTCGCGTCATTGAAGGAAGAACTGCGCTGGCGCCAGCAGGAAGAGCGGCCGCGCATCATCGAAGCAATCTCAGAAGCGCGCTCGCATGGCGATCTTTCGGAAAATGCCGAGTATCACGCGGCGAAAGAGGCGCAGAGCCTCAATGAAGGCCGCGTCAACGAGCTTGAGGACTTCATCGCACGCGCCGAGGTGATCGACGTTACCAAGCTCAGCGGCGAAAAGGTCAAGTTCGGCGCCACCGTGGTGCTGGTCGACGAGGACACGGAAGAGAAGAAGACCTACCAGATTGTCGGCGACCAGGAAGCGGACGTGAAGTCCGGCCGCATCTCGATCTCCTCACCGATCGCGCGGGCGCTGATCGGCAAGGAAGTCGGCGATGCGATCGAGGTCAATGCGCCGGGCGGTGCGCGGGGCTATGAGATCGTCCAGGTGCAGTTCATCTAGGACCTTTTGATAATTCTGAAAAAGGTCCTATGTCGCGGCCTGCGTTTTGAGTGCCAGCAGCCTCTCGGCCTCTGCCACCACCTCCGCAGGCGCGACGCGACTGCCGGGCGGGCCCAGCAGCGTTGACGAGAACGGTCCGCGCGGGCCGGTCAGGCCGGGTTCTGTCGCCAGAAACACGGCGACCGTCGGCAGGCCGAAGGCGCTGGCGAGGTGGGTGAGGCCGGTGTCGGCGCCGATGACCAGCACCGAGCGGCCGATGATCGCGGCGATCTCGGCAAGCGGTGATCTTGGCACCGACACGGTCTGCGGAACGGCCTCGGCGATCGCTACGGCAACCGCCTTTTCCCTGTCGTTAGACCAGGTGGTGACCGGCGTCATTCCTCTTTCCACGAGAAACCGGGCAGTTTCGACCCAGTCGCCGACCGGCCATTTCTTGTCCTCGCGGCTGGTGCCGTGCAGCAGGAAGGCGGGTTTTTCGCCGGGAAAATCCGAACTGCCGGCCGGCGGCACGATGCCGGACTCGAGCCTTGAAAAATCCGGCTCATAGCCGAGCGCCAGCCCGAACAGCCGCCTTGTGCGTTCGATGGCGTGCAGATCGCGCGGCACCGCGTAGCGGCGGTCGTAGAATAAAGTCGCCGAAGGTTCGCGGGCGCTCGACCGGTCGAAGCCGGCGACCGGCGCCGTGGCCAGTTTCGCCACCAGGGCCGATTTCAGCAATCCTTGCGCATCGATGACGAGATCGTAGCGGCAATCCCGCAAGGCGCGGCGCAATCTTGCCGCTTCGCGCCATGTGCTGGGGACGAGCGGGCGCGTGCGCCAGCGCCGCATCGCCACAGTGTGGATGGTTGCGATCGCTGGATGTAGGGCCACGATGCCGCCAAAAGCCTCTTCCACACACCAGTCGAACGACACATCCGGCCGGCTGCGGCGTGCATCCTCGACGGCCGGAAAGGTGTGGATGACGTCACCCATCGAGGATGTCTTGACGATGAGCACCCTCATGCTGCGGCCGGCATTTCCAGCAGCCGTTCCGCTGCCGCCGCGACCTGTGCCACCTCGAGCGTTTTCAGGCAATTGAGATGGCCGAGCGGGCAGATTTTCCGGTGGCAGGGCGAACAAGACAGACCGAGCCAGACAAGTTCGCGCTGCTCGGCGAGCGGCGGCGTATTCTGCGGCGAGGTCGACCCGTAGACGGCAACGATCGGCGTGCCGACCGCGGCGGCGACATGCATCAGCCCGCTGTCGTTCGACACCGCAAGCCTGGCCGCGGCGATCAGGTCGATGGCGTCCTCCAGCCGCGTCTCGCCGGCGAGGTCGACAACGCCTGGTGCAAGCGCGGCGATTTCCGCCGTCACCTCGGCGTCGTTCTTCGATCCGAACAGTGCGACCCTAAAGCCTTTCGCTATCATCTCGCGGGCAAGGCCGGCATAGCGTTCGCTCGGCCAGCGTTTGGCCGGGCCGAACTCGGCGCCAGGCATCAGCGCGACGAATTCTTTTGCCTTCAGCCCGAAACGGCTCAGCAATTCAGCCTGGTTTTTCGTGTCGACGGCGAGCTTGGGAGCGCGGAACGTACCTCCCTGCGCGAGACCGAAATAGGCCTGCGCCGTGCGCCGTTTCATATGGTCGGGCAAGGGAACGATATCCGTCAGCAGCCGGTAGCGCATTTCCTTGAGATGGCCGACACGGCGCGGAATGCGGGCAAAGAACGGCACCAACGCCGACTTCCAGCTGCCGGGCATGACATAGGCGATGTCGTAGTGGCCGCGCAGCAGGCGGCCGAAGCGCCTTCGGATGCGGAATTCCAGTGCGCCAGATTTCAGCGGCAGATCGATCTGCTGACGTATCTCGGGCATGCGTTTGACCAGTGGTGCCGCCCATGCCGGGGCCAGCACGTCGATCGCGGCGTTGGGGTGAAGTTCTCTCAGCGCCGAGAACAGGCACTGCGCCATCACCATGTCGCCCACCCAGCGTGGGCCGATCACGAGGATCGTTGGGCTTTCAGCCATTCGACATAGTCTCTGACGCCGGTTTCCACTGTGCGAAACTGACCATTGTAACCGGCGGCGCGCAACCTGGACATATCAGCTTGGGTAAAACTCTGGTAGCTGCCCTTGAGATGATCGGGGAAGTCGATGAACTCGATCTCGCCTTTGCCCAGCGCGCCAATCACCGTTTCGGCAATGGCGCGGAACGGCTGGGCACGGCCCGTGCCGCAGTTGAAGATGCCGCTGGAACCCCGCTTCCATAGCCACAGATTGACGTCGGCGACGTCGCCGACATGGATGAAGTCGCGGCTCTGCTCCCCGGGTCCGAAACCGTCATAGGCGCCGAACAGCTTCGGGTTCTGGCCCTGCTCGACCTGGTTAAACAGGTGGAACGCGACCGAGGCCATGGCGCCCTTATGGGCTTCACGTGGTCCATAGACGTTGAAATAGCGCAGGCCCGCGACAGGCGAATGGTCTGTGCTGAAGACGGTGCGGCGGACATAGTCGTCGAACAGCTTCTTTGAATAGGCATAGACGTTGAGCGGACGTTCGCATTCCGGCTCCTCGCGAAACTCGGCGCCGCCGCCATAGACCGAAGCCGAGGAGGCATAGAGGAAGGGCACGCGCAGTGCCAGGCAAGCATGCAGCAGCCGCTTCGAATAAGCGTAGTTCACCTCCATCATGAACCTGCCGTTCCACTCGGTGGTGGTCGAGCAGGCGCCCTGGTGGAAGACGGCCTCGATGCGACCGAGGTCCCCGGCCTCCATCCGCGTCAGGAAATCGTCCTTGTCGAGATAATCGGCGATCTGGAAGTCGGCGAGATTGGCGATCTTGTGGCCGTCGGTCAGGTCGTCGACGACGAGGATGTCGCTAATCCCTTCTGCATTGAGCGCGGCGACGATGTTGGAGCCGATCATGCCGGCGCCGCCCGTGACGATGATCATGAAGGCCTCTGGGTGCTTGCGATTCCGGTCCTTATAAGGGAGGCCAGCCGGGCTGTCGACAAAGCAGGCGATTGCCCTGTGTCGTCGTCTTGCTTGTCTATTTTGGCTGTTTTGTCTATTATGCACAAAACGGAGTGGCCATGAAACACTATCCATCGACGGATCTGAAACAGAATCTTGGAGACGTGCTCGCGGCTGCCAGCCAGCAGCCCGTCTCTATCACTCGTCACAACAAGCCTAGATATGTCCTGATGAGCATCGAGACCTACGAGGCTCAATTCTCCAAGGATAACCGCCGGGCCTACGCGGCTAAGGATGCCCCATCCGAACATGTCGAGATGCTTGAGGAATACGCCGCCGAGTTGGATCCTGATTAAACCCAATACCGCCGACGTCTGGCGATATCCGTATCTGTGGCATCGCCAACGTGGGGGCGGCGAGACCGAAGGTCGCAAGTCGCGACCGGTCGCATTCGTGGCCGTCCTTCCGGGGAAAGCCGGTGGCACGAACCTCTTTATCCTTGCAATCACCTCCAAGCCGCCGGGCCGCGATCGCGTCGCTGTTGGCGTTCCGGAAATTGAACGTCACCGTGCCGGGCTTGACCCTATCCCCCTTTGGGTCATAGTCGACGAATACAACCACGATATCCTGGAATCTTCAGCCTACTTCGAACCCGGTGCGCGGATCGGCGCATTCAGTCCGTCATTCCACAAGAAAGTCATGTCCGCTTTCATTGCCGCTGTCCGTACAGGCCAGACCAAGGCCATCCCGCGCGCGGACTGAATCGCCTGCAACCGGATCTGAAGGAGAAGAGATGCCGTCGACCGAACTGCTTATCGCCTTTTTCGCCACCACGGCGATCTTCGCTTACATCCCCGGCCCGGCGATGCTTTACGCCGCTGCGCAAACCATGGCTCGCGGCCGCTGGTCCGGCCTGACGGCCGCGCTGGGTATTCATCTTGGCGGTTATGTGCATGTCATCGCCGCCGCTGCCGGACTGTCCGTGCTTTTCCATGCCGTGCCGACGCTCTACGTGGCGGTCAAGCTGGCCGGCGCGCTCTATCTGATCTGGCTGGGCGTATCGCTGTTCCGCGCCAGGGCGCAAGACGATGCGGTAATTCCGGGCATTGTTCCGAAGTCGGCCCGCCGCGCTTTTTTCGAGAGCATCACCGTCGAGGTGCTCAATCCCAAGACGGCAATCTTCTTCATGGCGTTCCTGCCGCAATTCATAGACGCGTCGGCGACGTTTCCCGTCTGGCTCCAGTTCCTCGTTCTCGGGACGATCGTCAACCTGATGTTCTCCTCGGCGGATGTCATGTGCGTGGTGCTGGCAGGTGCGCTGATCACCAGGCTGCGGCGCTCGAGCCACGCGCAGCGCCTCATGCGGCGTGCCGGCGGTGCGGTGCTCGTCGGGTTGGGCGTTCATGTCGCTTTGCAGAAAAGCTGATCCGTCGACCGCCGTTGGCTGTGATCCGCTAGGCGCCTGCCGTTGCCTTGGGCCGAATTGCGGTATATCGGCTTCGCCATGAACGACCAGCCCCGCCAGTCCAGCGCTTTCACGGCATCGGGACTGGCTCCCATTGCACGTCGCGGATGACATGAGCGAGCAATACCTGCCTTCTCCCGAACCCCTTCACCGCGCCATTTCGCGGTTCAGCGGCGTCACCGTGCTGGTGGTCGGCGACTTCATCCTTGACCGTTTCGTCAACGGCGTCATCGAGCGGATTTCGCCTGAAGCGCCTATTCCGGTGCTGCGCGGGCGTGGTGAAACCTCGGCGATGGGCGGTGCCGGCAATGTCGTCTCCAACATCGTCTCGCTCGGCGCCACCGCGATACCGGTCTCGGTGATCGGCGACGATCAGGTCGGCGACAATCTCATGCGGATGCTCGCCGAGCTTGGCGTCGGCACTGGCGGCCTCGCACAGGACGCGAACCGCATGACCTCGTCAAAAAGCCGTTTCAGCGCGCTCAACCAGCAGGTGCTGCGCTTCGATGAAGAGGAAATCAAGCCGCTGGGCGACGCGGAGCGGGCCACGCTGATCCGGCATTTCCGCGCCGCGCTCGCGCAAGCCGACATCGTTATCCTTTCCGACTACGGCAAGGGCATATTGCTCGACGGCGTCGCCGGCGAGTTGATCTCAATGTGCCGTGAAGCAGGAAAGCCGGTGCTGGTCGATCCCAAGGGCCGCGACTATGCGTGCTATGCCGGGGCGACGGCGATCACGCCCAATCGCAAGGAACTGGGCGAGGCGGTCGGACGCGCGGTGTTTGCCGATGACGAGATCGTGGCCGCGGCACGTGAGCTGATCTCGGCGCATGGCTTCGATTTCGTGCTCGCGACGCGCAGCGAAAAAGGCATGAGTGTCGTCGGCGCGGACGATGCCCGCCACATCGCCACGCAGGCGCGGGAAGTGTTCGACGTTTCCGGCGCCGGCGACACCGTCATCGCGACGTTTGCGTTGGCTCTCGCCGCGGGCGCCGACCGCATCATGGCCGCCGCCATCGCCAACGCGGCGGGTGGCGTGGTGGTGGGAAAGCGCGGTACCGCGCGGCTGACGGTCGAGGAACTCACCGGCGCGCTGTTTCGCTCACACGGACCGATTGCCCACAAGGATGCGATCCTCGATGCCGCTGCCGCCGCAAGGCTGGTGGCGACGTGGAAGGACGAAGGCCTGAGCGTCGGTTTCACCAATGGCTGCTTCGATATCCTTCATGCCGGCCATGTCAGCCTTTTGCATGCGGCGCGAAGCCAGTGCGACCGGTTGGTTCTCGGCCTCAACAGCGACGCCTCGGTGCGCCGGCTGAAAGGGCCGGGACGCCCGGTCAACGACGAGCATGACCGCGCCTGCGTGCTGGCGGCGCTTGCCTCGGTCGATGCCGTCGTCGTCTTCGAGGAAGATACGCCGCTCGCGCTGATCGAGGCGCTGAAGCCCGACATACTGGTCAAGGGCGCCGACTATACGATCGATCAGGTGGTCGGCGCCGAAGTGGTGCAGAAGGCGGGCGGCCGTGTCGTGCTGGTCGATCTCGTCGCCGGCAAGAGCACCACCGGCACCATCGGCAAGTTGCGCGCCGGCAGTACAAACTGAGGGTTTCATGTCCGAATTGAACGATTACCTGGTCCGCTCGGCGGCCGCGATCACCGCGATGGTCGAGCGCGATCTCAGCAGCGAGATGGAGCGGGCGGTTACCGCCGTCGTCGCCGCACTTTCGCAAGGGAAGGCGCTGCTGATCTGCGGCAATGGCGGTTCGGCGAGCGACGCCATCCACATCGCCGGCGAGCTGGTCGGCCGCTTCCTTAGGGAACGCAAGGCCTACAACGTCATCGCGCTGCCGGCCAATGCGGCGGTGCTGACCGCCTGGGGCAATGATTACGGCTTTGACACGGTGTTTTCACGCCAGGTAGAGGCACATGGCGCGGCGGGTGCTGTGCTGCTCGCCATCTCGACCAGCGGCAACTCGGCCAGCATCCTCGCCGCCGTCGAACAGGCGCGCATGATGGACATGACGGTGATCAGCCTGACCGGCGACACCGGCGGCAAGCTCAAGCCACTCTCCGATATCCTGCTCAACGTACCCTCGACCTCGACGCCGATCATCCAGCAGGGTCATCTGTGTCTCTATCATCATCTGTGCGAAATGGTCGAAGCGCGCCTCTGTGATGGCTGACATCGGCCCTGTCGTGAGGTCGAATCCGTACCCGCTCGAAGAGCCGGGCCTGTGGGTCGAGCGGATCGATACCTCGGTCTTTCCAGTTGGCACGCCGGCGCTGTTCCTCGATCGTGACGGCACCATCAATGTCGATAGCGGCTATCCCAGCGATCCGGCTGACATCGTGCTGCGGCCGGAGATGCTGCCGGTGATCCGAACGGCCAACATCGCAGGCCTTCCTGCGATCGTGGTCTCCAACCAGTCGGGTATAGCTCGCGGTTACTTCGGCTGGCCGGATTTCGCCGCCGTCAATGCTCGGCTGCTGGCGCTTCTCGAAGCGCAGGGTTGCCGGATCGATCTGGTACTCGCCTGTGCCTACCATTCGAGCGGGACGGGTGAACTGGCAGCAGGTGATCATCCGATGCGCAAGCCCAATCCGGGAATGCTTCTGCGCGCCCGCGATCTGCTGGGCGTGGATATCAGCCGATCGATAATCGTCGGTGACAAGGCTGATGACATGGAAGCCGGACGGCGAGCCGGGCTATGCGAAGGCTGGTTGGTGCACGGCAGATTCAATCGGACTTCTAGCGACGGTACTTTCACGATACGCAAACTGATGACCGGCAATGATCACAGGAAACTCTGCGAGACCATCGCTGGACTCGGCGGGGATTAGGTTCTCATTTCGCTGAAAGCCACCAGGCCCTCGTCCTTGACCCGGCGGATGGTCAGTGCAGTGCGCACCGTGTCGACATTCGGCGCCGAGGCCAGTTCCTCGATTACGAATGTCTGGAAGGTGCCGAGGTCGCTCGCCACGCAATGCAGCAGGAAATCGGATTCGCCCGACACCATCCAGGCGTCGCGCACGATCGGCCAACCGCGGGTGCGTTCGGCGAAGGTTTTCAGCTCGGCGTCGGCCTGGTGGTGCAGGCCGATGAGGCAGAAGGCGACGACGTCCAGGCCGAGCGCCGGCGCATTGAGCAAGGCGCGGTAGCCGCGGATAATGCCGGTCTCTTCCAGCCGCCTGACGCGGCGCAGGCATGGCGGCGCCGAAATGCCGACCCGGCCGGACAGCTCGACATTGGTCATGCGCCCGTCTTGCTGAAGCTCGCGCAGGATCTTCCAGTCGATGGCATCGAGATCGGCTTTGAGCGGCATGGATACCTTCGGCGCTTCACGCAAGAATCTTTCGTGATCTTGTAATTAAACGACTTCGGTGTCCATTCCATCCCTTCAGCCGGTGATTTTCGGACAGTCACTGCGCAAGATGTTCATGGATCGTCTGTTTGTGCCGAAGCTTTCCGGGGACGAAGGCCAGGTCGTCTTGCTGGCGTCGCCTGCAACACCTAGATTAGGGCCGATATCGATCCCTGTGCCGGACGCTTCATTCGCGTCCGGTTGTTGTGAAAGCTCTGCTATGACCACCAAGCACGCGCCCGTTCTCATCATCGGCTCCGGTCCCGCCGGCTATACGGCGGCAATCTACGCCGCCCGCGCCATGCTGAAGCCGATGCTGGTCGCCGGTCTGCAGCAGGGCGGTCAGTTGATGATCACCACCGATGTCGAAAACTATCCGGGATTCGCCGATCCGATCCAGGGTCCGTGGCTGATGGAACAAATGCTGAAGCAGGCCGAGCATGTCGGCACTGACGTCATCAACGACATCATCACCGAGGTCGACCTCAATGTGCGCCCATTCCGCGCCAAGGGCGATTCCGGCGCCACCTATACCGCCGACGCCCTGATCATCGCCACCGGCGCGCAGGCGAAATGGCTGGGCATCCCGAGCGAACAGACCTTCATGGGCTTTGGTGTGTCGGCCTGCGCCACCTGCGACGGCTTCTTCTATCGCGGCAAGGATGTCGCGGTGATCGGCGGCGGCAATTCGGCGGTGGAGGAGGCGCTCTACCTTTCCAACCTGGCAAAGAGCGTGACGGTCATCCACCGGCGCAGCGACTTCCGCGCCGAGCGAATCTTGAGCGAGCGGCTGTTCAAGAAGGGCAATGTCCGTATCATCTGGGACACCGTCGTCGACGAGATCACCGGCCAGTCCGGCAAGATGCCGCTGCCGCCGTCGGTGGAAGGGCTGAAGCTGCGCAATGTGGTGACCGGCCAGGAGATGCATCTGACGGTCGACGGCGTGTTCGTGGCGATCGGCCATGCACCGGCGGTCGAGCTGTTCGCCGGCAAGCTGAAGCAGAAGCCGAATGGCTATCTGTGGACGGCGCCGGATTCAACCTGCACCGACGTGCCGGGCGTGTTCGCCGCCGGCGACGTGACCGACGACATCTACCGCCAGGCGGTGACGGCGGCGGGGCTCGGCTGCATGGCCGCGCTCGAGGCGGAAAAGTACCTTGCCGGGATCGAAGTTCACCGCGAAGCAGCGGAGTAAGGAAGCGGCCGAGAAAAGCCGCGCAAAAGCCTGATTTTTCATTCAGGCGCTAAAAACAGGCAGACGCCAAAAAACAGAACGGGGGCATCATGGCGTTGGACTGGGACAAGCTACGCGTGTTTCACGCTGCGGCGGAGGCTGGGTCGTTCACCCATGCCGCCGAGACACTGCATCTGTCGCAATCGGCGATTTCACGGCAGGTCAGCGCGCTCGAACATGATGTCGGCGTGCCGCTGTTCAATCGTCATGCCCGCGGCTTGGTGCTGACCGAGCAGGGTGAGATGCTGTTCCGCACGGCGCACGACGTGCTGATGAAGCTGGAGACGATCAAGTCGCGGCTGACCGAGGCCAAGGATCGGCCCTCCGGCGTGCTCAGGGTGACGACCACGGTGGGGCTGGGCGCCGGCTGGCTGACCGAGCGCGTGCAGGAATTCATCGAGCTCTATCCCGAGATCAGCCTGCAGCTGATCCTGGCGAACGAGGAACTCGACCTCACCATGCGCCGGGCGGACTGCGCCATCCGGCTGCGGCAGCCGCAGCAGCCCGATCTTATCCAGCGTCGCCTGTTCACCGTGCATTTCCATCTCTATGCGGCGCCTTCTTACGTCAACAAGTATGGCAAGCCGGCGTCGATCGCCGAGTTGAAGGCCCATCGCATCGTCACCTTCGGCGTGCCGGTGCCGGCGCATCTGTCGGAATTGAACTGGCTCGAAACGGTCGGCGATTTCGAAGGCGGGCAAAGAGTGCCGACGCTGCAGATCAACGACATATTGTCGATCAAGCGCGCGGTACAGGGTGGCGCCGGCATCGCCATGCTGCCCGACTATGTGGTCAGCAAGGACTCAGGGCTGGTGCAGTTGCTGCCGGAGACCGAAGTGCCGTCCTTCGACACCTATTTCGCCTATCCCGATGCCATGAAGAACCAGGCGAAACTGCATGTCTTTCGCGATTTCATCATTGCCAAGGCGCGAAGCTGGTCGTTCTAAGGGCATGTCGATATTCAGGTGATGCCGGCCTGCGAACGAGGGCTTCCTGCGCTTCCGGTCTTCGCCGGCCGAAGCACTTATGGGCGTTCGCGGCAGTTAAGGCTACGGCCGGCGTAGGCCGGTAGTCACGGACCCAAACGTCCGCTCCGTTCCGGTTCTCGGAATCCCCGTTCTCGGCTCGGCCTGACCTGAATCTCAACATACCTTGAAATAAAGCGGTTCCGTTTCCGGGCTCACTCACGCCATGGCGTCAGGCGGGGCAGCCAGCCGGGAACGGCGCGGCGGTAGGCCTCGTAATCGGCGCCATAGCGGCGGGCAAGCGTCGGTTCCTCATGGAACTTCACGAATGAGACCATGGCCGCGGCCGCAATGACAGCGTAGGCAACGAGCGCCCAGCTCGAAAACAGCAGCGCCTGGCCAAAGATGATCGACAGCACGGCAAGGTACATCGGATTACGGACATGGCGGTAAACGCCGCCGATGACCAGTCGTTCGGTCGGCGCAACCGGGGCGGGCGTGCCCAGCTCTTCAAGGGCAAAACGGGCGAAGGCGTGAAGCAGCAAGGCCGTAGCGACGACAATCAGGATCCAGCCGACCGGGACCAGGCCGGGCAGGGTCGACCACGGCGGGCGATAGCGATGGGTCAGCAACCAGGGCAGCAATCCCGCGACCATGCCGGGTGCTGCGATGAAGAACAACGCGCTGCCGGCGATCGCCGAAACTCTCCGCACCGGTGGCTCCTTGCCAGATTGCCGCAGAAATGAACGCGAACTGCCCGATTCCACGCCATTCGGCGTTTTCAGTGTTTTCACCGAGAATTAATGTTGATTCGCCTTTTCCGCTGTGATTCCCGGCTCGCGAAACCCTGCATTCCAACGATTTTGCTGGTCCTATGAGGCCAAGGAATGGGTTAGACCACAGCCTGTGTCATTTTGCATGTGTGTGTTGCAAAATAGATGCTTGTTTCTTGGGCATGATGAGCACATATATATATCATCTCCTGGGCGCGTTCTCCTCCCATTAGCGCCCTAGAGTGTTCCCCTCTGGAGGTTAGCCCTAACAGGCACTTCCAATCAAACTCAGCCGGATCTTCATTGATCCGGCTTTTTTGTTGCCTGAAACCTGCCGGCGCCGAGGGAAAGCCAACCGAATTGTCACGTAACGGTGACATGTAACCTCAGGTAACATATCGCAGGCGCTCCGCATCGACTAAGCAGATCATAGGACGCGGTGTGGTTCGTGCGGGAGATGGGGGCATCACTCGGACGATCCGGGCTCAGGCGGCTACCGCGTCCGAACCATTCTTCCGCTGAAGCCGTCAGGCGCTGGCGGCATGTGCGGCGGACCTGCCGTTTCGCCTCCCACGAAGACGGTCCGCAAGAGGGCGGCGTCCGGATCATTCCGGGCGCCGTTTCCTTGTGTTCGCCAAATCCAGTGTCAGGCGGCCTTGCCGTTGGCGCTTAACGCCTCGTCGGCCAGGCGGCCGGTGAGTTCGGCCATATGGTCGAAGGTGGCACGATAGCTGGCCACGCCGGCGGTAGCTGAACGCAGTTCGATGATCAGGTCGCCGATTTCGGCCTGCGGCATGGTCGCCTCGACGACATCCCATCCCGGCCAGCCGGGCCGCGCATCGTAGCCGAGGATCTGGCCGCGCCGTTGCGGGATCAGGGCGATGATCCTCGACGTCGCGTCGGACGGCGTGACGATCTCGACCTTCATGACCGGTTCGAGCAGCACCGGCGAGCAGGCCGCCATGCCTTCCTTCATCGCCAGCTTTGCCGCCATCTGGAAGGCCATGTCCGACGAATCGACGGCGTGGTAGGAGCCGTCGGAGAGGTTGACGGCGACATCGACCACCGGAAAGCCGAGCGGGCCGGATTTCAGATAATCACGAACGCCGGTCTCGACCGACTGGATATAGGTCTTCGGCACGGCGCCGCCGGTAATGGTGTCGGTGAACTGGAAGCCGGAGCCGCGCGGCAGCGGTTTGATTTCGATCACCACGTCGCCAAACTGGCCATGGCCGCCCGACTGCTTCTTGTGGCGGCCACGCTGCTGCGCCGTTTTGCGGATCGTCTCGCGATAAGGCACGGCCGGCGGATGGCCCTCGACCGGGATCTGGTTCTTACCTTCCAGCCGCTCGCGCACGACGCGCAGATGCATCTCACCATGGCCTGACAGTACAGTTTCGGCCGAATCCTGATTGTGGCGCAGGCTGAGCGAAGGATCTTCTTCGGCAAGGCGCTGGATGGCCGCCGACATCTTCACCTCGTCCTTGCGTTCCTTCGGGCGCAGCGCGAAGGCGAAGACCGGTTGCGGCGGCGCCAATGTGACCAGCGGCTTGATGCCGCCCTTGACCGAGCTCAGCGTCTGGCCGGTCGTGACGTCGTCCAGCTTACCGAGGGCGACCGTGTCGCCGGCCGTAGTCGAGGTGAGCTTTGTCTGGTCCTTGCCGAGCATTCTGTAGATGCCGGAGACTTTTGCCGTGGCGCCATTCGAAAGGAAGAGCTCGGAGGCGTCGGCAAGCTGGCCGGACAGGATGCGCGAGACCGACAGCTTGCCGCCATGCGCAGTGTGAATGGTCTTCATCACCTGGACCACGGTTGCCTTGCCGTCAGGCGCGCCGAGGCGCTTGCGGGTCGCCTCGATGTCGGGCGCGTCGTGGCGGATCGTCTTCAACAGGCGCAGCACGCCGTTGCCCTTCTCGGCGGTGCCGATCAGCACCGGCGTCACCGCGCCGTCACGCAGGTCAGCGGCGAGGTCGTCGAAGATCGCGTCCTTCGGCGGCTCGATCTCTTCGAGGAGCTGTTCCATCAACTGGTCGTCATGATCGGCAAGCGTCTCCAGCATCGAAAAGCGCGCCTCCAGCTCGCGCGCCTTGTCGTCACCTGGAATCTCGGCGATCTCGCTTTCGGCATATTCGCGATAGATGTAGGCGCGCTCTAGAGCGAGATCGATCGAGCCGATGACGACGCCGTTCTTGCGCAGCGGAATCTGGCGCAGCAGCAACGGCGCCGAGCTTGCCGGCTGCAGCATCTTCAGCGTGTCGCGCACGGCTGATATGGCCTTGTCGACCTTGTTGAGGAACATGATGCGCGGAACGCCGAGATCGTCGAGCTTGCGCATGATCAGCTGCAGGGCAGGAATCTTCTTCTCGTCGGCTTCGGCGACGACGACGGCGATGTCGCAGGCGGCGAGCACCGGCTCTGCCTCGAAGGAGAATTCGATGGAGCCGGGACAATCGACGAAGGTGAGCTGCTCGCCCATGAATTCGGTGGTGGCAAAGGTCGCCTCAACGCTCATGGCATGGGCGCGCGCCTCAGGCGAATGATCGGAAACCGTGTTTCCCGACGATACGGGATTCTGGCGGGGAATGGCGCCGGTGCGGGCCAGTATGGCTTCGAGAAGTGTCGTTTTACCGCTTGCAAAGGGACCGACTATGGCAATGCATTTCGGTCCCGTACGTCGTCCTCCGGCGCGAGTTCCCATGACTGACCTCCACTCAGGCGTTTCCCTGGGAGCGGCGGCCGGCCTGTCGACCGTCGCGGGCGGGGCTTTTTTCAGTTTGCCACCTACCCAAAAGCATCGTCCCACGGGTTAGCCGGGAGGGCAAGGGATTTGAGGTTCGGGGCAATCGGGTGGGCGCATCGCCCTTCTTTCTTGCTGCCTCAAACGCCGGCGAACGCATCCGCGACCTTGGCTTCACGCGCCAAAGGGCGCGGCGGCCGGTCGGCCTTGCCATCTTCGCTTCACGAAATGGTTTCACCGCCGATGCAGGGCAGCAAACAGGATTTTTTTCCTTCACCCGATTGCCCGGATTTGAGGTTCGCCTTACGTCGCGGATGTTTCGGCCACGGACGCAGGGTGGACAACACCCCGTCGACAGGTTTCAGCCGGCCCAGGTTCGGCGTGGTGCCAGCGTGGCTTCGTCCCTGCTTTGCTCGGCTACCGTTTCGGCAAAGCGCGCCAGCAGCGGATTGAACAGGTCCGGACGCTCCCAGAAAGGAGCGTGCCCGGTATTGGGGATGACATGGCAATGCTCCCACAGCGAGCCGTAGGCGAGCGTTTCAAAATAGCCGAGCCGGACAAACGGGTCATTCTCGCCGTTGACGATCGCGACCGGAAACGCGGCCTGCTCGATAACCTGTTTCTGATCGGCGCCTTTGCCGGTGATCATGCCCCGCGTCACCGCGGCGCGCAGCCGGCCGTCCGTGCGCAGGATGGCCTGGCGGAAGGATGGATCGGCGGTGTCGCCGAAGCATAGGGTTTCGAAGCGCTCGGCATCGCGTTCCGAGTAAGCTTTCTTGGACGCGAGCAGCATGTCCCAGTGGGCATGAAAGCCGCGCAGCATGCCGAACGGTCCTTTCGACACCGGTGGCGCGCCGGTCAGCATCAGCCCGGCGACCGCCTGGTGAAAACTCGCGAGCTCGATTGCAACGTGTCCGCCGAGCGACCAGCCGAAAACGACGGCGCGATCGATTCCCAGGCTGTCGAGAAGTTGAGCCGCCGATTGGGCCAGGCCGGCTATCGTATAGGCGGTTGCCGGGTCATCGGCGTCGGACGATTCACCGTGGCCTGGAAGATCGAAGGCGATCAACCGGTGGGCAGCCGCCAGGGAGCTGTCGAACTGCCGAGCGAATACCGCCCGCGAACTGCCCGAGCCATGGATCAGCACGATGGGGATGCCAGAGCCCGACGACTGGCTGAGGCGCAAATCCGCTTGCTGGGTGCGGATCGTGCGGTGGGAAACGACCATGCTGGATTAGACCCTCGGATTGGCTGACGGCCAACGTCGCATCTCAAGGTCACCATGTTGTTTAGGTTTGTAGTTAAGAAAGGATTTATCCGCGGCAATCGGGTACAATGACGAATCCACGAGAGCTAATCTGGGGGGACCATTGGTGATGGAAGGCGCGCTCGATCTTCTTGTCTCGATCACCAGCATCGCGACGCTCGGTCAATATGCCTGGTCCATGCGCGCTCATTTCCAGTCGCCGACCATGCCGCCAGGCGCCATGATCGTTTCGGCTGTTGTGATCGGCGTGGCGTTGTTCTTTCTCGCAATCCTGTGGATCGAACGGCAGCCGGTGGCGGCGAAGATCGGCGGGCTCGCCATCGAACTGGCAAGCTCCGTTCTGTTCTGGTGGGCGATCGCCATTTCCCGCAAGGCACGGCTGCGCTTTGCGTTCGACGCCGACAATCCCGACAGTTTGGTGACCGACGGCCCTTACTTCTATATCCGCCATCCGTTCTATGCGTCCTACATCATCTTCTGGATCGGATGGGGGATCGCGACCTGGTCGATCTGGGCGGTGGTGCCTGTCGCCGGGATCGTCGTCATCTATACGATCGCTGCGATGGACGAAGAGAGGAAGTTTTCGCGCACTGCGCTGGCCGGCGCCTATGGAGCGTACCGCGCACGCGCCGGCTTGTTCTGGCCGCGCCTGCGCCGTGATCGGCGAAGCCGCCGGATGCGAGCATAGGCGTCCCATCAAATCCCGCGACAGAGCCGTCGCCGAACAGCCGCGAAAGCGGTTGCAGCATGATGGCTATCGGACGAAAGTGCCCGTTTCTAGCAACAAAAGGAACGGTCGCCGCCGACCGATCCACCATCAGCTCGAGGATTCGCAACGATGAAGATCATTGCCTGTGGCAGCGCACCGACCATTATTGCGCCGGAAAAGTACTTTACCGGCCGTGTGTTGCAGACGCCGATCATCGAGAAGGAAGCGCCGGCGCGGCTGCGCGCCGTTATGGTCAGTTTCGAGCCGGGCGCGCGTACCCACTGGCATACACATCCGCTGGGCCAGACGCTCTATGTCATATCGGGCGCCGGCCTCGCGCAAAGCTGGGGCGAGCCGGCACAGGCGATCAGGGCCGGCGACGTCATCTCGTTTGCGCCTGATGAAAAACACTGGCATGGAGCCGGCCCGAAATCGGCGATGGCGCACATCGCCATGCAGGAGGCGCTCGACGGCGTCCACGCCGACTGGCTGGAGGCGGTGACGGACGAGCAGTATGGCGGCTAAGGCTTTTTGAGCCCAATGAAACCCGGCTCGCGGCCGGGTTTCATTTTCGATTTTGATGGTCGCCTTAGATCAGCGACGCGGTGAAGCGCTGGATGCGCGTGCAGGCTTCTTCGAGCAACGCCTCCGATGTGGCGTAGGAGATGCGGAAGTTCGGGCCGAGGCCGAAGGCCGAACCGAACACGACCGCCACCCCCTCCGCCTCGAGCAGTTCCGAGCAAAATGCTTCGTCGCTATCGATCACCTTGCCGGCTTTGGTCGTCTTGCCGATCAGCTGGGCGCAGGACGGATAGACATAGAAGGCGCCTTCGGGCGATGGGCAGGAAATGCCGCGCGCCTGATTGAGCATCGACACGACGAGATCGCGCCGAGCCTGGAAGATCGCCTTGTTTTTCGCAATGAAATCCTGCGGACCGTTCAGCGCCTCCACCGACGCCCACTGCGCAATGGTGCAGGCGCCTGATGTCTGCTGGCCCTGGATCATGTCCATCGCCTTGATCAGCGCGACCGGTCCGGCCGCATAGCCGATGCGCCAGCCGGTCATGGCATAAGCCTTTGACACGCCATTCATCGTCAGGGTGCGCTCATGGAGCTTCGGCTCGACCTCGGCGATGGTCTTGAAGACGAAGTCGCCATAGATCAGGTGCTCGTACATGTCGTCAGTCAACACCCAGACATGCGGATGCTTCAACAGCACGTCGGCCAGATCGCGCAATTCAGCCTCGGTATAGGCGGCGCCCGACGGGTTCGACGGGGAGTTCATCAACAGCCATTTGGTGCGGGGCGTGATCGCCTTTTCCAGCGCCGCCGCCGTCAGCTTGAAGCCGTTGTCGATGGAGGTGTCGGCAAAAGCCGAGGTGCCGCCGCAGATCGCCACCATCTCGGGATAGCTGACCCAATACGGTCTCGGGATGATCACCTCGTCGCCGGGGTTCAGCGTCGCCATAAAGGCGTTGAACAGGATCTGCTTGCCGCCGGTACCGACGATGGTCTGCTCCGGCCGGTAGTCGAGATTGTTCTCGCGCTTGAATTTCTTCGCGATCGCCTCGCGCAGCGGCACGATGCCGGAAACCGGCGGATATTTCGTTTCGCCACGGCGAATGGCCTCGATCGCAGCATTCTTGATGTTGTCCGGCGTGTCGAAGTCCGGCTCGCCGGCACCCAGCCCGATGACGTCACGGCCGGCGTTTTTCAGCTCGCGCGCTTTCTGCGTCACTGCGATGGTCGCGGAAGGCTTAACGCGGGAAAGGACGTCGGCAAGAAAGGCCATGACGATGTTGCTCCTTGTGGGCTTAGGCGGTCCATCCAACCGCGGGCTTCTCATGTCGCATCATTCCAACAAGCGCAAGCATTGTCGGATGAGCCAGATCCCAAATCCCCGGCAAATCCGGCAACAATAAATTCACTTACCGGCGGTAAAACCCGAGTGGCTGGATCACGACCCATTCCGCCAGTCTCGCAAAGCGAGGAACCGTGTCGCGCAGCATCGGACTTGCCCATATCGTCCGTCATGATGACGGCACCGCCAGCGGTGTCTGGGGCGCCTATACGCTGCGGAGCGCTTTCCAGCCGATCTTTGCCTTCAGCAACGGCAAATTGTCGGCCACCGCATTCGAGGGGCTGATCCGGCCGTTTCGCGACGGCGAGCCGCAGTCGCCGATGAGCTTTTTCGACAGCTGTCCGGCGGTTGACCGCCTGCACATCGAGGCGCTGACAAGGACGCTGCACCTTTTGAACGCCGGCGCCTGTCTGCCGCAAGAGGCATTCATCTTCATCAATTTCGATCCGTCGGTGTTCACCGACCGCAGCATCGCCGACAAGGCGCTGCGCGACATGCGGCTGGTGCTGCATGAGGCTGAAATCGATGCGAGCCGCGTCGTCTGCGAGGTGACCGAGCAGAAATCGGCGTCGCAGGAAACGCTCTATAATTTCGTCGAGGCGCTCAGGGCCAATGGGTTTCGCATCGCCGTGGACGATTATGGCGCCGACGAGTCCGATATCAACCGCGTCAAGGAGCTCAGGCCTGATATCGTCAAGTTCGACGCTCGCTGGATCGCGCAACTGATGGAGTCCGGCGCCGGTTTCGCGCTGCTTACCGCCATGGTGGCAAGCTTCGAAGAACAAGGCATCCGCACGGTGTTCGAGGGCATCGAGGAGGGCTGGCAACTTGAACTGGCCGAAAAATCGGGAGCCTCGATGGTGCAGGGATTTGCGCTGGCGCGCCCGGAACTCGCGCCGACCAGCTTCCACGTCTTCGGCAAGGACAGGCAGACGCCTGCGGCAGTGCCCAATGCCGGCGGTGCACCTGCGACCGTACCGGCTTCGCTGCGGCCGAAACGGGCTTTCGGCCGCAAGGGGGCGCCATGACCGAGCGGCACGACAGGCGGCGCAATGTCGGCGAGGCGATCTTCGCCGACGAGGTCGGGATCGAATACGGTGTCTATGGCGCGTTCCGGCTGAGGAGCGCCTATCAACCGATCTTTGCGCCGCGCGGCAGGTTTTTGACGGCTGTTGCGGTCGAAGGGCTGATCGAACCGCACCGCGCCGGCAGGCCGGTCGCGCCGTCAGTATTTTTCCAGGGCGTACCCGTGCCGGATCGGCTGTTCGTCGAGACGATGTGCCGGGTGCTGCATCTCCGGAATTTCCGCAACATCGGCGTCGATGGGCTCGACCTGTTTTTCAACTACAATCCGCTGATCAATGATGACCCCGGGCGGGCGCTGGCCGAAATCAGGCTGATGACCCGGCATCTCGCCGAGTTCGACCTGCACCCCGGCATGCTGGTCTGCGAAATCACCGAGCAGGCGGCCGATGACAAGGTGCTCGTCAGCCTGGTGCGCGAGATGCGGCGTGACGGCATTCGCATCGCCATCGACGATTTCGGCACCGGGCATTCGACGGAGGAGCGGGTCGCCCTTGTCCAGCCGGACATCGTCAAGATCGACGGCGCCTGGTTTGCGGAATTCTGTCGCCATGCCGCCGCCGAACGATTTTTCCGGCCGCTGGTTTCGGCGCTGCACGACCGCGGCGCCAAGGTGCTGGTCGAAGGCATCGAGCAATCCACGCATCTGCGTGTCGCGCTGGACGGCGGCGTCGACCTGATACAAGGTTTTTACCTTGGCCGGCCGGCGCTGGCCGGCACGGTTTTCGACGAGGAGCCGCTATCGATCGACGGATTGCTTGGCAGGACCAACAACGTCGTGCCGTTATTTGGCTGATCTATCAGCGGCGCTGATGGTTGCGCCAAAACAAATCACTGGATCAAGTCGTTGGCGCCGGGATAGAGCCTGGACTGTCGCGCAAGAGCGAGGGAGCACCGATGACCATACTCTACGGGATGATCGACAGCGGCAATTGCTACAAGCCGCGCCTCTTGATGGCCAAGCTCGGCATCGCTTTCACCAATGTCGAGGTCAGCTCGCATACCGGCGACACGCGCAAGCCAGACTATGTCGCCAAGAACCCGAACGCCATGGTGCCGCTGCTCGAGCTCGACGACGGCAGGCTGCTTGCCGAATCCAACGCCATCCTGCTCTATCTCGCCGAGGGCACGCAGTTCCTGCCTGTCGATAAATACGAGCGGGCATTGGCCTATCAATGGCTGTTTTTCGAGCAGTACAGCCACGAACCTTATATCGCGGTGCGCAAGGCGCTGCTGACTTTTCCCGAACGGGCCAAGGACGCGACGCCGGAGCGGCTGGCGGTGACGCTGGAACGCGGCAACAAGGCGCTCGGCGTGATGAACAAGCATCTGGCGGGCAGTGCGTTCTTTGCCGGTGATGCCTTGAGCGTCGCCGACATCGCGCTCTACGCCTATACGCACACGGCCGAGATGGGCGGCTTTCAACTCGACGCCTATCCGGCGGTGGCGGCGTGGCTGAAACGGGTCGAGGCGGATAAGGGGCACGTGCCGATCGAATGGCTGGGATAACTCTGTCCTCACGGCTATTTCAGCAGGCGATCGTATTCGGCGTGAGTACCGATCCAAAACCAGACCATGTCTTCATGCGCGCGCACAGCAACGGCGCGATAGCTCTGGTCAACCCGCGCCGACCAGTAGCGTCCAACTTGTTTGAAATGTAGCGATGGATGTAAAAGATCAGAGCGCAGTTTGTCGAAACGCTTATCTGCTTTGGATCTGATCGATGCAGGTTGCTGTAAGCCTCCCAGAATGAGGGAGTGGCGACATGATTCACAGAGGCCGGGTCCGGCCGGCGCGATGATCAGCCAGTGCCTGCTCGGCAAGTTTGTCCAACCTGCCAGCCTTGGCGTCGGCTTCGATCTGCCGATCCCACATATCCGCCTGCAGCCCCTCGAACCAGGCAGCAAACGCCTTCAGTTCCTCAGGGCTAAATTCGGCAACGGATTTTTCGATCTGTTCGAGCTTGCTCATGGGCTAAAAATACCATGATTGGCACAATAAGGCCAAGGTAGCTTGTTTCATCGGAAATCCGGACAGCAAAAAGGCGGGACAAAATCCCGCCTTCCCATGCTTGGTAGCCTGATCGGGAGCGTTCCGTCCGGGCCGGCAGCAATCTGCTGCTCGGCTTGTCGGGATCTTTCCGCTCCGGTGCGCTTCTCGCGCGACCGTCAGTACATCCGTGACTTGCCGCGCGCCCCGAGCTATCGCCCGGCGCGCGCCATTCGCAAAATCAGGCCGCCTTGCTCAGAGACCCAGCGGACGACTTGCCAGTGCGGCGGTCCTGCTCGATCTCGAAGTTGATCTTCTGGCCTTCGACTAGGGTCGACAGCCCAGCGCGCTCGACTGCGGAGATGTGCACGAAAACGTCCGCGCCGCCGCTGTCAGGCTGGATGAAGCCGAAACCCTTGGTGGAATTAAACCACTTGACCGTACCTGTTGCCATTTCGATAGTCCTTATACGTTTGCTTTAGCTTGACCGAACCGAAGTCCAGCCGGTTTGTATCGAGATTTTGGAGATAGACGTCAGCAAACGCGAATATCGCGAGGCCCGGATCGATCGGCCGAAATATCAATGGACCTCATATAGTCCGCTTCTGCGCAAAAAACAAGACTGCGCGAAAAAAGGCGCTGATGCGGTGCTGCCCAACGGCCGCCCCAATCGCGTGAAAGCCTTGTAACGTCGCGCGTTGCGGAGGATTGCATCGGTTATCGCGCACATTGCGGGGAAGGACCGTGCCGCCTTCGAGCGTCCGGTCCTGTTTTGGGAGAGGACCATGAAAACTGTTCTGCTTGCCGCCTGCCTGGTGCTGGTGGCCGCCGAGGCGCAAGCGATCTCGCGCTATGACCCGAGCCGCATGAGCTGCGACAGGGTGCGGGCGACGATTGCGAGGGAAGGTGCCGTCATCCTGCGTTACCAGTCGACGCGCACGCCGGGGCTGCCGCTCTACGACCGCTATGTGCGGAGCCAGCGTTTCTGCAATATGGGTGAGGTCAGGGCACGCGCTTCGGTGCCGAGCGCCGATACGAAATCCTGCATCGTCTACAAATGCAAGCGGGTGGACACAGACCGGCGCTTCCGCCGGCGTATTCTCCCCGACTAGCTACGCCTGGTTTCAGAAGCCGAATGAGACCTGCGCCGGAGGCGGCGGGCCGACGCGCACGCCTTCCATCGCCAGCATCTTTTCCTTGGTGGTCGAGCCGCCCGGGGCGGAAAAACCGCCGATCTTGCCACCGGCGGCAAGAATGCGGTGGCAAGGGATGACCAGTGGCACCGGGTTGGCGCCGAGCGCAGCACCAGTTTCCCGCGCCAGCCCAGCATGGCCGGCGCGCTTGGCCAGCTCGCCATAGGTGGTGGTCTCGCCGAAGGCGAGCTTTCGCGCAGCGTCATAGATGGCGAGGCGGAAATCGTCGACGCCGGTAAGATCCACCGGCACATCGGAGAAGTCGACGTCTTCGCCTGATGCATAGGCCTTTATCGCCGCGATCAGCTCGATGACCCACTGCGGTTGGGGGCTCGAAGCGGCGCTGCCGGCGTGATGCAAGAGCCGGCGTTCCACCGCGTCGCGGTTGCGCTGGGGCAGGCAGAGCCTCGTCAATCCGGCTTCGCTCCAGGCGATGCCCATGAAGCCGATCACGGTTTCGAAGACCGCGTGGCCGACGGTGGCTTGAGAGGTGCTTTCCATGATGTGCTCCTTTCCGATAACGGACGGGAATCCAGTACATATCGAGAACGAGATATCGCATTTTCAGGTGGCGGTTGCCACCCGAAAACCATTCGAAGTCCACAACAGGCTGCGGATTGCCGGGGGAAAGGCGCTGGTGTAAGGATTTTCTTAACAGACGAACCGGACCCGAGCGCGGCTTGCCAGCAAAAATCATCTTTCCCGCGATCGGCGTGATGCTTGCTGCGGCCGGCCTCAGCGGCTGCACCTCGACTTCGCAGACGAAGGCCGTGCCATCCCTGACTGAAACCGCCGCCGCAGCCGGTAGCGATGCCGGCTTTACACTGGTGCTGCCCGACACGGTTTCGGTGCTGCCGGAATCATCCGGCGTCGCGCCCGTCCAGACGGCGGCGCTGACTGTCGATCCCGCCGCGACGCCTGCCCCGCCAGCCGCCTTTGCCGGCCCGACTCCGCTGGCCGCAACTGCACCTGCAGCCATGGCGGCCGATGCCGCGCCCACCAGCGCAGCACCTGTCTATGCGACGGCTGCTGTGGCCATGCCGGTCACTGGCTCGGCAGGCAAGACGATGCCCGGGGTTCAGCAAGCCGCCTATGTCGTGCCTGAGAATCCGTCCGCCCTGCTTTCGACCAGCCCTGCCAAGGAGTACTCGACGGGGCCGCGCGGCGAGATCGAGCGGCTGATCGAGAAATACGCCGCCTTCTATGAGGTACCGGTCGATCTGGTGCGCCGCGTCGTCAATCGCGAGAGCACCTTCAATCCCAAGGCCTACAATCGGGGCCATTGGGGGCTGATGCAGATCAAGCACGCGACTGCGCGCGGCATGGGCTATGACGGGCCGGCGAGCGGGTTGTTCGACGCCGAGACCAATCTGAAATATGCAGTAAAATATCTGCGCGGCGCCTGGCTGGTGTCCGGCGGCAACGCCAAGCGCGCCGACCGACTCTACCAGAGCGGCTATTACTACGACGCCAAGCGCAAGGGTATGCTGGAAGAAACCGGCCTTGGCCGCGACCGTGGTCGGCGTCGCCTGCAGCCCGACGCCTAAAAGCGCGTCGCGTTTGGACGGGTTGATGCAACGGGCTTTTAGGTTCTTGTTTTGATGCATGTCGGTATCGCAAAACCGCTGCGCACTTTTGCGCGACAGGCATAGACGCCATGTCCGAGCCGCGCCCGCCGGCGCCGAACGACGTGAGGCTGCGCAAGATCCTCGATGACACGCTTGCTCCGCCGCGCTGGCCGGAAGGCTTCGTCATGCGCGGCTTCGAGGCCACCGACGCGCTCGCTTTGCATGCGCTGCTGACCACCGTGTTCGACGATGGCGCGGATGGGCCGTTCGACGAATGGTGGTCGCGGATTTCAAGCGACGCGGAATTCGACCCTGCTTTATGTTTCCTGGTCATTGACAGCAAAGGCCGACTGGCGGGCGCGGCGCTGTGCTGGACGCGGGCGTTCGTCAAAGACCTTGCCGTCCATCCCGAGGCGCGCGGCCGAGGTATTGCCGAAGCGCTGATGTGGCACGTCTTCGCCGCCTTTCACGCACGGGGCGCTGCGCATGTCGATCTCAAAACCAACACGGTTGAGAATGCCGCCGCTGTCAGGCTCTACGAGCGGCTGGGGATGTTCGAAGTCGACTGGGCTGGCTAGCGCGGCGGACTCTCAAGTCAAATCGTACCGCCGCTCTATCTCTTTGTTTGAGCATCGGATTTTCCCCAAACCGCTTCGCACTTCTGAGTCCGATGCTCTAGCCCGGCTCCGGTCGGCTGCCCTTACGCCGGGGAAAGTGCATCGTTTGTGAACTGCTTCACATAGGGCGCCGACGGCAAGTGCTAAGACCCTGCCACGCCGTTCGGTCGGAGTACCGAGCGGAGGGTGTCGGAGGGGGCTGCACCGGCATGTGTCAGCCGCACTCCACGGCGGGTCCCGAGGCGGGTCCGGGATCCGCCTCATCGTACGCTACCAAGCACCGCCCGCGAACCTTTCCGTTCCAGCTGCTTTGTTATCGCTCAGACGGGCGCGTTGCCGATCTTCTGCTTGAGCTCGAGCGCCCAGGCCCGGCCTTCGTCGCCGCCCCATAAAAGCCAGCCGATATAGTCGGCCGACGGGTTTTCTTCACTGCCGAAGTTGCGGTCCTTCTTGTCGACCTCATGGCGGTCGAAATAGCTGACCATGCGCTGGATGGTGGAGGGCGAAAGCTTATCGCGGTTCTTGAGCTCGGTAGCCTGCGCAACCCCGAATTCGGTGCCGACACGGCCAAATATGCCGTGCAGCCTGAGGCCCATGGCGGCATTGTCGGCGACGATCTGCGGACAGCGCAGGTCGATTTCGTCATTGTCGGCTTCGCGCATGGTTTTCCCCGATGTGGACCTATCCTCCTGAACGAAAAATGCGGTGAAACGCATCCCGTTCTGCAACGCTATTGCTTCGCAGCCGTCGGCGCCGGCCTGAAAGGAACTGTCCACCATGGCGACAGGCTGCATCTTGCCTGTTTTCGTCGCGCGGCTAGGCTTTGTTACAGCGGGATTTTCGAAATCGGAAAAACACGATGCGGCTTTTGCATTCCAAAACGCGTCTGGCCAAAACGGGTCTGGCCAAAACCGGTCTCGCCACCTTGGTCCTCGCCGTTTCGCTGCTTGCCAACGCGGCGCGTGCCGACGATTGCGCCAACGCGCAGGATCAGGCGACCATGAACGAATGCGCCGGCAAGTCGTTCACCGAAGCCGACAAGAAGCTCAACCACGCCTACAAGCAGATCGAGGGCCGGCTGAAGGACGATGCGGCGTCAAAGAAGCTGCTGGTTAATGCACAGCGCGCCTGGATCGCTTTTCGCGACGCCGAATGCAATTTCCAGGGTGGCCCGCGCGAGAGCGCCGGCAGCATGTATCCGATGGTGGTCGCCGGCTGCCGGGAGGCCGTCACCAACGACCGGCTGAAGGATTTCGAGGGCTACCTCAATTGCCAGGAAGGCGACACGAGCTGCCCGGTGCCGGCGGCGCAGTAGCTTCGGCCGATTGGCAATCGCATATGGGGTCCCCCTCATCCGGCCGCGGAGCCTGTCCTCGGGCTTGCCGGAGGCAAGACCCGTGGGCGTCCACCTTCTCCCCGAGGGGAGAAGAGCTGGCGCCGGCGCTGGCGATCTCCTCTCCCCTCGGGGAGGTCGGATTGCCCTTCGCAATTCGGTTGGCAATCCGGGTGAGGGGGCTTCTGCCGCCCGTGTGCGCAAAATGTCGGAACCGTCCGTCGCCATCCGTCCTTGAGAGGCAAGGCGCGTTGCCGGAACCTTGGCGCGCGTCGTCAAAATCCCCACTGATGGAGATGACGATGATCAGCTTTCCCAACGAATCCGAGGAATACCGCACCGCCCGCGAAACCCTTTTGCAGAAGGAGATCGAGCTGCGCCGCGCCATGGAAGATGTGGCCGTCGCTCGTCGTGCACTGCCGCCGGGCGGGTTGGTTCCACAGGATTATGTGTTCGACGGGCTTGGCGACGACGGCAAGCCGGCTCGCATAAAACTGTCGGAGCTGTTTTCGCCCGGCAAGGACACGCTGATCGTCTACTCGATGATGTTTCCGCGCCATCCTGAGGAGACGCGTGACGTGGCGACGAGCGGCGGCACGGCGAAGCTCGCACGGGCCGATCAGCCTTGCCCGTCCTGCACGGCGCTGCTCGACCAGTTCGACGGCGCCATTGGCCATCTCGAGGCCGCCGGCTTCAACTTCGCGGTGGTGGGCAAGACCGCGCTCGAAAATATGATCACGCTTGGCCGTGACCGCGGCTGGAAGAACATGCGGCTGGTCTCCTCGGCCGGCAACAGCTTCAAACGCGATTACCATGCCGAGGCCGACGACGGCGCGCAGTTGCCTGTCCTGTCGGTGTTTCATCGCCACGCCGAAGGCATCCGCCATTTCTGGAGCTCCGAACTAGGCTTCGCGCCGTCCGAACCCGGCCTGGATCCGCGCGCTGTCGGCACCTGCGAGATCTTGTGGAACCTGATGGATTTCACGCCGGAAGGCCGGCCGAACTGGGACGAGCAGCTGCAGTATGCCGGCGCGTCCTGCCACTGAGGCGGGCTCTGCCTTCTCCCACAAGCGGAAGGGAGGGTGCTCCCTCCGCGCAACCTCATGGCATCTACCGCGTTGAGCCTTCGAGGAGACACAACCCGGAGATTTTCGATGAGACCGCATCTCGCTATTGCCACGCTTGCTTTGCTTGCCGGCGCGCCGGCGGCCTTCGCCCAGTCCACTGCCCCGGCCGACATACCTGCCGTCGACGAGACCAAGGTCGACACCGAGACCTTCTCCAAAACGGCCGCCAGCGCCAACCGGTTCGAGATAGAAAGCAGCAAGCTGGCCGAGCAAAAAAATGTCGCCGCCGACGTGAAGGATTTTGCCGCGCTGATGGTGAGGGATCACACCAAGGCTGGTGAGGATCTCAAGGCAGCTCTGGAACAGAGCCAGACGACGGCCTCGGTGACACCGAGCGGCCCTGCTTTGTTGCCGAAAGACCAGGCGATGCTGGACGAGCTCAAGAAGCTCGATGGCGATGAATTCCAGGCGAAATACATCACCCTGCAGACCGAGGCGCACAAGCAGGCGCTGGCGCTGTTTTCCACCTATGCGCAGTCGGGCGAAGACCCGGCGCTGAAGGAATTCGCCAAGAAGACGCTACCGACGCTGCGGACGCACGAAAAACACGTAAAGGATCTGGTGGCGGCCCATAGCTAGCTGGAGCCAGCAGGGCGGTTCAGACTGAGCGGTGTTCAGCTGGTTTTGATCTGCTCGACCGCGGTCACCAACAGTTCGGCCATGGCGCCGCGAATCTGATGATCGGACTGGGCGACGCCGGCCGCGTCGAAATCGGCGCGTACCTTGCGAAATACATCGTCGTCGCCTGCCTCTTCGAAGTCCGCGCGCACCACCTCTTTCGCATAGGCGTCGGCGTCCTCGCCTGATTTGCCGAGCTTTTCTGCGGCCCACAGGCCGAGCAGCTTGTTGCGGCGCGCCATGGCCTTGAACTTCGTTTCCTCGTCCATCGCAAACTTCTTTTCGAAGCCTTCCTGACGGTCTCTCATACTGCTCATGGTTTGCCTCGTTCAGGGGTTGAGTCTGCGACCTTAATGCGGCGGACAAGAAGGGCGGTGGGTAGGGAACATGGCGTGCATGGATGTCATAAGCAAGACCGGACCGTTCATTCCGCGTGGCTATCGCTTCGGTTTGCGCTGCGCCTCAACGCGCTGCCTTCCTACGCTGGCGATTAGCGAAAGCCGTAGCGACATCCAATCTCCCCCCTTGCGGGGGAGATGTCCGGCAGGACAGAGGGGGGTGTGAAGGATCGCCAACTTTCGACTTCAGCCGTTCCAACCGAAAACAGCTTGAGGGCGTGGCTATAACTGGTTGAGAGGTCGGCGGGACAGCACCCCCCCTCTGCCCTGCCGGGCATCTCCCCCGCAAGGGGGGGAGATTGGCAGCTTCGCCGACTGCCCGTCGCACCGATGTGATTTGACGTTGCCGCGCCGTGACCTACTCTCGAATGGCGGGATGGCCGAGGAGACGAGCGATGCAGTTCAACGGGATTCGGAGCGTCGCGCTGGCAGCGGCAGCGATCCTTGCCGCAGCCACCGCAGCCTATGCCCATCACGGCTGGTCGTGGACCGAGGACGGGTTTTTCGAACTCCGGGGCAAGATCACGGCCATCTATATCGGCAATCCGCACGCCACGCTCGATGTCGACGCGGAGGGAGAACTCTGGCGGGTGGAGATGGCGCCGCCGTCGCGCACCATCGCCGCCGGCTTCACGGAGGAGGTCGCCAAGGTCGGCGACGAGGTGACCGCGATCGGCAACCGCTCGCTCGATGAAAAAGAAAAGCGCATGAAAGCAGTCCGGATCATCGTCGGCGGCAAGACCTATGATGTCTATCCCGACCGTGTGCCGCCGGCCTGAATGGACGGGCTTCTCGCCGGCATCGAGCAACTCGCCTTCGTGCGGGGACTGAAGGCTTCCTTCATCGCCTACCCCATAGTCAACGCGCTGCACATCATGTCGATCGGCGCGCTGCTGACCAGCGTCTGGCTCATGGACCTCAGGATCCTCGGCGCCTTCCGCTCGCTGCCGCAGGCGGCGTTCATCGCGCTGCTGCGCCGTGTGGCGTTGAGCGCGTTCACTGGGGCGCTTGTCACCGGGGCGCTGCTCTTTTCAGTTAGAGCGAGGGAGTATGCGGCGATGCCGATTTTCCTCACCAAGATGACACTCATCCTTCTCGCCGGAGCCAACTTCCTCGTCTTCATGCGGCGCGCAAAAGGTGGTGGCGAACCGGGCGGCGGGACCGTCGCCATCCTCGCGGTGGTCTCGATGGTGTTGTGGACGTCCGTGTTGTTAGCCGGGCGGTTTATTGGGTTTCTGAACTGAGGCGATGGTGCGCGGCGACATCGAAACGCAGACCGAGAGGTCGTTGAAGGCGCTGAGAAACATTGTCTGGAAGTGGCGGGAACCTCGCTCGACAATGTGGTGATGGTGCGCATGTACGCCGTCAATTCCGGCTTCTACAACGCCATCAATCGGGTTATGCCAAGTACTTTTCGACGAACCCGCCGGCACGCAGCCTCGTGCCGGTGGCGTCGTGGCCGATGGAGTTCGATACCGAATGCGTGGCGGTGACGTGTGGGCGGTCTCCGATCGTTCGATGAATCAAACCTTTTCCAATTCACTAAGCAGTTTTTTTGCTTTCTGCACCCTCTCTTGTGTCGATTTATCTTCCTTTCTTTTGATTGTCTCCTTCCATGGATCGTTTTCAAAACCATTTTTGGACAGGAAATCTGCAGTTGCAGCCAATTCTATGGATATCGAATCATATTTCGAAAGGGTCTCTAATATAGACTTTCTTCTATCGTCTTTTTTCTCTTCTTCGGGTTTTAAATTTGACGTAAATACAGCGTATTTGGCTCCGTCTTTCGTTGATTTCCACTCTAGGTTTAAATACCCGAGGGCCTTTGCATCATCCATTCCTATGGAAACTTCGTCACTGTATGGTCCATAGTAATGGTACTCAAAAATGAATTCATTCCCTACGCCAAGCTCCTCAAGAAAGTAGGCCGACTTTTGTAGCCTTGTTTTTCCAACGATTGAGCCGCCGTTCAACGAAACAATTTTTGCGACATAAGAAGCGATGTCACTCATTTTCCCATCCTCCGAATAAGTTCTTCTATCTTCGCCTTTGCTTTTTCATCGCGCACGTACACGCGATAGATCGATTTCTCTTGGAGTGCCCTCACAACATCTGAGCGGTCGCTAAGGTCGTCAGGTCTCGACCCGTCTGCGCGCATGATGTGGATTTTAGAAAGCGCGTCGGGAGAGCCATAACCTCGCCGTTTGTAGGGATTTCGCGATGGTTGATCTTCGAAAATTTCAACCTCGTCGAAATCGCCATTCTCTTTCGCCTTAGTCAATTCAGCGCGAAAGTGAGCAACTGCATTGGCGTCGCCGCGACCTTCAAAGTGGTCAGAAATGTCGAGGGCCTTGTATAATTTTCTGGAGAGCAATCTCTGGGAGAGTTCGCTCAGAATCGCATCCTTAGATTCTGCCATCACGGAAAGGCTGCCCCAAACAACGAAATCGTCGGCCTTCAGATATGAATCAAGGTCGCGATTCTGGACAAAAGTCAGTATCGGATTTCCTTCACTCAAAGCGGTCAACCCGGCGTTTCCTTCAGCGCACAATGTCCCAACCCTACGTAGGACAGCCGACAAAATTTTCTCGGCTGAGCGAGTGGCTTTGTGGAAATATACAGCAAAATAGAGATGGAACAAACCAAGAACGTAAGATTCTGCAGCTTGGAACGCCTTATGGCCCAAAACCAGGCTATCGACGGTCGAATACGTCTCATCGTCAATGGCAAGCGGGATCGATCCAACCTCAAAATTGGCCAATATCCACGAATAATCAAAGCCGCCATGCTTGGCGCCCGTCATCAGCCGGTCACGACGGACATAGTCCAGCCTGTCCGCATCAAATTGACTTGAAACCACTGCGGCGTAGATGTCGCTTGGAGTATCTGCAATTAGGAGCTTCGACACAGCTTCTTGAAAGTCAGCACTGCGCGATCTGAGAGCATTGCCGACCTCGGTATCTCCAAGGATAATATCAGAGGTCCATTGCTCGTGCTTCTTAAGCTTTGGAGGCCCTTTCTCTCCGTTACGCTTTGCATTGTCCTTGTTAAGAAGCTTTATTGCTTCTTCGAATGCGTGACTGAAAGGACCATGTCCTAAGTCGTGCACTAATGAGGCGGCTAACGCGATTTCAGCCTTCTCCTGTTCAAATTTCCCGCCAATCCTATTGGAAATTAATGTCACAAGCTGACGCGCCGTGTGAAATACTCCAATACTGTGTGCGAAGCGGGTGTGAGTTGCGCCTGGGTAAACAAGCTCGGAAAATCCAAGCTGTTTTACGCGCCGGAGACGCTGAAATTCTTTAGTGTCGATCAAATTCCAAAGAAATTGATCGAATTCACCTATGCCAAACTCAATGAGATCGTGTAATGGATCTCGAATCCGTTGAGTTTTTGACATAGCGTGGCGAATCACCCAAGGGCATTTCAGCGGAACATAACAAAGACGCGTGGAAAGTTAAAATTTATAAAATATTTACTTTCGCGGCCACGGGGATCGTGGTGAATTTAGTCTGATCCGCCTCACGCAAAATACTCCTGCAGCGGCCGTACTTCCAAACTCCCCGCCCGCAGCGCCGCGATCGCCTCGGCCACAGCCGCCGCGCCCGACAGCGTCGTATAGTACGGCACTTTCTGCATCAGCGTTGCCCTGCGCAGCGACTTCGAATCCGAAACTGCCTTCTGGCCGTCCGTAGTGTTGAAGACGATCTGGACCTGGCGGTTGCGGATGGCGTCTTCGATGTGCGGGCGGCCTTCCAGCACCTTGTTTATTTTCTCGGCGGCGACGCCGTTCTCGGCGAGGAAGCGCGCAGTGCCTGAGGTGGCCAGCACCTTGAAACCCTGGCCGGCGAGGCGCTTGACCGCCGGCAGGATGCCCTTCTTGTCCTCATCGCGCACCGAGACGAACAGCGTGCCGGAGCGGGGGAGATCAACACCCGCCCCGAGCTGGCTCTTGGCGAAGGCGAGCGCGAAGTCGCGGTCGAGGCCCATGACCTCGCCGGTCGAGCGCATTTCGGGCCCGAGCAAGATGTCGACGCCGGGGAAGCGGGCGAAGGGGAACACGGCTTCCTTGACCGCGATGTGGCCGGGGTTGCGCGGGTCGGGCATGGCGCCGTAATGGGCGAAGGCGTCTTCGAGGCTCTCGCCGGCCATGATGCGGGCGGCGATCTTGGCAATGGGCCGGCCGATGGTCTTGGCGACGAAGGGCACGGTGCGCGACGCGCGCGGGTTGACCTCCAGCACATAGACGGTGCCGTCCTTGATCGCATATTGCACGTTCATCAGGCCGCCGACATTGAGCGCGCGGGCAAGCGCCGCTGTCTGGCGCTCCAGCTCATCGACCAGCTCCGAAGGCAGCGAATGCACCGGCAGCGAGCAGGCCGAGTCGCCCGAATGGATGCCGGCCTCCTCGATATGTTCCAATATGCCGGAGACGAAGGTCGATTTGCCGTCGCAGAGGCAGTCGACATCGACCTCGATGGCGCCCGAGAGATAGGTGTCGAACAGCAGCGGGTTCTTGCCCAGCAGCGTGTTGATCTGGCCTGTTTTGTCGTTGGGGTATTTCTGCTTGATGTCCTCCGGCACCAGGCCGGGCACGGTGTCGAGCAGATAGGTCTGCAGCATGCTTTCGTCGTGGATGATCTGCATGGCGCGGCCGCCCAGCACATAGGACGGGCGCACCACCAGCGGGAAGCCGAGCTCGCCGGCGACGAGGCGGGCCTGCTCGACCGAATAGGCGATGCCGTTCTTCGGCTGGCTGAGGCCGAGCTTGTGCAGGAGCTTCTGGAAGCGGTCGCGGTCCTCGGCCAGATCGATCATGTCGGGCGAGGTGCCGAGGATCGGGATGCCGGCCTTCTCCAAGGCGTCGGCGAGCTTCAGCGGCGTCTGGCCGCCGAACTGGACGATGACGCCGACCAGCTCGCCCGATGCCTGTTCGGCACGCAGGATCTCCAGCACGTCCTCCGGCGTCAGCGGCTCGAAATAGAGCCGGTCCGAGGTGTCGTAGTCGGTCGACACGGTCTCCGGGTTGCAGTTGACCATGATCGCCTCGAAGCCGGCATCGCGTAGAGCGAAGGCGGCGTGGCAGCAGCAATAGTCGAACTCGATGCCCTGGCCGATGCGGTTCGGGCCGCCGCCGAGAATGACGATTTTTTTCCGCGACGAGACCTGCGCCTCGTTGGCGAGCGCGCCGGCGAAGGGCACCTCATAGGTCGAGTACATGTAGGCGGTGGGCGAGGCGAACTCGGCGGCACAGGTGTCGATGCGCTTATAAACTGGATGAACGTCGAGCTTTTCGCGAATCTTTTGAATCTCTTCGACGTCTTTCCTGACCAGGGACGCGAGGCGGGCATCTGAGAACCCCATCGCCTTCAGCATGCGCAGATTGACGGCGTCCTCTGGAATGCCATGTTCGCGGATGCGAGCCTCCATGGCCAAGATGCCTGATATCTGGTCGAGGAACCACGGGTCGATTTTGCACATGGCGTGCACGTCTTCGAGCGAGGTGCCCATGCGGATCGCCTGCGCCACCATGCGCAGCCGGTCCGGCGTCGGCGTGCCTAGTGCGGCGCGGATGGCGTTGCGGTCGTCGGCGTGACTGGCCGCGCCGTGCGCGAGGCCGGGGATCTCGATCTCGTCCAGACCGGTCAGGCCGGTTTCCAGTCCACGCAATGCCTTCTGCAGCGATTCCTGAAAAGTGCGGCCGATGGCCATGACCTCGCCGACCGACTTCATCGCCGTGGTCAGTACCGGCTCGGCGCCGGGGAATTTCTCAAACGCAAAGCGCGGGATTTTGGTGACGACGTAGTCGATCGACGGCTCGAACGAGGCGGGCGTCGCGCCGCCGGTGATGTCGTTCTCCAGCTCGTCCAGCGTGTAGCCGACGGCGAGTTTTGCGGCGATCTTGGCGATGGGAAAACCGGTCGCCTTGGAGGCGAGAGCCGACGAGCGCGAGACGCGCGGGTTCATCTCGATGACCACCAGGCGGCCATCGGCGGGGTTGACGGCGAACTGCACGTTGGAGCCGCCGGTCTCGACGCCGATCTCGCGCAGCACCGCGATCGAGGCGTTGCGCATCATCTGATACTCTTTGTCGGTCAGCGTCAGGGCAGGGGCGACGGTGATCGAATCGCCGGTATGCACGCCCATCGGGTCGATGTTCTCGATCGAGCAGACGATGATGCAATTGTCGGCCTTGTCGCGGACAACCTCCATCTCATACTCCTTCCAGCCGAGCACGCTCTCCTCGATCAGCACTTCGGTGGTCGGCGAGGCGTCGAGGCCGGACTGGACGATCTCGTAGAATTCGGCCCTGTTGTAGGCGATGCCGCCGCCGGTGCCGCCCATTGTGAAGGACGGGCGGATGATGGCGGGAAGGCCGACATGGTCGAGCGCCTGTGCGGCGATCGCCATGCCGTGGCTGATATAGCGCTGCTTGCGGTCGCCTTCGCCGAGGTTCCAGCGCGTTTCCAGTGCGTCGAGCGCGGCGTCGAGGTTTTCGGGCTTCTCGGCCTTCAGCGCGGCGCGCTCGGCCTCATGCGTCTTGCGGTCGGCGTTCTTGACGTCGGTAGCGTTGGCCAGCATCGACTTCGGCGTTTCCAGGCCGATCTTCTTCATCGCCTCGCGAAACAGCGCGCGGTCCTCGGCCTTGTCTATTGCGTTCGCGTCGGCGCCGATCATCTCGACATTGTAGCGTTCGAGCACGCCCATGCGGCGCAGCGATAGAGCGGTGTTGAGTGCAGTCTGGCCGCCCATGGTCGGCAGCAGCGCGTCGGGCCGCTCCTTGGCGATGATCTTGGCCACCACTTCGGGCGTAATCGGCTCGATATAGGTGGCGTCGGCCAGCTCCGGGTCGGTCATGATGGTGGCCGGGTTGGAATTGACCAGGATGACGCGGAAACCCTCTTCCTTCAGGGCCTTGCAGGCCTGGGTGCCGGAATAGTCGAACTCGCAGGCCTGACCGATGACGATGGGGCCGGCCCCGATGATCAGGATCGACTTGATGTCGGTACGTCTTGGCATATCGAGTGTCCGTTCGGCAGGCGGCTTGCACGAAAAACCGGACGGGAAGACCCGGCCGGTTGTGCTCGCGATTCTGGTATCAGGCTAGGAGGGCCTTATAGGGAAGAGTTTTGCCTGATGTAACCCCCTAAAATGCGGGTTCTTGCGAGGCTGCCTGAGCAAACAGGCGCCTCGTTCCGTCGCGCCCCCCTCTGTCCTGCCGGACATCTCCTCCACACGGGGGGAGATCGGCCTTCATCTTTTGACTTCGCCAATCGCCAACCTCGAAAAGGGCGCTGTCGGTGAAACAGCCAATCTCCCCCACGTGGGGAGATGTCCGGCAGGACAGAGGGGGGGCGCTGTCCCTCCGGCGTCCCGAATCTGCCTACCCTCCGGTCGCCAAAGCATCAGGAATCTCGAAGCGCTCCGAAACCCCGACGCGGATCATGTTCAGGGTGCCTTCGCGGGTGAAGCGGAATTCGCCTGATGCATCGGAACTGGCCGGCAGGCCGGCGGCGAAGCTGATGACGCGCGTGCCGCCGTCGGGCCAGGTCACGGTCACGGTGGCCTTGCCGTCGGCCAGGCGCACGGTGCTCACTTGGCAACTGGTCATCGGCTGGCCGACATAGCGCGCGCAGGGGATCTTGCTGGTGGCGCCAGAGGCTGGCGGCCCTGGAGGCTGCAGCCGCGCAACGGTTTGCGCGTCGGCCGGAGGCGCCGCATTGGCGGCGCGGCTCTGGACGGGCTCCGCTGCCGGCGCCTGCATCTCCCCGCTTGACGGGTTTCCGCCCGCCGCGAGCGCCAGGGCGTCCTCGATGGCGGCCTTGCCGATGGCCTCAGCCGCTGTCACTGCGGTTTCGGATTCGGTCGCGCCGAGGCGTGCCGTCAGGTCGGGAAGCGGCTGATCTGCCGTTGCCGGGTTCGAGGCATCGGCTCCAGGGGCCGTGCTTTCGCCGGCCGTTTCGGTACCGTCATCCGGAACGGCAACCGGATTCTCGGGGTTCAGGTAGCGCGCGGGAGCCCATCCGGTCAGTTGCGGATTGTCAATCTCTGCGACCTTGCACCAGCGATAGCCATTGACGTCGTTGCAACCGAGATTGTTCACGCTCGTACCGTTCGGCAGCCGCGCCTTGATCTTGCCCATCGCCGATGCCGTGGCGCGGACGTTCAGGAGGTCGCCTGGAGCGAGGTCGGTCACGATGGAAACGAAAGGCGCCTCCTCGGCCTTGGCCGGCACCAGCGCCGTCAGCAGGAGAGGAGCGGCAATCAGCGCGTACAGCGTCGGTCGGAGCGTAACTGTGCGCCTCATCATTTTGGCCGTGGGCGATAGATGCGTTACCGAGGGCGCGGCCAGGCACCGAAACGCCACCGCATGCCAAGTCGATTTTATAAGGGACGACATGGCGCTATGTAAGCCCGAAAATGCGACCTCGGCATGAAGGCGGTTCAGCCGGGCATGAGGCATTGAGCTCGTGCCTTGCTCAGCCTGGCATGAACGCGGAACGCGTTCAGCCCGGGGTATGAACTCGTTCCTCGTTCAACCCGGTATGAGGCAAGTTCAGCCGGGCGGCATGAACGCGTTCCGCGTTCAGCCTGATATAAATCCGGTGCGTAGCGCGTGGGCCCATTCCGGCCGTCCCGCCTGTTCGGCCTGTCGCGCTGCTGCCTCATGGTCATAGTCGACGGCGATGGCCTCGAAGCGGTCAGGACGGCCCGGCTCGCCCAGCTCGACGATGCCGTAGCGAGCATGCGGAGAGCCTTGCTCGGAGACATGCGCCGGCGGGGTCGAATCGTCGTAGGCGGGGCAGCCGATGCTGCCCGGATTGAAGACGACCGGGCCGTCGGGGATACGGATCAGTTCGCTGCGGTGGCTATGGCCGCACAGCACGATGCGGCAGGCGGGATCGAGGGCGGCCAGCCGTCGCTTGATAGCGGCCAGCGGTGCGCGCACCAGCTGGCCATCGGCTATCGTGTCGGTCAGATATTTTTCGTCGTGGTCAGGCCGGGCATGGAAGGCGGTTATTCCCGGCGCGATCTCCAGCGTGAGGGGCAAGGCGAACAGCGCCTCGCGCTGCGCCGCCGTCAGCCGCCCCTGCGCGTAGCGGTCGGACGGCCACATCTGGTCGTCGGCCGGGTCGACGGCGACGCGGCGGTCGTGATTGCCGCGCACCGTCGGCAAAGCGAGCGTTTCAAGCCGCTCCATGGTTTCGCGCGGCCAGAGCGGGCCGGAGACGCAATCGCCGAGATTGACGACAAGGTCTGCCCCGCCACGCTGCTTGAGATCGGCGAGCACGGCATCCAGGGCGAGGACGTTGCCATGGATGTCGGCGAGGACGGCAATGCGCATTGGGAGCTCCGTGGGTTGATTGGTCGGGTAGAGCGGGACTTTGCAGGACTTGGTTTCCTCGCCCCCACAAAAGTTGGGGGAGAGGTGGCTCGGCGAAGCCGAGACGGAGAGGGGGACTGCGCCGACTTCTGAATGCTCTAGACCAACCTTTCCCCCGGTATGCCACTTCGGAGGCCCCCTCTCCGACCGCTTCGCGGCCACCTCTCCCCCGCATAGCGGGGGAGAGGAACCCAAGTCCTGCAAGGCTAGGCCGATACTTCAACCTCGTGGCCGCCGACCGCGGGCAGCGCGGTATCGTCGACGGCAGCGGCAATGACGCTGTCGAGCAGGCCCGGAAAGCGGGCGTCGAGGTCGTCGCGGCGCAGTGTGATCAGCCGGCTGGTGCCGACCACCTCGGCGCGAGTGACGCCGGCCTCGCGCAATTTGGCCAGGTGATAGCTGAGATTGGTCTTCGAGCCGAGATCGAGGAACTGGCTGCAGTTCAGCGGCACGCCTTCCTTGCTGGCGAGATAGCGCACGATGGCCAGCCGTGTGGGATCGCCAAGCACGGCAAGCACGTTCGGCAGGCTGATCTGATCGGCGGTGGGATGAGGCAGGGTCATGCCCAGGAATTAAGCGCAATCGGGGCTGATTTCAACGCATCTCCTCCTTTGGCGAGTACACACGGTTCCTACGTTCATGCCCTATCCTGACACCGGGTTGTCAGCAGGGGTCAGCTATTTTCGCGAGGCTTCATTGACACCATGCCCCATAATGTACAATTGTTCAATAAGTTTTGAACTAAGGATCTGTTGCCATGGACAAGCGCCTTATCTGGCTTGCGCTCGGGTCGTTCACGATCGCGACCGAGGGCTTCGTCATTTCAAGCCTGTTGCCCGACATCGCAGCCGACGCCGCCATCTCGGTTCCACTCGCCGGCACGCTGATTACCGCCTTCGCGCTCGCCTATGCGCTCGGCACGCCGATCCTGGCGACGCTCACCGGCGAATGGGACCGGCGGCGCGTCATCTTGTGGACGCTGGTGTTTTTCGTGCTGGGCAATCTGGCGGCGGCGCTGAGTTCGTCGTTCGAATTGCTGCTGATCGCCCGCATCGTCATGGCGCTGTCGTCCGGCCTGTTTGCCGCGACGGCGCAAGGGACGGCCGTGGCGCTTGTCGATGATCATCACCGCGCCCGCGCCATTGCCGTTGTCGTCGGCGGCACCACGGTCGCAGTGGCGGTCGGCGCGCCGCTCGGCGCGCTTGTTGCCACGGTTGCCGGCTGGCGCGGCACGTTCTTTGCCATCGCCGGGCTCGGCGCGTTGGCCGGCGCTATCCTGTGGTACCGGCTGCCGCGCGGCATCGTCGGCACCAAGCTGCCGCTCAGGCAGCGGCTGGCCGCAGCCCTTCGCCCCGGCGTGCCATCGATCCTGCTGACCACGCTTTTGGCGCTCACCGGCGCCTTTACGGTCTTTGCCTTTGTCGCGCCGCTGGCCATCGAAGGCGGCGGCCTGAGCCCGATTGCGCTGCCTGGCATGCTGCTTGCCTTCGGTGTCGGCGCCGTCATCGGCAACATTGCCGGCGGGCAGGCGGCCGACCGCTTCGGCGCGACGCGCACCGTCAGCTGGTCGCTGGCGCTGAGCGCGGTGATGCTGGTCATGCTTTCGGTCATCCCGGCATTCCTGCCGCACAGCATCGCCGGGCCGGCGCTGATGGCCATGATGGTGCCATGGGGTATCGTCGGCTGGGCCTTCCCGCCGGCGCAGGCGAGCCGCATCATCAGGCTGGCACCCGATGCGGCGCCCATCGTGCTGTCGCTCAACGGATCGGCGCTCTATCTCGGCGTGGCGCTGGGCGCCGTCGTCGGCGGTGCGGTGTTGCGCTATGGCGCGCCGGCCGATCTCGGCCTGGTCGCGGCAGTGTTCCCGATCCTCGGGCTTGGCGTCATGCTGGCCGGCCACCGGGCCGCCCGGGCGGTAGCCATGCCGGCCGAATGAATAAAGTTTTGGCTACCGCCGACCGTCCGAGACCTCAGGGCGCTGCCGGCGGTATACCGAAATCCAGCGCGGCGATGTCGTCCAGCGCCGCTCGCAGCTTTGCCGCCTGCTCCTTGCCGACCATGTCCTCAAAACGCTGCTGGGCGACGCGCCACAGCTTCATCGCCTCATCGAGCTTGATCAGGCCCTGCGGCGTCAGCCGCACGCGCTTGATACGGCGGTCGTCCGGATCAGTGAAGGTCTCGACATAACCGTCGCGGATCAGCGGCTTCAAAGTATGGCCGAGCGCCGACAGGTCCATGACCAGGGCCGCGGCGATGGCGCCCATGGCCGGCTCGTCGCCGATATGGATCTGGTAGAGCAGGCCCTGCTGGGTGGCCTTCAGACCCGACGGGGCGACCACATCGTCATAGAACTGACCAAGCTTGCGCGTCGCGCGGCGCAGCACGGCGTTGTTGCAAAGGGTCAGGCCCGGAAGGGGGTCTTTCGACATGATAGGTCCTCGGCGACGGCGACATGATGCCGGTTCGCTGCCTTACAAATAATCCCCGCGTCAATCATTGACAAGATAGTGGCATATACCTACTTCGCAAACAGTGGCATATGCCACTAAGTGAATCGCACGGCTTACCGGCAAGGCGAGGGCCGTCGCCCACCGTGCCTCCAGCCGGTTCGAAGCGAAGCAGATCAAACCGAAAAAGGAACAGGACAATGAGTGTACAGAGCAACAAGGGCACGGCGGTTGTCACCGGCGCCTCGTCGGGCATCGGCGCGGTTTATGCAGACCGGCTGGCGGCGCAGGGCTATGATCTGGTGCTGGTGGCCCGGCGTGCCGATCGGCTCGAGGAACTGGCCGGCAAGCTGCGCGCCGAATACGGCCGCAAGGTTGGCGTGATCAGCGCCGATCTCGCCGACGACGGCGATTTGCGTCGTGTCGAGCAGGTGATATCGGCCGACGACAGCGTAACGCTGCTGGTCAACAATGCCGGCCTTGGGGGCGCGCAGGTCGTGGCAACGGCCGACGCCGATGTGGCGGAGCGGATGATCAAGGTCAATGTCATCGCCTTGACACGCTTGACGCGCGCGGCGCTGCCGGGACTGCTGTCGCGCAACCGTGGCGCTATCGTCAACATCGCTTCGGTGCTGGCGTTCGACACCTCGTTCGGCGGCATCTACAGCGGCACCAAGGCCTATGTCGTCAACTTCACCGAGGCCTTGCAGCGCGAAATCGCCGGCACGGGGGTGAAGGCTCAGGTGGTGCTGCCAGGGGCCACGCGAACCGAATTCTGGGAACTTGCAGGCAGCGATATCGACAGCCTCCCGAAGGAGATCATCATGACCGCCGACGATCTGGTGGATGCAGCACTTGTCGGCCTTGCCAGGGGAGAAGCCGTCACTGCACCAGCGCTTGCCGATGCGGCCAAGCTGGACATCTTCCTTGGCGCTCGGCAAGCCTTCTACGGCAGCTTGCATGCCGACAAACCAGCGGCACGCTACGCGGCGTGAGGGTCGAGGTGGGATTGGCGCCCTCGCAGAATTTGAGTTCCTCGCCCCACGTTGGTGGGACGAGGAATTCAAGCGTTTAGAGCGGTTCAGCTTTTGATAGAATCGCTGACCCGCTCTAAGTGTTTTTTTTTTACGCAATTCCGAACGGAAAACCGCTACGCACTTTTCCTGGAATTGCTCTAGGCTGGCCGCCACATCGGAATGATCGAGGCGGCGAGCAGCAGGCCGAGCACGATGTTGAGCACTCGCCACTGTCGCTCGGTTCTAAGCAACCGGGCGAGCAGCGTGCCGGCCACACACCAGGCCGACAGCGACAGCGCGGCTGCCAGGCCGAAGATTGCGCCGAGCAGAAAGGCAAGCTGCAGCGGTCCGTCGGCGAGTGCGGCAAACGACGCCGCCGCCCCCAATCCCATCGCCCAGCCCTTGGGGTTCATCCACTGCAGACCGGCGCCACCGAAAAAGCTGTTCGGCTTTGCCATGGTCACGTCCAGATTGGGTGGGCCGCTGCGGCCGATCTTGAAGGCGAGCCAGATCAGATAGAGCGATCCGGCTATCTTCATCGCCAGTTGCAGGGACGGAGCCGCCGCCAGCAGGCCGGCGAGCCCGGCCGCACCTGCCGCGGCCACCGTGGCCAGGCCGGCTGCACTGCCGGCCATCAGCGGAACCGAGCGGCGAAAGCCGAACTGCGCCCCCGACGCTGTCGACAAGGTCGTGGCCATGCCGGGCGTGGAGGTCGAGACCAGCGCAAACAGGACGAGCGGAAAGATGGCCTCAAACATGCTGTTTCCTCTGTTGGGAATCCGGCATGCTAAGCATTGTCATGCATCATTAAATGCAATGTTTGCAATGGTTGTCATTAGAGAATATAATGCCAATCATGATCCGCAATCTCGACACGGCCTTGGTCCGGACCTTCGTCACCGTCGCCGACAAGGCCAGCATGACGGCGGCGGCGAACGCGCTGCATCTGACGCAGGGCGCCGTCAGCCAGCAGATCAAGCGGCTGGAGGAGGTCCTCGGCTGCAGCCTGTTCGAGCGCGACCGGCGCGGGCTGCGGCTGACCCGTTCCGGCGAACGGCTGTTCGGCAAGGGCAAGCGCCTGCTTTCGCTCAATGACGAGATCTGGGCCGAGATGGCGACCAGCGCAGTTGCCGGCGAGGTGCGGCTCGGCGTGCCGTTTGATCTGGTCGGCACCATGCTTGCGCCGGTGCTGAAGACCTATGCCGAAACCTATCCGCAGGTCGAGATTTCGCTGGTCTGCGCTTCGTCGCCGGAGCTTGCGGCCGCCCTGGCGGCTGGCACGATAGACCTTGCCGTAATCGAAGAACCGATCGGTCCGTCCACCGGCGAATGTCTCGTCATCGACCGGCTGGTCTGGGTCGGCGCCAGAGGCGGCATAGCGCGCCGCAAGCGGCCTTTGCCGGTTTCGATGGTGGCGGACACCTGCGCCTTCCGCCCGGCGGTGCTGGCGGCGCTCAACGAGCATCGGCTGGAATGGCGGACCGTGTTCGAGAACGGCAACCTCGACGCGACGACGGCGACGGTGCGTTCGGACCTGGCCGTCACGACCTGGCTGGCCTCCACCGTGCCTGGCGATCTCGACATTCTATCCGCCGATCCGGAGCTGCCGGCCTTGCCGAATTTCTCGATCAATTTGCATCTGCCGAAGCATGGTGTCGGGCCGGCGGCGCGGGAATTTGCCGCGTGTATCCGCGACGGGCTGGCGCGGCGGCAACAGGCGGCGTGATCGGCAAAATGGCAAAGGGACGGCCGGTGTCGGCCATCCCCTTGTTGTTGAGGAAGTGCGCGGTCGTCTATTTCCAGGTTCGGCGTCTCTCGATCTCGGCTTCGGACGGCTGTTCCTGGGCGAAGGACCCGGTCTTGATCTCACCGCCACGTTCATAGGTCGCCATGATGACGCCGGTGGTCGATACCTGTGAGCGGCTCAGCTTGAAGGCCGCCGGAATTGCGCCGCTGCCGAACAACCGCTTGCCCTTGCCCAGCACCAGCGGGAAGGTCAGCAGGCTGATCTGGTCGATCAAGTCATTGGCGAGCAAGGTCTGGATGAGTTCGCTCGATCCCTGGATGAGCAGGTCGGGGCCGTCCTCCTGCTTGAGCTTGCGCAGTGCGGCCACGACGTCGTCGCCCAGCCACCGGCTGTTTTGCCACGACAGCGTATCGGGCCGGTGCGTTGCCACATATTTGGTGGCGGCGTTGAAGCTGTCGGCGATCGGACCGCTCTTCTGGTACGGCCAATGCGCGGCGAAGATGTCGTAGGTCTTGCGGCCGAGGAGCAGCGCGAAGGGTTTTGCGAAGGTCTCACCAATAAAGGCGCCCCCGACGTCGTCCCAGTAATGGAACGTCCAGCCACCGAATTCGAAGCCGCCGACCGGGTCTTCTTCCGGCCCGCCAGGCGCCTGCATGACGCCGTCGAGGCTGACGAATGTCGCAGTGATGATCTTCCTCATTGGATTCTCCCTTTTTCATTATCCGTGCCGTTTAGGCCGGAGTTCGGCCAAAGGACGCGCGAAAGGACGCCTGTCCGACAGCGGCCGGAAAAATTTCCGGCATTCCGGTTTCACGAAGGCCCGATGCTCCGCGACGAGAACCAGACGTCGCCGATGACGGCAGTGGCGGTATTGTCCGGTGCCTTGTCGGCCGTCAGCCAGATCGAGCGGCTGCGCGCCGCCTTTTCGCGATTGGGGATTTTCGTCGCGGAGCTTGCGAGCGAGGCGCCGATGCAAGGGATGAACCATGACCGCATGAACGGATCGCAGGCAAAACCCTGTTCGGTGTGGGTCACCATCACCGCGAGGCCAACGCGCTCGGCCGGACGCCACGGAAAGACCATGCGGCCGCCGGGTTTCAGCGCCTTCAACCACTCGGCCGGGGGAGCCGCGACGCCGGCATTGACATAGATGATGTCGGACAGTGGCAGGCCGCCGATGACCGCATCGCCATGGATAACGGTGACCTTGTCATAAGCTTTGAGATTCTTTCTCGCGCGGTCGGCGAGACTGGGTTCCAGTTCGAAGGCAGTGACTACGCCGCCCGGCGAAACCAGCTGTGCCAGCAGAGCTGTGTAATAGCCGGTGCCTGCGCCGACATGGGTGACGGTCTCGCCGGGTTTTGGCGCCACCTTGCCGATCCACACGGCGTGCAGAAACGGCTCGCCATTGTTGATGCCCTTATCAGCGTCAAGCGCTACCAGCACGTTCTGATAGATGTGTACGGGATCGGCGCTCGGCGTTTCGACCTTGCCGTCGCCGGCAACGACCGTCCACGGCCCAGGCCCGAGAAAGGCTTCGCGCGCCACCGCGGCGAACACGTCTTCGAGACGCGGATCGGCCGAACCTGCATTGGCGGCCATCAGTCGCGCGTAGAATTTTCGGGCTTCGGCAATCCGCGTCATGGCCTGGCAAGATAGCGCGGATTGACGATTTGTCGCGTCCGTCCTGGCTGAAAGAAGCTTTCAGCCAATGCCGGCGACGGTGTCGTAGAGCAGCTTGAAGTTGAGCACCAGGATGAGAGCGGCGACCGCCCAAGCCAGCGCCGCCACGGCGCGCGAAATGGCGAGATTGCCCATCTTGCGCTTGTCGGAGACGAACTGCACCAGCGGCACCACCGCGAAGGGGAGCTGCATCGACAGGATCACCTGGCTAAAGACGAGGAGCTGGCCGGTTCCCTTCTCGCCATAGAGCGCGGTGACGACCACCACCGGGATGATGGCGATGCCGCGCGTCAACAGGCGGCGCGCCCACTGCGGGATGCGCAGGCGAAGAAAGCCTTCCATCACGATCTGGCCGGCGAGCGTCGCCGTCACCGTGGAATTCAGGCCGGAGGCAAGCAGCGCCACCGCAAACAGGATTGAAGCGATGCCGAGACCAAGCAGCGGCGAGAGAAGCTCGAAGGCCTGACCGATCTCGGCGACGTCGTGATGGCCGGTGCCGTGGAAGGCCACCGCCGAGACGATCAGGATGGAGGCGTTGACGAACAGCGCCAATATCAAGGCGATGGTCGAGTCTGTGGTCGCCCATTTGATGGCGTCGCGCTTGCCTTCATCGGTGCGCTCATACGCGCGGGTCTGCACGATCGAGGAATGGAGATAGAGATTATGCGGCATCACGGTGGCGCCGATGATGCCGATGGCGATGTAGAGCATCGCCGGGTTGGTGACGATCTCCGACGACGGCACGAACATGGAATGCAGGATCGAGCCGACCGGCGGAGCGGCGGCGAAGATCTGGATGGCGAAACAGCCGAAGATGATGATCAAAAGCGCAACGATGAAGGCCTCGAGGTAACGGAAGCCCCTGTTCATCAGCAGCAGAACGAGGAAAGCGTCGAGGGCGGTCAAGACGGCGCCGCCGATCAGCGGAATTCCGAACAGCAGCTGTAGCGCAATCGCAGTGCCGATGACCTCGGCCAGATCGCAGGCGATGATGGCCAGCTCGCAGGCGATCCACAGCATGAAATTGACCGGCCGCGGATAATAGGCACGACAGGCCTGGGCGAGGTCGCGACCGGTGGCGATGCCGAGTCTGGCGGCGAGCGCCTGCAGCAGGATCGCCATCAGGTTCGACAGCATGATGATGAAGAGCAGCGTGTAGCCGAACTGGGCGCCGCCGGCGAGGTCGGTCGCCCAATTGCCAGGGTCCATGTAGCCGACCGAAACCATGTAGCCAGGGCCCATGAAGGCGAACAGCCGACGAAACCAGACCCCGGACTGCGGCACGGCGATCGAGGCGTTGACCTCGCGCAGGCTCGGCTGCTCGTCGTCTTCCGGCCGGGCAAATCGCCACATCGTTCGGGATGCTGCTCCGGCTTCGGTTTCTGACATTGGGGGATTTTCCGCTGGATCGGCTACGTTGCCGTTCTATCTAGGTCAGGGTTGAAAATTATGCAATATGCTATAATTCATTGTGTGTGCTTTTGAGGACCCCTTGCCGGCGGGGCGAGGGGAGCGGGATCGCTGGTTGCGTCCGCCGTCGAATGCAAATAAACGGCCAGAAGAATGGAAGCCCCGTGCTATGAATGTGCAAACGCCGGTGCATCCGCCGACGATCGAGGAGGAGCGCATATTGGCGCTGAAGAACAGACCGGTTCCACGCGAAAAGCTGCCTGACGCCGAGATTCACTCGGAGGGGTTCAGGCAGACGCGCGAAGCGCGTCGCAGCGCGCTGGTCGAGGATTACGTCGAACTCATCGCCGACCTGATCGAGGACGGCAACGAGGCGCGCCAGGTCGATATCGCGGCGCGGCTCGGCGTCGCCCAACCGACCGTGGCCAAAATGCTGACGCGGTTGTGTGCGGATGGGCTCGTTTCCCGGAAACCCTACCGGGGCGTGTTCCTGACGGATGCCGGCCGCAAGGTCGCGGAAGAGAGCCGCATTCGCCACCAGACGGTGGAAGCCTTCCTGCGCTCGCTCGGCGTCAGCGCCGAAACGGCGCGTATCGATGCCGAGGGCATCGAGCACCATGTCAGCGCCGAGACGCTTGAAGCGTTTCGCAAGGCAATGACGGCGACACGCTGAGTTTACCGCCATTGTCGACAGCCCTGCCGGAACCGCCGCGTTGCCGCTGCGTTTGAGATCGTGCCACGCGATTGGCGCGAGGCCGAGGAGGATACGATGGGCGTTGAACAGGCACCGACACCGAAGGGCAAGCAAGCTGCCAAGGGATTGAAGCAAGCTGCGGCGAAGGACGAGCGCAAGACGGAAGCGGAAACCGGGCATCAACTGAGGAAAGGTGCGGCCCGCTTCGATGAGCGCTCGAAGAGCTCGGACGGAAAGAGCGCCGGTGCCAAGCAGAAGATCTGAGCGTAACACCCATGACCCGGAAAGGCGCCAACAAAGTGTCCGCGAGCAGCGTGGCGCCCGCACCAGCGGGAGCATAGCGACGCGCCGGGATCGATTCTCTGCATGCGCACGACGCCGGAGCCGCGCCGCACCATTCGCTCGATTGACGCCGACAACCCTCATGTTGCGGCCCGTCAGCCTTTGCGCAGCGTGCCGTGACGGCTGCAGCGCTGCGAAGCGCCCTTCATGCGAAAAATGCTGTGACTTGATGCAGCCGTTGGGATATTTGTTGTCGGGTCCGGTGAGCCGAGACACGGTTCGATAGACCGGAAATATATTACGGGGGATTCGCCATGCTCTGGAAGGGTCGTCGTCAAAGTGACAATGTCCAGGACCAACGTGGTCAGAGCGGTGGCGGGTTCAACCTGCCTGGCGGCAGGCCCGGCCAGTTTCGCATCCCAATCGGCGGACGCGCCGGCGGCGGCGGCATTTCTACCATCGTCATCCTGGTCGTGGTGTTCTTCGCGCTGAAGGCCTGCGGCATCGACCCCATGCAGATATTGGCTGGCGGCGACGGCGGCCTGCTGCCGGGCGGCGGCGGCCAGATCACCGACAACAGCGGTGCGCAGGGCACAGGTGCGCCGGCCTCCGACGAAATGAAGCAGTTCGTCTCGACGGTCCTGGCCGAGACCGAGGATACCTGGAGCGGCATTTTCCAAGCCAACGGCCTAACCTACGAGGACCCGAAGCTGGTTCTGTTCAGCGGACAGATCCGATCGGCCTGCGGCTTCGCCTCTTCGGCAGCCGGTCCGTTCTACTGTCCCGGCGACCGCAAGGTCTACCTCGACACCACCTTCTTCCAGCAACTCGACCGACAGTTCGGCGCTTCGGGCGATTTCGCCCAAGCCTATGTGATCGCGCACGAAGTCGGCCACCACGTGCAGAACCTCACCGGCATCCTGCCCAAGTTCAACCAGATGCGCCAACAGATGGGCGAGGCCGAAGCCAACCATATGTCGGTGCAGGTCGAGCTTCAGGCCGATTGCTTCGCCGGCGTCTGGGCGCATTTCACCGGGCAAAAAGGCATCCTGGAACAGGGTGACATGGAAGAGGCGCTGAACGCGGCCCAGCAGATCGGCGATGACACGATGCAGAAGAAGATGCAGGGCTATGTCATTCCGGAAAGCTTCAACCATGGCACGTCGCAGCAGCGGCAGACCTGGCTGGCGCGCGGCTACAGGAGCGGCAAGCTTTCGGATTGCGATACGTTCAACACCCCGATCTGAAGCGCTTGGTTTTCTCGCTGATCTGACGGCGGCATTGCCGTCAGGGAATGTCAGGATGGAAACATCGTCGGCGTTCCCTTATTGTTCCAGGCGATGCACTCACCTATAAGGTGCCTTCGCCTTCGCCCCGGGCGGCCCGAGGAGATATCATCATGATCGATCCCAAAACCGCCAAGCGGGGTCTTGCGCTCGTTTTCACCACGCTGCTGCTCGACATTATCGGCTTCGGCATGATCATGCCGGTGCTGCCGGCCTATCTCAGGGTTGACTGGCGTCGACGCTAGCGAAGCCGCGATCGAAGGTGGCTGGCTGTTGTTCGCCTATGCGGCGATGCAGTTCGTTTTCGCACCGGTGATGGGCGGGTTGAGCGATCGGTTCGGACGACGGCCGATCCTGCTCGCCTCCGTGCTCACCTTCTCCATCGACAATCTGATCTGCGCCATTGCCTGGTCCTACCCGATGCTGTTCATCGGCCGGGTGCTGGCCGGCATCAGCGGTGCCAGCTATTCGACGACATCCGCCTTCATCGCCGACATCTCGACCGATGAGAACCGGGCGAAGAATTTCGGCCTGCTCGGCATCGCCTTCGGCGTCGGCTTCGTCATCGGGCCGGCTCTGGGTGGGGTGCTCGGCACGTTCGGGCCGCGCGTGCCGTTCTATTTCGCTGCCGGGCTTGCTTTCGTTAACTTCCTGATCGCGCTGTTTTTCTTGCCGGAAACGCTTGATGACAGGCACCGTCGCCGCTTCGAGTGGAAACGCGCGAATCCGGTTGGCACGCTCATCCAGATGCGCAGTTACGAAGGCATCGGCTGGATCGGCCTTGTCTTCTTCCTGATGACGCTTGGGCACATGATGTATCCGGCGGTCTGGTCGTTTGTGTCCAATTACCGCTATGGCTGGAGCGAACAGCAGATAGGCTTCTCGCTTGGCGCCTTCGGCCTGTGCGGGGCGATCGTCATGGCGACGGTGCTGCCGCGCGTGATCCCCAAGCTTGGCGAGTGGAGGACGGCGGTAATCGGTCTGGCGTTTACCGCCCTCAGCGCCTTCGGCTACGCCTTCGCCTGGCAAGGCTGGATGATCTATGCGGTGATCGTCGTCGGCTGCCTCGAAGCGTTGGCCGATCCGCCGCTCAGGAGCCTCGCCGCCGCCAAAGTGCCGCCTTCGGCGCAAGGCGAACTCCAGGGCGCGATGACTTCAATCTTCTCGATCACCTCGATCATCACGCCGCTGCTTTATACGGCGATCTTTTCCTGGTTCACGGGGCCGAACGCGCCCGTGACCTTCGGTGGCGCGCCCTATCTGCTCGGCGCGATTTTCCTGACGCTGGCGCTCATCGTCTTCATCACGAAAGCGGCCAAACCGACGCCGCAGGAAGCCGAGCGCATGCATGCGCAGGAAGCGGTGACTGACACGGCTTGAACGGCGCGACGCGCGCCTCGGTCCTTCCACTGCTTGGCTGGTTTGCCGCTAAGCCCGCTCCGCCAGCAATTCCTCGCCGCGCTTTTCACGGATGAGGTTGACGAAGCGGCGGAACAGATAGTGCGAATCCTGTGGGCCGGGCGAGGCTTCGGGATGATGCTGGACCGAGAACACCGGCCTGCCTGTCAGGGTGATGCCGCAGTTCGAGCCGTCGAACAGCGAGACATGGGTCTCTTCGACGCCGCTTGGCAACGAGTCGGCATCGACGGCAAAGCCGTGGTTCATCGAGACGATCTCGACCTTGCCGGTGGTGTGGTCCTTGACCGGATGGTTGGCGCCGTGATGGCCCTGATGCATTTTGGCGGTCTTGCCGCCCAGCGCCAGCGCCAGCATCTGGTGGCCGAGGCAGATGCCGAAGACCGGGATGTCGGTCTTGAGCAGGTCGCGGATAACAGGAACGGCGTAGTCGCCGGTGGCTTCGGGATCACCGGGACCATTGGAGAGAAAGATGCCGTCGGGCCGCATGGCCAGGATCTCCTCGGCGCCGGTGTTGGCCGGCACCACGGTGACCTTGGCGCCAAGACCGGCAAGCAGGCGCAATATGTTGCGCTTGACGCCGTAGTCGATGGCGACGACATGCATGGACGGATCGGTCTGTTCGCCAAAGCCCTCGTCCCAGACCCAGGGCGTCTCGCGCCAGACCGAGGATTGGCCGGACGTGACGTCCTTGGCCAGATCGAGCCCGATCAGGCCGGACCAGGCGGAGGCCTGGCGCTTCAGATCATCGACGTCGAAGATGCCGTCCGGCGCGTGAGCGATGACGGCGTTCGGCATGCCCTTTTCACGGATCAGCGCGGTCAGTGCGCGAGTGTCGATGCCCGAAAGCGCTACGATGCCGCGTTTCTTCAGCCATTGGTCGAGACCGGCTGCGGCACGATAGCTGGACGGATTGGTCACGTCGGCCTTGAACACGGCGCCGACGGCGCCGGCGCGGGCAACCGGGTTGAGATCCTCGATGTCCTCGTCATTGGTGCCGATATTGCCGATATGCGGAAAGGTGAAGGTGACGATCTGGCCGGCATAGGACGGATCGGTGAGGATTTCCTGATAGCCTGTCAGCGCGGTGTTGAAGCAAACCTCAGCAACGGCGGAGCCGGTGGCGCCAAGACCGCGACCCTCGATGACGGTGCCGTCGGCCAGCACCAGCAAGGCGGTCGGCTTCTCAGTGGCCCAGGGGGCAGTCATCGTTGCCATGGCGGCACTCCTAAAGGGCTGCGCCCTTCGATCGGCGCAGCAAACCGCGCGCAGCGGCGATTTCGCAGCCAGCGAGCGCAACAAAAATTCAGTTCATGCAAGGCCCAGTACATAGGATAAGGCGCCAGAGCGGTCAATGCGGCCATGCCGAACGGCATCGATTTATTTCATTGAACGATATCAGGCATTTGCCGGTCAGTGCCGAATTTGCCTTGGGCTTTTGGCAAGGCTATTGTCCGCGCCACATTCGAAGGAGAAAGCATCATGCGCGGCAAAATCGCCGAATCCCTGAAGAGCGCGATGAAGGCGCAGGACAAGCGGCGGCTGCCGACCTTGCGGCTGATCCAGGCGGCCATTCACGATCGCGACATCGCCAATCGCGGCGCCGGCAAGGAGCCGGCAAGCGATGACGAGATCCTGCAGATACTGGCCAAGATGGTGAAGCAGCGCGAGGAGTCGGCCAAGGCGTTCGACGACGGCAAGCGGCCGGAGCTTGCCGCGCAGGAGCGCGACGAGATGGCCGTTATCCGGGACTTCCTGCCGACGCAACTGGGCCAGGCCGAGACCGAAACGGCAATCCGCGCCGCCATCGCCGAGACCGGCGCCAGCGGCGTCAAGGACATGGGCAAGGTGATGGCCGTGCTCAAGGAGAAATATGCCGGCCAGATGGATTTCTCCAAGGCGAGCGGCATCGTCAAGGGACTGCTGCAGTAGGGATTTTCCCGCTGCAGCGATGTCATAAGTCGTGGGGAGCGACCGCGAGGAGCCAGCCCGCCGGATGATCCTCAAGTGCTCTTCGATCTCTTCTGAGAGCGGGTGGTAGCTCGCACCGACATGTTCAGTGCCACGGCGGCGCGAATGAGCGCCTTCAATGCCTCTTCATCGATCTTGTCGCCCTCATGGATATCGATGGCGCGTCTGGTGTTGCCTTCGAGGCTGGAGTTGAAAAGGCCTGAAGGGTCCTCCAGCGAAGCACCCTTGGCGAATGTCATCTTCACGACATTCTTGTAGGTCTCACCGGTGCAGATTATTCCCGCGTGCTCCCACACCGGAACCCCTCGCCACTTCCATTCCTCGACCACTTCGGGGTCAGCCTGCTTGATGAGGCTTCGGACCCGAGCGAGCGTCTCGCCCCGCCAATCGCTCAGCTCGCTGATTCTCGCATCTATCAACCGAGAGGGAGCGTCTCCTCCTTCTGCTTCCTTCGAACCGCTCTTCTTCGTGGCTGCTGTCGCTTTGGTCATATTGGTCCCAGTGGCTTGTGCACGTTCGGCGTCTGGCGTCTCACGACGGCATAGATGCGGCGAGCCATTTTCCATTCGGGCGAAGCGCCCGGCTCGCGACAAACTCTCGACGCCGAGGAGGAACCTTCCTCCCTCCGGACACGTTTTGCAACGAAGATCATACGAAAATGGAGCATCGATTGGCGGCGCGTGTGTTGAACATTATCGGCGCCACCACCAGCGCTGGCGCCTATTCGCCGGGGCAGGAACAGGCCCCTGCGGCCTTTCGGCGACACGGGCTTGCAGAGGCGCTCGCGAGCCGAGGCAGAACCATCACGGATCAGGGCGATGTTGCATCGTTTAGGTGGCGGCCGGATCCCTCGCGGCCGCAGGCCATGAACCTGGAGGCCGTGCGCGACGCCTGTGACTTGGTCGCAAGCCATGTGGCGACGGCGATCGCAGCGCAGGAAGACGTGCTTGTTTTAGGCGGCGATTGCACTGTGGAGCTGGGAACCGTCGCCGGAGCGAACGCCGCCGACGCGCGGATTGGACTCGTCTACATAGACTTCGACGCCGATCTCAACACGCCCGACACGAGCGATGGCGCCTTGGACTGGACCGGTGTCGCGCATCTGCTGGATATTCCCGGGTGCGAGCCTGCGCTCGCCAGGCTCGGCCCGACCTGTCCGATGCTCGTGCCTCGGCAGCTTCTCTATTTCGGCGTTGAGAATATCACTGCGCCCGAAGGCATCACGATGCGGGATTATGCGATTGAGGCAATATCGCGCGAGGAAGCGTTGAGCGATATCGACGCGGCGGCGACGCGCGCGGCCGAATGGGCGGCGCGCTTTGATTGCGTGCTCATTCACCTCGATGTCGATGTACTCTCCTTTATCGATTTTCCGGTTGCCGAGAATGTGCGCCGTTGCGACGGTCTCAAACTGGAGCAAGCCGCCTTCGTGCTGAAGCGGTTGACCGCCCTGCCGCAATGGCGCGGCCTGACCATCACAGAGGTCAATCCGGCCCATGCGCCAGACGAGTCCACCGCATTCAAACGCTTGAATGAGGTGCTTCTAGACGCCCTTGGCTAGTTCGAGATGCGTCTCACAGCCGTTCGCCGGGCAATTGGCTGGCTTGCTTCACCCAGGCGGCGAACTGAGCTTCGTCGAGCTGGTCCTCATAAACGTCGAGATAGCGCACTTCCTTGTGCTTGGATTCCCCCGGAGGAACCGGACTCAGCGACGTGCCTCGGAAGAAGGTCACTTTGACGTAGCGCGCAAAGACATGGAACGACAGAAACCAGCCCTGGCCCTCGATGCCGTAAAAAGGCGAGTTCCATTTGACTGCCTTGTGCACGCTGGGGACGGTGCGCACGATGATCGCGTCGAGGTGCCGCCCTACGTCGCTTTTCCAGCCCGGCATGGCCGCGATGTAGGCCTGCACGGGAGCATCGCCGTAGCCCTTCGGTATCTGAGGGTTGCCGCCCGAGAGGAGGGTCGGTTTCGTCGCGACCCGCTCGGCGGCCTTCGCCGACTTCTCAGACGTGTTGCCGGCCATTGTGTTCACTCCAATTGGTAGACCTAGTCGATAATGCTTGATTTTAGAAAGCTGCCCCTGAAGGTCAACTTCCTACTCCGATTGATCTCTGCCCAAAGCGATAAGGGCACAGGCAGAGGCGCCAAGGTCGTACGTCAATGATCGAACTCGTCAAACCGGCGCTTGAACATCTGCCGTCCTACAAGGCCGCCCTTGAGCGCGGCTGGTCGCCGGACAATATGCGGCTGATGGAGGCTGTGCGCGAACAGCTTGCGGCCATCGAAAAGGATCCGGTGGTTTTCCTCGCCGGTCTCGACGACCGGGACGCCAAGGGACCCCCAATCCATCTGCCGGACGGATCGACAGTGCCACGCCTGCCGGGATTCCGGCGTTGGATCTGGGATGGCGAAGTCGCAGGCTCGATCGGCTTGCGCTGGCAGCGCGGCACCGCCGAGCTGCCACCGCATGTGCTCGGCCATGTGGGTTATGCTGTGGTGCCGTGGAAGCAGCGGCGCGGCTATGCGACGGAGGCGCTGCGGCTGATGCTCAGCGAAGCGAGGGCGCTCGGCCTGCCCTTCGTCGAGATCACTGCCAAGCTGGGTAATCTCGCCTCACAGAAGGTGGTGCTGGCCAATGGCGGCCAGCTCGTCGGGCGTTTCTTCGAGGACGCTGTCTATGGCGGCGCCGAAAGCTTGCGGTTCCGGATCGAGTTGTAGGAGGCTGATGGGCGTTGGGTCGGCCCTCCGCCTCATCCGTCAGCGGTCGAAATCCATCGACAATGCAGTATCCCTCTGGGCTTCGAGTTCGGCGAGCCTGCCCTGGAGCGCACTGCTGATCGAGGCGTAGGCGGCGGCGCCGAAGGTCAGCCGCCGAGGAGCGGGATTTTGTTCTACGGAGGCGATCATCGTCTCGACCATCTTCTCTGGATCGCCCTTCACTTCGAAGCGGCCTTCGGCAAAAGCCCGGCGCAGGTCACCAACCGGCGTGTTCTCATAGGTAACGGTAGGCTCGGCGCTGACCAGGCCGGCCGCAAAGTTCGTCCGCGTCGGTCCGGGCTCGACGATCGTGAAGGCGATGCCAAACGGCGCGACCTCCTGCCGGGCGGATTCGACAAAGCCCTCAATGCCCCATTTGCTGGCGTGATAGAGGCTGAAACCAGGATAAGCCATCTGCCCGCCCTCCGAGGAGATTTGCAGAATCTGGCCACCGCCCTGGTTCCTCAGATGCGGGAGCACGGCGCGGATGAGCTGGATCGAGCCGATCAGGTTGGTGTCGATCAGATCACGGATCTGGTCGTCACCCAGTTCTTCAGCTGCGCCGAACAGACCGTAGCCGGCATTGCTGACTATGACATCGATGCGGCCCAGATCGTGAAAAGCCTTGTCGACCGTCCGCCGCATTGCCTCGGTATCGGTAACGTCAAGCGAAGCGATCCAAAGGCGATCGCCGTAATCCGCCTTCAGGCCGGCAAGCGCCTCCGGCTTGCGCACGGTCGCGGCCACCCGGTCGCCGCCGGCCAGAAGCCTTTCCGTCAAGAGCCGTCCGAAGCCGGAGGAGGTGCCAGTGATGAACCACGTTCTGGTCGTGGGAGAAATCTTGGTCATGGGAGAAGTCCTTGTTCGCCAAGCCGCGTGATCGCGGCAATCTCCACACAAGATATCCCTCCAAATTATTGGTATCATCCACCCAATCTTGCATGAGTTGATGAAGATTTCCCATGAATGACGGACCCGACCTCCGCGAACTGACCGCACTTGCCGCAATTGTCTCCCGCCGCAGCTTTCGCAAGGCGGCGGACGATCTCGACCTGTCGCCCTCGACGCTCAGCCACATGATGCGGGCTCTGGAGCGAGACATGGGCGTACGCCTGCTCAATCGCACGACGCGCAGCGTGGCGCCGACGGAAGCAGGCGAAAGGCTCGTCGCGCGCCTGCAGCCGCTGTTGCGGGACATAGACGCGGCGCTTGCGGAAGTGGATAACTTCCGCAACCTTCCGGCAGGTACCCTACGGGTCAATTCCAGCGAGATCGCAGCCCGACTGCTGCTGAAATCCGTGATACCGGCTTTTCTTGCGCGATACCCGCAGGTTTCGCTCGATCTCGTCACCGAGGGGAGATTGGTCGATATCGTCGCCGAAGGCTTCGACGCAGGCATCCGCCTTGGCGAGGCTGTGCCGCAAGACATGGTCGCGGTACGCTTCGGCGGCGAGACACGCTTCATTGCCGTCGCGTCGCCTGCCTACCTCGCCGCCCGCCAGGTCCCGAGAGTGCCGGACGACCTGAAGGATCACAGCTGCATCCGATTCCGCCTGCCGAGCGGCAAGCCCTATCGCTGGGAATTCGAGAAGCATGGCCAGGAAATCTCGATCGATGTTCCGGGCACGCTCACTCTCGATCATATGGAACTGATGGCCGAGGCAGCGGTCGGTGGCTTGGGAATCGCTTACATCTCCGACAGGTCTGCCCAGACCTACATCGAGCAGGGAGCGCTCGTCAGTGTGTTGGATGATTGGTGTCCGCCTATTTCCGGCCTATACCTCTACTATCCCGGTCATCGTCTTGTGCCGCCGGCCCTGCGCGCCTTTATCGATGTGCTGAAAGAGACAGGCTAAGGGGCCTATCCGCGCGGTGTCGTCTATTCGGCCGCGGCCGGCAGGGGTGGTGCGGCCTTGCTGCGCCATTCCGAAACATGCGAGGCGAGCGCGACCGCCACAGCGACCAGCATGGCGATCGCGCCAACCACCGGCAGGCTGCGGTAGCCGTAGCCGGCGTTGAGCATGGCGGCGCCGAGTGAGGCGGCCAGCGCGATGCCGACATTGAAGCCCGCCGGGATGAGTGATGAGGCGAGGTTGGAGGCATCCGCCGTCCAGGTCAGGATACGGGTCTGAATCGGCGTTCCGATGGCAAAGCTGAGACCGCCCCAGACAATGATCGCCACCACCATCGGCACCGGGTACGGGCTGACGGCGTAAATGACGGCAAGTGTCACCGCTTGCATGAAAAGCATGGTGATGAGCGACGGCATCAGTTTCCAGTCGGCGAGCCGCCCGCCAAGAAAGACGCCGATCGTCGCGCCGACCCCGTTGAGCAGGAGCACCCAGGGCACCAGGTCCTCGTCGAGGCCAGTGATTTCAAGCAGCGTCGGCGTGATGTAGGTGAACAGGCCGAACTGGCCGATCATCAGCATCAGCATGAGGATCAGCGACGTCCAGACCTGCTGGCGTGCGAGCACGCGAACCTCGCTGCCAAAGCTGACCGACTGGCGCGACGAACCCGTCTTGCGGGGCAGCAGGGCGGTGATCGCTGCGATGGACACCACGCCAAGCGCGCACATCACCCAGAATGTCGCGCGCCACCCCCAGATATTGCCGATCGCCGTGCCGGCCGGCACGCCGATGACATTGGAAACAGTCAGGCCCGACAGGATGAGCGCAACGGCCATTCCACGCTGGTCCTGGCGGACCAGGCCGACCGCCACCACCATCGCGACGCCAAAATAGGCGCCGTGCGCCACGGCCACCGCAATCCGCAACAGCAACATGGAGGCGAAGTCGGGTGCAAGTGCGCAGGCCGCCTGGCCGATGGTGAAGGCTGCGGCTAGGCCGAGCAGCAAGGCCTTGCGAGAAATCGCCTTGGTGGCGAGCGTCAGCAGCGGTCCGCCGACCGCGATGCCGCCGGCGTAGCCGGAGACGAGATAGCCGGCAGTCGGGATGGAGACGCCAAGGCCATCCGCCACCTGCGGCAGCACGCCGGCGATGACGAACTCGGTGGTGCCGAATGCGAAGGCAGCGATGAACAGGGCGATAAGGGGAAGCATGGCGCGGGAAGGCGATCCTTGAATGAGATGGCCTCAAATCACGAACGAGAGCTGCGGGCAATCCAGAAATTATCGACGCCGCTTTAGGTTTTCTTGATCCCACGACAAGGGAGAGGGGAAAACAACGTCAAGGCCTATCCAGCCTTCAGCCGCGAGCCGGTGAGCAAGCCGCGTTCCTCGAGCACGGGATAGGCCATCGAGGCGAGCAGCGAGTTGATCTGCTTCAAGTCGCGGATGGTGTCGAGATGGATCGAGCTGGTCTCGACGCTCTTGGCGGTGCCGTCGCGCAGCCGCACGAAATGGCTGGCGCTGGTCTCCTTCTCACGGTCGCGCAGCCGGTCTTTTTCCAGCACCAGTTGACGGGCGGTCTCCGGATCACGCGAGACCAGCACATTGAAGGCGAGCCGTGCATTGGCGAGTACCAGGGCGTGGAACGCGCAAAGCTCGCGCCAGCCCTCGGGCGTGAACTCCAGCCCGCGTTCGAGCTTCTTCCGGACATGCACCAGCATGTTGCGCACAATGATGTCGCCGACCTGTTCGAGCTTGACGCAGGCGCCGATCAATTCCTGGCAGCGCAGCGCCTCGTCTTCGCTCAGCGGATTTTTGGTGACCTTGGCCAGATAGAGCTTTATCGCGGCGTGCTTTCTGTCGACGCGGTCGTCGAGAGCGGCCAACGCCTTGATCTTGTCGGCGTCGGCACTCTCATAGAGTTCGATGATGCGCTTCAGCATAATCTCGACCGTCTCGCAGACCCGCACCACTTCGCGGGTGGCGTTGGCCAATGCCTGGCTCGGCACGTCGAGGGCACTGTCGTTGAGCGCGGACAGCTCGACGACGTCGAGCGCTTCGGCCGGAACCTGTCTGGTGCCGAGCGCCACGATCTTTTCCGAAGCACGGTAGACGAGACCGGCCAGCGGCAGGCCGGCAACCAGGATCAGGATGTTGAACAGGATATGCGCGTTGACGATCTGGTCGGGCACGGTGGCGCCGAGAAAGGCAACCGGCGGCTTCAACCACAGGAACAGGATCAGCATGGCCAGGGAGCCCATGCCGCGCATCAGGAGATTGCCGATTGGCACGACACGCACGCCCGGCTCCGCGTTGCGGGTGAGCAGCGGCGCGATGATCGACGAGCCGAGATTGACGCCGAGCACCAGCACGATGCCGAGTTCGGGCGGGATGAGGCCGCGGCCGGCTAGCGTCACCATGAGCAGGACCGCGGCGATCGAGGAATGGAACAGCCAGGTGACCAGCGCCGCCAGGAGATAGGCGGTGACCGGGTCGCCGGAGAAGTAATTGACGATGACCGGCATCAGCGTGCTCTGGCGCAGCGGCTCCGACGCCTGGCCGATCATTTCCAACGACAAAAGCAGCAGGCCGATGCCGACCAGGATACGGCCGAACTGGCGCCAGTCGCGCCGCTCGGTGGCCATGAACATGACAGTGCCGGCGACCAGACAGATCGGTACCAGCAGCGACAGATCGAAGGTGAGCAGCTTGACCACCAGCGCCGAGCCGATCTCGGCGCCGCGCACGGCAAGCTGGCCCGACATGCCGCTGACGATGCCGGCGCCGGCGAAGGAGCCGACCAGCAAGGTGACGGCGGTGGAGCTTTGCAGCGCGACCGCCAGGCCGCAGCCGGCCAGAACGGCCATGAAAGGATTGCGCATGGTGGCGCGCAGTTTGTGGCGCAGCACATCGCCATACGCACGCTCGACGCCGGTCTTCACCAAGCGAGTGGCAAACAGCATCAGCGCCACCGCGCCGGCAAGATGCAGCAAAACGACCGAGCCGCTCATATCAGGCTCGCAGCCCAACAGGAGTCAGCGATGCGGGCACCATGACGGCAAAAGCGCAAAAGAGGGTGCGAATCAAGGACATTGCAAGGGTCGATACTACTCCGATTAATTTTAGCCGGATAATAAATTTTGCCCTATTCGGCGGCGGCTGGCACGCGACAGGGCGTGTCGGAAATGGATGGATCGCAAAATGGTTGCATTGCCCGCCGGCTTCCGGTTGGCCGCGCGCCCGAATGCGGGCGACAGCTTCAGATATCCTTTGAAGAGAATGTTGAGTTAGCCAGCCTAAATGTAAGAAATCATTACAAAAACGTAATCTTCATGTTCAGTTTCGGTTCATCCTTCGAGCTCTATTCCTCAGGCATCGACAACCAAGGAGTACCCACCATGAAACGCATCATCCTTTCCGCAGTTGCCCTTTCGATGCTGGCTGCCACGTCCCTGCAGGGCCAGGCAGCGCCGCTGAGCGCGCCGAATGCACCGCATTCGAAATATAGCCAGATCGACTGGAAGAAGTCGGACAAGCATGTCGACGTGAAGAAGCGTGTCGACGTGAAGAGGCGTGTCGTGGTGAAGAAGAAAATTGTGGTGAAGAGGAACCATTGGCGCAACGGCCAGAGATATTCCAGTTGGAAACGCCATCAGCCGATCCGCGACTATCGCCATTATGGCCTGCGTCGCCCCGGCCGCGGCCAGGAGTGGATCCGCGTCGGCAATGACTATCTCTTGGTCAGCGTCGTCTCCGGCATCATCTTCGGCGCGATCGCCGCGCACTGACCGTCAGACGTCGACCGGCACTATGCCGGAATTGGAAAGAAGGCGGCCGGCACCGGCCGCCTTCTTTTGCCCTGTGAAAACCGGGTATGGTGGCGCATTAGGAGTCGTCGGGTTTCGCCGGCGTGACTATATGGAGGGCAAACGAGCCGTTCCCGATGCGCTTTCCACCCGCCTTTCTTGACGAGATACGCGACCGCGTGCCGATTTCATCGGTAATCGGCCAGCGCGTGGCGTGGGACAGGAAGAAGACCAACGCGCCGCGCGGCGACTATTGGGCGTGCTGTCCCTTCCATGGCGAGAAGAGCCCGTCCTTCCATTGCGAGGACAAGAAGGGCCGCTACCACTGCTTCGGCTGCTCGGTTTCGGGCGATCATTTCAAGTTTCTGACCGAACTCGACGGGATGAGCTTTCCCGAAGCGGTCGAGAAGATCGCCGACATGGCCGGCGTTCCGATGCCGGTTCGCGATGCCCAGGAGGAGCGGCGCGAAAAGGAACGCGCCAGCCTGACCGATGTCATGGAGATGGCGACCGCCTTCTTCCAGGATCGGCTGCAGGGACCTGAAGGCGCAAAAGCCCGCGCCTATCTGCGCGACCGCGGCCTGACGCCGGCGACGCAGCAGTCATTCCGGCTCGGCTATGCGCCCGACAGCCGCAACGCGCTGAAGGAGCATCTTGCCGCCAAGGGCGTTCCCAAGGCCGATATCGAGGCATGCGGGCTGGTGCGCCATGGCGACGACGTTCCGGTTTCCTACGACTGGTTCCGCGACCGCATCATGTTCCCTATCCCGGATTCCAGAGGCAAGGTAATCGCCTTCGGCGGGCGGGCGCTGGCGCCCGATGCGCTGGCCAAATACATGAATTCGCCTGACACCGAGCTCTTTCACAAGGGCAATGTGCTCTACAATTTCGCGCGCGCGAAAAAGGCATTGGCCAAGGGCGGCACGGTCATCGCCGTTGAAGGCTACATGGACGTGATCGCCCTGGCGCAGGCCGGCTTCGAGAATGCCGTGGCGCCGCTCGGCACCGCTCTGACCGAAAACCAGCTCGAGCTGCTGTGGCGCATGGCCGGTGAGCCGGTGCTGTGTTTCGATGGCGACCAAGCCGGGCTGAAGGCGGCATGGCGCGCCGCCGACATGGCGCTGCCGGCGGTTCAGGCAGGCCGCTCGGTGCGCTTTGCTCTTCTGCCCGAAGGCAAGGATCCCGACGATCTGGTCAAGGCCGAAGGGCCGGACGCGTTTCGGACCGTGCTGGCCGAGGCGCGGCCTCTCGCCGATCTTTTGTGGGCGCGCGAAACGGCCGGCGGCATCTTCGATACGCCGGAGCGGCGGGCGGAACTGGAAAAGACGCTTCGCGCACTGACCAGCCGCATCCGCGACGAGAGCCTGCGCTACCACTATCAACAGGAAATGCGCGAGCGGGTGCTGAGCTTTTTCGGCGCCCAGCGCGGGCGCCAAGAGCGTCGTCAAGATGGACGGCCCGGCGACCGCTTTCAAGGCAAGGGCTCAGCCCCTGGCGGACAGTTCGCACGCGGCGGCGGTGGACGCACCGCGATCACCGAAAGCCTTGGCCGTTCGGCGCTGGTCAGGCGCGGCAGTGAGGGGATGTCGGTGCGCGAGGCAACGATCATTGCAGCTCTTGTCAATCATCCGACGCTGATCGACGAGAATTTCGCACATGTCGAGTTCCTCGACCTCGCCAACACCGATCTGAAGCTGCTGCATGCAGCCATTCTCGATGCGATGGCGCATGACATGGCCAACGACCGCAATGCGGTGATCGCGACGATCGAACGGGCCGGCTGCGGCGAAATCTGGGCGCGCGTGGTGGCGCTGATCAAGCGGGCGCGGCAATGGCCGGCGCTGGAAACGGCCGGACTTGACGATGCCCGCGACGCCTTCAGCCAGGCGCTCCACTTGCAGCGGAGCGCGCGCACCTTACATAAGGAGCTGAAACAGGCGGAAGCGGCGCTCGCCAGCGATCCCACGGACGAAAATTACCGGCATCTCGTCGAGATACAGGCGCAATTTCGTGATGTGCAAGCAACGGAAGCGCTGATCGAAGGGTTCGGCGTGTCCTCGGGCAGGGCCGGGCGGGCGTAGGTCGAAGCTTACGAAAGAGTGAAAGTGCGGAACCGTGCTTGCGCGTCGAATCAGCCGCGGCGCTTTAAGTCGGGTAATTGATTCGCTTTTTTCATGCGAATCATGCGAGAGGCGCTTGACCTTCTGGCAGAATGACGGAATCAGGACGATTCGAAACGTTAACCCGCGCCGGCGTCGACGGGAAATGCAGCGATGTGAGGTACCGGTCACTGGACAGGCAGTCAGCCTGCCACAGATACCAGGGTTAATCTGGACTTAACGAGAGATGCAGTTACTGGCCCGGGGAAGCGCGTTCGAGAGCGAACGCATCTGATTTAACCGGTACGGCAGCTTACGCGGCTTTGATACTTGGCCGCTTGGAGAAAATAAAGAATGGCGACAAAAGAAAAGGAAGAGGTCGAGACCGAACGCGAAGGCGCCACCGATGGCCCTCTGCTCGACCTTTCCGACGATGCTGTCAAGAAGATGATCAAGGCCGCCAAGAAGCGCGGCTATGTCACCATGGACGAACTGAATTCGGTGCTGCCCTCGGAGGAAGTGACCTCCGAGCAGATCGAGGACACGATGGCCATGCTCTCCGACATGGGCATCAACGTGGTCGAGGACGACGAGCAGGGCGAGGAGCCCGAAGCCGCCGACGCGGCTGCCGACGCCGAGGAAGACGCCAACGAGCTGGCCGAGCAGACCGGCACCGCCGTTGCCGCGACGACCACCAAGAAAGAGCCGACCGATCGCACCGACGATCCGGTTCGCATGTATCTGCGCGAGATGGGCTCGGTCGAGCTTCTGTCGCGCGAGGGCGAAATCGCGATCGCCAAGCGCATCGAGGCCGGCCGCGAGACGATGATCGCGGGACTGTGCGAAAGCCCGCTGACCTTCCAGGCCATCATCATCTGGCGTGACGAGCTCAACGAATCAAAGATCCTGCTGCGCGAGATCATCGACCTCGAGGCGACCTATGCCGGGCCGGAGGCCAAGCAGGCGCCGGTGGTCGAGCGGATCGAGGAAGCCAAGACCGAGGAAAAGCCGCGCCGTTCGCGCGAGGACGAGGACGACATCACCAATGTCGGCGCCGACACGCGCGGTCTGACTGATGACGACGAGGAAGACGAGGACGAGGCGAGCCTGTCGCTGGCAGCGATGGAAGCGGAATTGCGTCCGCAGGTGATGGAGACGCTCGACGTCATCGCCGACACCTACAAGAAGTTGCGCAAGCTGCAGGACCAGCAGGTCGAGAACCGGCTGGCCGCAGCCGGCACGCTGTCGCCCAGCCAGGACCGCCGGCTGAAGGAGCTGAAGGACCAGCTGATCAAGGCGGTGAAGTCGCTGTCCCTAAACACGGCGCGCATCGAGGCATTGGTCGAGCAGCTCTACGACATCAACAAGCGCCTGGTGCAGAACGAAGGCAAGCTGTTGCGGCTGGCCGAAAGCTATGGCGTGCGCCGCGAGGAATTCCTGAAGGAGTATCAGGGCTCGGAGCTCGATCCGAACTGGACGCGCTCGATCGGCAATCTGACCTCGCGCGGGTGGAAGGAATTCACCAAGAACGAGAAGGACGCGATCCGCGACCTGCGTGCCGAGATCCAGAACCTCGCCACCGAAACGGCGATCTCGATCCTGGAATTCCGCAAGATCGTCAACCAGGTGCAGAAGGGCGAGCGCGAAGCCGCGATCGCCAAGAAGGAAATGGTGGAGGCCAATCTGCGCCTCGTCATTTCCATCGCCAAAAAATACACCAATCGCGGCCTGCAGTTCCTCGACCTGATCCAGGAAGGCAATATCGGCCTAATGAAAGCGGTCGACAAATTCGAATACCGCCGCGGCTACAAGTTCTCGACCTATGCGACGTGGTGGATCCGGCAGGCGATCACCCGCTCGATCGCCGACCAGGCGCGCACCATCCGCATTCCGGTGCACATGATCGAGACGATCAACAAGATCGTGCGCACCTCGCGCCAGATGCTGCACGAGATCGGTCGCGAGCCGACGCCGGAGGAACTGGCGGAAAAGCTCGCCATGCCGCTGGAAAAAGTGCGCAAGGTGCTGAAGATCGCCAAGGAGCCGATCTCGCTCGAAACGCCGGTCGGCGACGAGGAGGATTCGCATCTCGGCGATTTCATCGAGGACAAGATGGCGATCCTGCCGATCGACGCGGCGATCCAAGCCAATCTGCGCGAAACGACGACACGGGTGCTTGCCTCGCTTACCCCGCGCGAAGAACGCGTGCTCAGAATGCGTTTCGGCATCGGCATGAACACCGACCACACGCTGGAGGAAGTCGGCCAGCAGTTCTCGGTGACCCGCGAGCGCATCCGCCAGATCGAGGCCAAGGCGCTGCGCAAGCTCAAGCACCCGAGCCGCTCGCGCAAGCTGCGGAGCTTCCTCGACAGCTGATGCGAGGTAACGAATAAGCAATTTAAAGGGCGCTGCGGCGCCCTTTTCGTTTGTGGCAGGGATCGTCTTGCAGACGGTGCGGTTGTTCTTGCAGCGCACCCGCTGCGGGAGGATAATTGCGTGTCGGATGCATTTTCTGGGCGACAAACCCGGATGCCCGCCCCGGCAGTGACGCCGTGCTCCGAGGCCCCGGAGGGAGGTGTGCATGACAAACTATATCGTGCTGATCAACTGGACGGAGCAGGGCGCCAAAAATGTGCGCGAGTCGCCGAAGCGGCTCGATGCCGCCAAGAAGCTGCTGGGAGACATGGGCGGCTCGTTCAAGGCGGTTTATCTCACCATGGGCGAATGCGATATGGTGGCGGTCGTCGAAGCGCCGGACGATGCGGTGCTGGCTCGTTTCTCGCTGATACTGGCGACAGGCGGTAACGTAAGGACGCGGACGCTCAAGGCTTTCCCGGAATTGGCCTATCGCGAAATCATCGCCTCGCTCGGCTGAGGCGCTGCACGGCTATAGACGACGCAAGGCCCGAGCATCGGACGACCAGGCACCGCTTGACGGCGCCCGATCGTCCGATCATGAGGGGGAATGCTGCTTTCGCTCGAAAAGAATTTTATTTTTATCCATATCCCGAAGACGGCCGGGACCTCGGTTACCCGTGCGCTCGGGCCGTGGAGCCTGAAACCAAAGCGAACGCAGTGGCGTCGGCTGCTGTCACACCTTCCCGTGCGCGAAACGCCTCCAAACGTATTCCTCAGGCAGCATGACAAAGCAAGCTGGGTGAAGCACAAGCTGCCGGCAGAGATCTATGACAGCGCCTACAAGTTCGCTGTCGTGCGCAACCCTTACGAACTTGCAGTCTCGACCTATTATTTCCGCCGGGACTATCTCTCCGGCCGGCGCTGGAACAGAGCCCGGGTCTTGGATTTCAAGGCTTTCCTGCGCTATCTCGAACGCAAGAACCGTTTGGTGCGGGTGGACCAGACGAGCTGGATCTCGGACAGTCGCGGAAACCTCATCATCGACGAGGTTTTGCGTTTTGAAACACTGGCCGAGCAATTCAACGCCCTGGTCGAACGGCTCGATCTGCCGAACGAGGTAAAGCTTCCCCGAGCAAACGCCAATGCACCTTACGATTATCGCGCGGTCTACGATGACGAGGCGAAAAGCATCGTGCGGCGGCTCTATTTCAGGGATTTCGAGCGCTTCGGCTACGAATTCTGATTTTTCCAGATGTCCGCAATTCATCGACACGATCGCGACCAGGATGGTCCAAACCGTTGCGGGGCGAAGGCATTTCCCGGATAGTCAGCGCAGCCCCTCAGCTCGGGTCTCGAAACACATGCCCAAGCCTCTGCTGACCATCTGGTACAACACCCGTTGTCCGGTTTGCGACGCCGGCATCGTCAGGCAGAAGCGGCGGCTGATCGAGGCGATCAAGACCGGGCGGATCGCGTTTCGCGACATCAATGCCGAACCGTCGGCGCTGGCCGGATACGACGTGTCGCTGGAGGACATCCGCCGCCGGCTGCATGCAACCGATGCGGACGGCAAACTGCTGGTCGGCGCCGACGTGGCAATTGCCGTCTGGCTGGCAACGCCGGGCGAGGGCTGGCTCGCCGCGCTGTTCGGCAACCGCGCCGCGCTGCCGTTGACGCGCTATGCCTATGATCGCTTCGCCGATCTTCTCTATGCCTGGAACCGGCGCAAAGGCCGCTGGTAAGCGGTATTCGTCCGAAAGCCGCGCGTGGCACCTAATCGAAGGGCCCGGAGATGCTTCCGAGCCCTCGTTATAGGCCGCCTAACTGGTTGCAGGCTCGCACAGCCAGCCGACGATACGGCGCACCGCCGGCAGTACCAGCAGCAGTGTCGGAAACGCCACCAGCCAGGACAGTGCCCAGGCGGTCAGCCAGGTGGCCGGCAGATCGGGCTGCGGCCCAAGGCTTTTCAACGTCGAGATGAACGAGACGATGAAGGTCATCAGCAACGACAACACAAGCGGGCTGACGATTGCCGCATAACGCGCAGGCAACTTCCTGCGCCCGATTTTTATGGTCATTCGGATTTTCCTGAAGTGTCCGGTCTGTCGCATGGCATCCATATCGCCGGTCTTCCGGCGTAACTGCCCGGCAAGGACCGGGGTGGATGCGTTGCTTGACGTCAGACGCTTACGGAACGGTCTTCGACCCTCGCGCACCGTGTAGCCAAGCTCGCTGGCCAAATCAATCCCGCTGGCGTCATTTTCAGATACATCGTAAGATATATCTTGACTCCATCATCTCGCCTGCCTAACTACGACATATCGTAAGATATAACTTAAGGAGCAGACAATGCACGGACATCATCATTTCGGCGAGCGCGCCGAGCGCGTCTTCATGCATATGGCCGGCAAGTTCGGCGGCCGTGGCGGCGGCTTCGGCCCATTCGGGCATGGTATGAGGGGCGGCGGACGCGGCGGGCCAGGCGACATGTTCCGCGCCGGACGCATGCTGGCCGACGGCGATCTCAAGCTGATCACGCTGTCGCTGCTGGCCGAGGCGCCGCGTCACGGCTACGACATCATCAAGGCGCTGGAGGAGCGCACCAGCGGCGTTTATAGCCCGAGCCCAGGCGTGGTTTATCCGACGCTGACCTTCCTGGAAGAGGCGGGCTATGCCGTCTCGTCGGCGGAAGGCAACAAGAAGGTGTTCTCGATCACCGAGGCAGGACAAGCACATCTCAACGACAATCGCGAGATGATCGACCACGTGCTCGACCACCTCGAGCGTTTTGGCCGCAAGATGGCAAAGGCGCGCGATTGGTTCGGCTGGAACGATGATGGCGAGGAGGGCGGACGTCGCGGTCGCGGCCGATCGGAAAAGCGCGACCAATTCCGCGCCGTGCGCCATCGGTTGCGCGCAGCGCTGAGCGAAATCGTCGATGCGTCCGAAGACAAGCAGGCTCAGGCGATGAGCATCCTGGTAGACACCGCCGAGGCCCTCGAGGCGCTGTCACGCCGCTGACGTCCTACCGCATCGGCCCGAAAATCGGAACCGATTTTCGGAAAGCACGATGCGTAGGTACAGAGTTTTAGAGCGCACTTTGTGCGTCCAAGTGGGACGCACGTCGCTCTAATGCGGGCCTTGCCGGTTCCATCAAGGACCGGTAGTAAAAATCACCCTGTGCCGCGCTATGTGGTGCAGGGTGATTGCCGTTGGAGGATACCCATGTCATTTCTGAAGCGTCTTTTCGGTGGCGGTAGTGACGCTGACGAACCGAAAAGTGCCGCCCCGGCAAAGCAGATCGAGCACAAGGGATTCCTGATCAGCGCCACGCCCTACAAGGCGGAAGGCCAATATCAGACCTGCGGCGTGGTTTCGAAGGAGATCGACGGGGTGATAAAGGAACACAAATTCATCCGGGCCGACCGCTTTGCCGGGCTCGACGATGCTGTCGACATCTCGATCAAGAAGGGCATCCAGCTCGTCGATGAGCAGGGCGAGAAGATGTTCGGTTAGCGTGGCAAACGGCGATGTCGCGCGACTTCGAAGCGGCGTCGGATAAAAGCCTTGTCGCTGCCCTTGAGCTGTATCGGGCATCAGGCGACAGGTGAAAAGGCAAGTGCTCCGGCGCTTGCCTTTTCAGTTCTGGTTACCAGTGTGCGCGCTTTACGCGGCAGCGGCGACTGCTCCGGTCGAGGCCACCACCGCATCCACCTTGGCTGATGCCTTGGCCAGAGCGGCTGTAACTGCGTCCGGTCCCATGCCGACGCCTTCGATGCGAATGACGTCGACATCGGTCATGCCGATGAAGCCAAGCACGCTGCGCAGGTAAGGGATGGCGTGATCCAGCTGCACGGCGGCGCCTTCCGAATAGATGCCACCCGAGGCAAGGACGATATAGACCTTCTTGCCAGTGACGAGGCCCTTCGGGCCGTCCTCGCCATAGGCGAAAGTCTTGCCGGAGCGGGCGACGTGATCGACCCAGGATTTCAGGGTCGACGAGATGCCGAAATTGATGAAGCCGGTGGCCAGGATGATGGTGTCGGCCGCAAACAGCTCCTCCAGCACGCCGTCGGAAACGCCGACGACTTCGGCCTGGCGCTGGGTGCGGGCTTCGACGGGCGTATAGATGCCGGTCGAATAGTCCGGGTCGATATGCGGCAGCGGGTTTGCCACGAGATCACGCACGACCAGCTTGGCCGAAGGGTCGGCGGCAAGCAGCTTCTCGGCAAGTTCGGTGGCAATGTGGGTCGAATGCGAGGCAGTGCCGCGCGGACTCGACGTTACAAGAAGGATGGACATGGCGGGCTCTCCAGAGTTGGAATGATTTGTCCCGCCAGATATGGGTCCATTTACCCATTTAAAAAACTGGTATATTTTCTATATTACCCATCTACAATTTGGATAAGGCAATGCAACCCAATCCGACGCTTGATCAACTGCAAATCCTGGTAACGGTGGCCGATACCGGCAGCTTCTCGGCCGCCGGCCGCAAGCTCAACCGCGCGCAGTCGGTCATCAGCTATGCCATCGCCAATCTCGAGGCACAGCTTGGGCTGAAACTGTTCGAGCGCGATGGCACGCGCGAGCCGCAGCTGACCGATGTCGGCCGGGCGACGCTGGAGGACGCGCGGCGCATGGTCGGTGTGCTGCAGCGCATCCGCTCGCGTGTCGACGGCCATAAGCAAGGGCTGGAGGCTGAAGTCGCGCTGTCGGTCGATGTGGCGCTGCCCTCCACAGTGCTGGTGCGCGTGCTGAAGGCATTCGAGGCGCAATTTCCAACCGTGATGCTGCGCCTGCATATGGGCACGCTCGGCCTGATTCCCGATCATGTCGCCAACGGACAGGCCGATCTCGGTATTGGCGGCCTGCTGGGCGAGGTCGACGCGCATCTTGTGCGCATTGGCTTCATGTCGATGGTGCCGGCCGCCGCGCCAAGCCATCCGCTGGCGCTGCTTCCCAGGCCGGTGCCGCTCGAGGAGGTGCGCGAGCACACCCAACTTGTCGTCAGCGACCAGTCCGAGCGCACCAAAGGGCGCGATTACGGCGTCTTTGCCTACCGCACTTGGCGGCTGACCGATGTGCGGACCAAGCATGCGCTGATGCGCGAAGGGTTGGGTTGGGGCGGGCTGCCGCGATGGTTGATTGCCGACGATCTGGCCAACGGCCGGCTGGTGGAGCTCGATCTGGAGCCGTATAGCGAAGTCCGCTCGCCACTCTATGCCATGCACCGCGCCGACCGCAGCCCGAAGCCAGCCGCGGCCTGGCTGATTGACCAGTTCAAGCGCCAGCTTGGCTGTTTCAACGAGTTCGAGCCGAACGAGGTGCCTGAGGATGAGCCGGAGCTGGAGACAGTCCGTCAATCAGCGCCATGAGGACGGTGCGGTAATCCTCGGTCGAAGCGCCTGCTTCAATGGCCAACGCCGCTCGGTCGAAGGCGGCGGCGAGCAGCGCGGTCAGCGCGTCCACCGGCAATCTCTTCATGGTCTGCTCTCGCATCGCCGCGACGAGGCCCTCGCGCAAGGAACGGTTGCCGTGGCGATTGTCTATGTCGTCCATGGCGGCGCGGCCGAGCACGGCCGGTCCGTCGAGCAGCAGCAGCCGGGTACGGCCAGGTGCGCGCATGGCGCTGAGATAGGCATCCGAACCGGCGATCAGCGCGTCGTGGGCAAACAGCGAGGGTGGCGAGGCGCGCTCGATCTCTTCCGCCACAGCCGCCGCCTCCTGTTCGACCACCGCGGCAAACAGCGCCTGCTTGTCGGCAAAGTGATGATAGAGCGCACCACGCGTGACGCCGGCCGCAGTGACGATCTCGGGCGTGCCGGTCTCCGCATAGGACTTTTCGGTGAACAGTTTTCGCGCTGCGGCGATCAGGTCGGCGCGCGTCGCTTCGGTGCGATCGCGATTGGAGCGGCGCGCGGATTCCTGTTGCATACATGCAGCCTGTATGTTATTTCTACTTACATGCAGACTGTATGTTATTTGACGGGAGAAAGAAAGATGAAGACGACGAGCTATTATCCGGTGCTGATGACGGGCGACGTTGCCGGTACGAAAGCCTTCTATATCAAGCACTTCAGCTTCAAGCCGCTGTTCGAGAGCGACTGGTACGTGCATCTGCAATCTACCGAGGATCGCCGCGTCAATCTCGGCATCGTCCATGGCGACCATGAGACGATTCCGGAAGAGGGGCGCGGCCGTACGTCAGGCCTGCTGATCAATTTCGAAGTCAGAGATCCGGATGCAGTCTACGAACGGATCCTTGCTGCCGGCCTGCCGATCCTGCGAACGCTCCGCGACGAACCCTTCGGCCAGCGCCATTTTATCACCAGAGATCCCAATGGCGTGCTGATCGACGTGATCAAGCCGATCCCGCCGAGCGCGGAGTTTCTGAAGCAGTTTGTTGAAGGGGCGGCGGGCTAAGCAGGATAGCTGCTGGCAGGAACTGTCTGTAGATGTGACGTGAAGGCTTCAGCCGCGTGGCCGGCCACATCTTTGCGGTCTATGCTGAGGCTTGTCAGCCCGGGCTCATTCCATGCGTGAAATCTGCCTTGTCCGCGCACCCTCAAACCTTGGCCTCCGCCCACTGCGGCCAAGTCATATACCGGGGACGTGGCGTGCGCCGCAGGCGTTGACCGAAGCCGGGTTGGTCGAGACACTTTCGCCCCTCAAAGTGATTGATCTTGATCGGCCCACCTATAGCACGGAACCGCAGCCGGGTACCCGGCTGCGCAACGGCAACGCGATACGCAGCTTCAATCTCGAGCTCGTCGAAGTTGTTGCCGGGGCGCTGGGAAGAGGCGAGTTCCCGCTGGTCGTCGGCGGCGACTGCTCGGTCCTGCTTGGCGCACTGGCCGCTGCACGGCGATCCGGTCCGCTGGCATTCGTCCATGTCGACGGCCACAGCGATTTCCGCCATCCGGGCAACTACGACATCCACGCTTCACTCGGCTCGGCCGCCGGCATGGACCTTGCGCTCGCCACCGGACGTGGCGAGCCGTTGCTGACCGACTGGCCTGGCATTGCAAGCCCCCTTGTTGCGGACGAACAGGTGATTCAGATCGGCGAACGCGAGAACCGCACCCCCGACTTTGCCTGGCCCGACATCAATTCGACCGGGATGACGCTGATCGATGTCTTTGCCGTGCGAGAGCTTGGCGCGGCAAAAGTCCTGGAAAAGACCTGGACCACGCTGGCGCGAACCGGCTGGCCCTATTGGGTGCATTTTGACGTCGATGCCCTCGATCAGACAGTGATGCCGGCGGTGGACTCACCGGGCAGCCCCGGCATCGATCCCGACGATCTCGTCGCCATCCTCGCGGCGCTGGTGGCGGATCCACGCTGCGCCGGAATGGACATGACCATTTTCGATCCGGACCTCGATCCGACCGGCGAACTGGCCGTGCTGCTGGTTTCGCTGCTCGGCCAGATCTATGCGCCGCGATAAAGTCAGCTTCGCGCCACCGGCATCACCGTGACCTGAGTGATGCCGGAGCGGCGCACCACCGTGCATAGCGTCTCGCGGCCGATGCGCTCGGCATCGAGGGTGCGCACCAGGTCGTCGACGCCGGTGACCGGGCGGCCGTCGATTGCGGCGATGATGTCGCCTTCCCTGAGGCCGGCCTTGGCCGCCGGGCTGTTCGCCTCGACGCTGCGCAGGCGCACCGCCGTGCTGCTCGACACTTGCGAGAGGAGGGCGGCTCGGCGCGGCAGGTTTGCCGTGTCGGCCGAGACACCGATGAAAGCGCGGCGCACGCGGCCGAAGCGGATGATCTCCGAAATGACGAAATTGGCGGTGTTGGAGGCAACCGCAAAGGCGATGCCTTGCGCGCCGTGGATCATGGCGGTGTTGACGCCGATGACCTCGCCCGCCGATGACACCAGCGGTCCGCCTGAGTTGCCGGGGTTGAGTGCTGCGTCGGTCTGGATGACGTCGTCGATCAGCCGGCCGGTGGAGGCGCGCATTGAGCGGCCGAGCGCCGAGACGACGCCTGATGTGACGGTCCATTCGAAGCCGAGCGGGTTGCCGATGGCAATGGCGATCTGGCCGCGCCGCAGGCGCTTGGAATCGCCGAGCGGCGCGATATCGGCAAAGCTGCCGTCCGCCCGCACCAGCGCGATATCGGTGTCGGGGTCGCGGCCGAGAACACGGCCTTCTCTGGAGACGCCGTCCGGCATGGTGACGCGGACGGTGCGTGCATCGCCGACGACGTGGAAGTTGGTGACGACGAGACCGTCGGGCGTGATGACGAAGCCGGAGCCTTGACCGCCGGCGCCACCGATGCGTTCGATCCGGCAGACGGCGGGACCGATACGGTCCACAGCATCGGCGACCGTCGCCGAATAATCATCGAGCAGCGCAGCGTCGAGTTGCAATTGCTGGGCGGGGAGGGACATGGCAGGGCTCCGTGTCTTTAGAGCAAGATGAAGGATGCCTATATGTGCGGAGCGGCCGGATCGGCCGCGACCTGACCAGATGGCCAGTCCAACGCGCAACTAGCCGTCAGGCGAGTACCCGCGCACGCGCTGCCGGGCGATATCTGGGTTAGAGCGACGAGCGTCCATTGGACACTCCAAGACTTTGAGTTCTCGCATCGTGCTTTGCGAAACCGATCCGATGTTCGGCCGATGCGATAAAAACCCAGGAGACAATCATGAGCGACTTCAATCTGAGCGCATTTTCCGACGCCATCGCTGATATCGCTGCGGCTGCGGCGCCGGCAACGGCGAGCTTTGCTGCGCATCAGCATCGCACCGCGACCGCCTTCCATTGGCGCGACGGCTATTACGTCACTGCCGAGGAGGCGATGGAGGCCGGCGAGGAAATCGAGCTGATGCTATCTTCGGGCGACAAGGTGAAGGCTGAGCTGGTCGGTCGTGATCCCTCCACGGGTACCGCCCTTTTGAAGCCGGCCAGTGCGCCGGACGTGCCGACGCTGACCAAGGCAGGTACGGTGCGGCCGGGCAATCTGGCCATCGTCGCCGGCAATAGCGACGGAGCGTGGCTCGCCACATTTGGTACCGTGGGTGAGGTCGGTCCGGCCTGGCGCTCGATGCGCGGGGGCACGATCGACCGGCGCATCAATCTTGCCGTCAATGCCGGTGGCCGTTTCGAGGGTGGCCCAGTGCTCGACGCCAAGGGGGCACTGATCGGCATGCTCCTGTTCGGGCCGCGCCGGCGGGCGCTGGTCATGCCTTACGAGACGATCGAACGGGCAGTGGCGACGCTGCGCGAGAAGGGCCATGTCGCGCGCGGCTACCTCGGCGCCGGTCTGCACCCGATCCGCAACGGCGACTCGCATGGCGCCATGGTGATGAGCCTCGACGACAATGGTCCTGCAAAAGCGGCCGGCCTGCATCTCGGCGACATTATCGTGTCGTGGAACGGCGAGGCCGTGCATGGTCCGCGCGAGCTGATCCGCAGGCTCGGGCCGGACAGTGCCGGCGCGTCGGTGACGCTCGGTGTGGTACGCGGCGGCGAGCAGCGCGATGTCGTGCTGACCATCGGCGAAAAGCCGCTGAGCTGAGAGAATCGGTGGCTGTTGAGGCGATCATAAGCGACAGGACCGCGGATGCCGTGGTGGCGGAGCGGCGGCTAACCGTGCTGATCGCGCTTGGCGATGCGGCGCATGCCGAGCACCTGTCTTCCGCGCTCGCCGCGAGCGGGGATCTGCTGCCTGTTACGGCCGGCAGCAGCGATGGCGGCGAGCGGGCGGACGTCGCCATAGTCGACGAGCGGAACCTGCAAGGCACGGCCATCGATCCCGCCATACCTCGGGTGCTGCTGTCCCGGCGGACCGGCCACGAGCCGCCAGACGACAATCTTTTCGCCGTCCTGCCGGCGGCGGCTGACGACCTGTTGATCGCCGCTGCCGTCCGGCTTGCCGCGGCAGGTTACAGGATTTCAGGCGGCCGCCGCGTATCTGGCCGGCATGATGATGATTTCGCCTTCCATGACGGCGACCCGCTGGACGAGGAGCCGGTCGACGATGAGACCGCGAGGCCGGCGCTTTCGCCGCGCGAGAGCGAAGTACTGGCGCTATTAGCCGAAGGCGCGCCCAACAAGGTGATCGCGCGGCGGCTGAATATTTCCGTACACACGGCGAAGTTCCACGTCGCGGCGATCCTGATCAAGCTAGGCGCGGCCAACCGCACCGACGCGATCGCCATCGCCATGCGGCAAGGCCTGGTGCTGGTGTGACGGTGGACTACACAGCCGGTTCGATATCCGTCAGCCGGAAATCGTCGCCCTTGAACAGCAGCGGCATGGCTTCGAGACGGGCCGTGGCATAGGAGATGCAATCGCCGAAGTTGAGAGCGGCCGGATGCCGGCCCTTGCCATAGCGCAGGAAAGCTTGACGGGCCACAGCGGCGTGGTCAGCCGTGAACGGGATCGTCTCGATCGAGGCGGTGCGCAAAAAGGCTTCGAAGCGGTCGACGATCTGGTCTTGCCAGCGGCCGACCAGCACCATCGTCGTCTCAAGCAGGGTCGGTGCAGCGAGCAGCCGTCTTTCAGCTTGGGCGATCGCCAGAACGAAACGATCATAGCCTGGTTCCGTGCGCAAAATAGCGACAAGGGCAGAGGAGTCGATGATCATCGCGTCGGGATTCCAAGTTCGTCGTAGCCGAGGATTTCGTCATCGGTCATCGCGTCTTGGCGTTTCGGTATCTGCGCGGCTCTTTCGGCGATCGCCATCAGGCGCTGAAAAAGGTCGTCGGCCTCGTCGCGCGGTACAAGCCGCTCGCGCGCAACTTCGCGCTCGAGGCTTTGGCGGATCGCTTCCGTCACCGACACGCGACGGCGGCGGGCAAGTTCCCGCGCCAATTGCTCGACTTCCGTGTTCTTGATCGACAGGCCCATTCTATATTCCGCCTCTTTTTACAGAATATATACTACTCCGCTATTAAGTCCACAGATTCGCGCCTCCGCAGCGTCACCATCCCTCGATGCTCCCCGCTCTTGTATCCTGCGACGACGCGGGCAAGGATCGCGACAACAGATTTGCAAGGAAGGCGGAAGACATGTCGCTCAAGGGAAAAACCCTGTTCATCTCCGGCGGGTCGCGTGGCATCGGCCTGGCGATCGCGCTGCGCGCCGCGCGCGACGGCGCCAATGTGACGATCGCGGCCAAGACCGCCGAGCCGCATCCAAAGCTGCCGGGCACGATCTACACAGCGGCGCAAGAGATCGAGCAGGCCGGCGGCAAGGCATTGCCGGCCTTATGCGACATACGCGAGGAGGAGCAGGTGGCCGATGCGGTCGCCCGGACCGTCGAAAAATTCGGCGGCATCGACATCTGCATCAACAATGCCAGCGCCATCCAACTCACCGGCACGCTGGAAACCGACATGAAGCGTTACGATCTGATGCACCAGATCAACACGCGCGGCACATTCCTGGTTTCCAAAATGTGCATTCCGCACCTGAAGTTGGCTGACAACCCTCACATCTTGAATCTGGCGCCGCCGCTCGACATGAAGGCCAAATGGTTCAAGAGTCATGTCGCCTACACGATGGCCAAGTTCGGCATTTCGATGTGCACGCTGGGCATGAGCGCGGAGTTCGCCAGGGACGGCATCGCTGTCAATTCGCTGTGGCCGATCTCGACGATCGATACGGCAGCGGTGCGCAATCTCCTGGGTGGGGCGACGGTGGCGGCGATGAGCCGTTCGCCCGAGATTATGGCCGATGCCGCCCATGCGATCCTGCTCAGACCGTCGCGCGAAGCGACCGGCAATTTCTATATCGACGAGGAGGTGCTGCGCGCCGAGGGCGTCAGCGATTTTTCGATCTATGCGCCTGATGCGACAGGTCCGCTCGCCGGTGACTTCTTCGTGCCCGACGAGGTGTTTGCAAATTCGGAAACCAACATCAAAAGTATCTACTGACGGGCACCGGACGCCGTTCTCACTCCTCAGCCTGCTTGGCTTTTCGGTTCTCCAACAAAGCCGGCAAAAAACCCCGCCGGCGAGGGGGGTACCGGCGGGGCTCTTGTGTCCCGCTGGAGTCGGGACAGGGCAGGGAAGCCCTAACCAGAATCTGGGGTGGACGATCCCGCGATTCAATGCCTGGTTAAATAGTGACGTACATTCGCCTTCAACCTCGGCTCATTGCTGGACTTAGCCCATCCCGGTGAAGCCGGGATGGGCTAAGTCTTCCCTCATAGATTCCAGAAACCAGTTCAGGTTTCTGGAATTGCGAGTTAATTCGCACTGGCGACCGGCGCCACCAACGAGGTGATGCGGCGGATGGCGACGCGCCGGTTCTCGCGCTCAGGCTCCGACGTGTTGACCTTGAGATACTCCTCGCCATACCCCTGTGTCGTCAGGTTCTCCGGCGGGATGCTGAAGGCATTGGTCAAGGCTTCGGCGACCGCCTCCGCGCGACGGTCGGATAGAGCGAGGTTCGCCTCCGGCCTGCCGACGGCATCGGTATGGCCTTCGATCAGGAAGGTTTCCGCCGGGTTCTTCTCGAGCAGCTTCTCCATGGCGCTGGCGACGCCTTCCAGTTTCTGCACTTCCGAGTCGGGGATCGAAGCCGAACCGAATTCGAAGTTCAGCGTGTCCAGGTCGATGCGGCGGGCGATGTCGCGCACGCGGGCCGAGCGCTTGACCTCGTCGATCGAGTAGAGGCGCTGGACCCTCTCCACCGGCGGCTGTTCGAGGAAGGTGTAATAGTCGTTCGGATCCTCGACCTCTTCGGAATCCAGAATGTACTCCTCGCGCGGAATGTCGATCTGAATCGGCGGCAGGTCGTCACCCGGATCGCGCCAGTCGCTTTCGTCATCATAGTACCGCTCGTCGACATAGCTCAGCACATATTCGCGTCCGTCGGGCGCAATGCGTGAACGCTGGATGACATCGCCGTAGCGATTGCGGATGGTGACGATCTGGACACCGTTGTCTCGCTCGACGATTTCCCGAGTGCGATCGCCCGACAGGTCCTCATAATAGACGTTCCTGGCACCACGGTGCATGCGCGGGGCATCATTGCTCTCGACGATCGTCTGGTTGTTGAACTGGAGGATAACGCGATCGCCGAGTTCCCTGACGACGTCGACCCCTCGCGGGCGCGGACGGCGGCGGATGTCCTCGTCGTCGGGTGCACGCTCAACGCGTTTGCCCTTTTCCTCCGTTACCGGAACCATCCTCTCAAGCTTGATCGCTTGCTGGGCCGCCCTGTCGTCAGTGGGCGGCGGTCCCTGGTCGACCGGAGCCGGCTTCGGGGCTTCCGCCTGTTCCCCGTTCTGCTGGGTGGGCTGATCGCCCGCGTCCTGGCCGCCGGTCTCTTGCGCGTTGTCCCTGCCGCCCCGGCGCTTGCGCACGGCATCTTTCTGGCTGTCGAACACGGGAGCCTCGCCCTGGGCCGGACCTTCCCCTTCGGCCGGCGCGGCCTGTTCTCCCTCGGCGGGCTGCTCGCCGGTTGAGGGCTGCTCCCCTGTCACCGGCTGTTCGCCGGCAGGCTTCTGGCCACGCTTTCTTGCCTGGTCCAAAGGCTGTTCGCCCTCGGCAGGAGCCGCTTGCCGGTCGGTTGGAGTGGGAAGCGGCTCTGCCTGCGGGTCAACCTCACGGGCGGGTTTTCCCCTCTTGGCCGGCTGTTCGGATGGTGCGGCCTCGATCTGTTGATCCTGGTCCCGCTTCTTCCTGCGCGGCGTGACCGGCTCGTTGTCATTGGCAGGTGCGGCCTTCTCGCGAGGCTTCGTCTGTCCGGCTGGCTCTTCGGCGGGTGCTGCCTCGATCTGCTGTTGCTGATCGCGCTTCTTTCTACGCGGCTTGGGTTGCTCGTCGCTTGCTGGCGCCGCCTGCTCAGTGGGCTGGTCGGCGGGTGCGGCCTCATTCTGCTGCTGCCGATCGCGCTTCTTTCTACGCGGCTGGGGCTGTTCGTCGCTCCCAGGTTCGCCCTGCTCGGCAGACCGTTCGGCGGGTGCGGCTTCAGTCTGCTGCTGCCGGTCGCGCTTCTTTCTGCGCGGCTGGGGCTGTTCGTCGCTCCCAGGTTCGGCCTGCTCGGCGGATCGCTCGGCGGGTGCGGCTTCGGTTTGCTGTTGCTGCTCGCGCCTCTTTCTGCGTTGATTGCCCTGTTGCTCGTCACCGGAAGGCGCCGCCTGCTCCGCGGGAGCCGATTCCCTCTGCCGTTGCTGTTTGCGCTCCTTGCGCGGCCTCTGTTCCGGTTCTGCCTGCTGTGCGCAGCCTTCCGCCGACTCGCCTTCGGGGCAATTCGATTGCGCCAGGATCAACGGCGCTACCGTACGCTGCGGCGGGCCGAACGCGGCGCTGCCCTGCAGCGGGAATGCGCCCAACGGCGCGGACGCCATCAACAGGCCAAGTGCCGTGCCTGCCAGAATCCGTGGTTGGCGTTTCATTAGAAATCCTCCTTTTGGCGTCCCATCCCGGCCCAAACTGTTCATCAACCGGATTGGTTCCGGTTAACGGGCATTAACGGCCACGAAGGGCGATTGGCCGGCGTTTTGAAGGCCACTTCGTGTCATTCCTATGGTGCTTGGCTACAGTTCCGGCCGGGTTTGCAGTGTTGCCGCGCTTGACCTTGACGCCAGCGGGGGCCACATCCCATCGATGGAAACGCCGTTCTGGAAAACCAAGTCGCTCGAAGCGATGACCCCGGCCGAGTGGGAATCGCTTTGCGACGGCTGCGGCAAATGCTGCCTGTCGAAACTCGAGGACGAGGACACCGGCGAGATCTACTGGACGAGCGTCGGCTGCCGGCTGTTCGATGCCGGAACTTGCCGCTGTTCTGACTATGTCAACCGGCTGGCGCGCGTCCCTGACTGTGTCGGGCTGACGCCGCAGAATGTGCGCACGATCAGCTGGCTGCCCAAGACATGCGCCTACCGGCTGGTCGCCGAGGGACACGATCTTTACTGGTGGCACAGGCTGGTGTCGGGAAGTGCCGAGACGGTGCATGAGGCCGGCATCTCGATGCGCGGCCGGGTCAGCGCCAGCGAGACCGATCTTGCCGAGCCGGACGATTATTTCGAGCACATGCTGGACGACGAGCCTTAAAGCGCGCCGCGTCGGGAGGATTCATGCGACCCGCCTTAAGTTTTTGTAAGGCGTCGTCCCAAAAATCGCTGCGCGCTTTTGGGCGATATGCATTACGATCGCGGCCGGAACCGGCGGCAAACCGGCGTTTCTGTCCAGAGTATCGGGAACCGGTCGCGGGAGGCGAAGGACTGCGATGATCTCCTGCCCTGCACCTGAACCGGAAATGAACGGCTGGTTCGTGAAAAGTTCAGATACGCAGGCGCATTCTCCTCCCATTGGTTGATTAAGACTAATTGGTTCGATCAAGACGGGCGGAAGCCCTCAACAAGGAGAGAAGACAATGTTCAACACAATCAAGATGGTGACGCTTTCGGCCCTTGTCAGCCTCGGCACACTTGCCGCCGTCCCCGCTCATGCAGACAGCATCTATCTCGGCTTCGGCAACGACAACGATCCTCGCGTCGGCGTCTACACTGGAGACGATGACGGCTACCGCCGCGGCCATCGTCGCGACCGCGACTGGCGCCGGTCCTGCTCGCCGGATCGGGCACTTGGCAAGGCGGAGCGCATGGGCCTGCGCCGCGCCCGCATCGTCGATATCAACCGCCGCACGGTCAAGGTCGCGGGCCGCCAATATGGCGATCGCGTGCTGGTCGTGTTCGGCAACGAGCGCGGCTGCCCGATCCTGCGTCGCTGACGCAGGCGGCACGTCGCCTACGGCCGGAAAGCATGATCTTCTGCGAAGATCAGCTTGGGACATGACCTTCGGTGAAGGTCAGTCCGGGACATGATCTTTAGGGAAAGTCAGTCCGGGACATGACTTTAGGAAAGTCAGTCTGGGACATGACTTGAGGGAAAGTCAGTCCGGGACATGACTTTAGGAAAGTCAGTCCGGGACATGACTTTAGGAAAGTCAGTCCGGGACATGACTTTAGGAAAGTCAGTCCGGAGACACGACCTTCTGCGGAGGTCGGTCTGGAGACACGACCTTCTATGAAGATCGGTCTGGGGTAGCGGAGCCCCTTTCCGCCAGGACGGAAGGGTGCGGCTCGAAAAAACCCCGGAGGATCGGTCCTCCGGGGTTTTTGATGCAGCAAGATCGATATTGCCGGTCGCCCGCGCTTCAACAGCACCGAACCGCGGGTCGGAGCGTTCAGGCGGCGGTCACTTCAACTCGAAAGTGACAGTAACCTGCACCGTGTAGGAATTCTCGCCGGCCTCCACCGGAACCGATGCGCGGGCCGCGTCGAAGGACTTGGCGTTCATCGGTATCGGTGGCGGCGCGACGTTCTGGTCGGTGATTTCCAGCACCCGTCCGATCCCGACGCCGGCGGCTTCAGCCAGCGTCTTGGCCTTGGCCATGGCGTCGGCGACGGCCTTCTTGCGGGCTTCGGTGACAGTTGCCGCCGGATTTTCGTTGGAAAACGAAATGCCGCCGCCCTGGTTGACGCCAAGCGACACAGCCTTGTCGAGAATCTCGCCTGTTTTATCGATGTCGCGGATACGAACCGAAAGCGTGTTGGTCACCTGGTAGGCAATGAGTTCGGCTTCCTGGCTGCCGTCCGGCTTGTTGGTGTAGTTGTAGCGGGGGCTGATCTGGATACCGGCCGTCTGCAGGTCGCGCTCCTTGATGCCAGCCGACTTCATGGCGGCGATCACGGAGGCCATGGCGTCGTTGTTGGCATCGAGCGCGGCACGCGCGGTCTTGGCCTCGCGCATGACGCTGAGCGTCAGCAGCGCCAGATCCGGGGCCGCGGTCGCTTCGCCTTCGCCGGTGACGACGATGCGGGGCGGGGGCGGCGAATCGGCCGCGCCGGCCATCGCCGGAAAAGCGATTGCGGCGGCGAGCGCCAAGGGAAAAAGATGTCTGGTCATAAAAATCTCCTCGGTCAGCGATCCAGTCGCGCTTGTCGACTACCGCATCGGCCCGAAAATCGGAATCGATTTCGGAAAGCACGATGCGTAGATTCAAAGCGTTAGAGCGTACTTTGTGCGTCTAAGTGGACGCACGTCGCTCTAATGTCCGAATATGGGCTGATTGGGGCGATCTCGGCCCCCCGTCCGGAAAGCCTTGTGCGGTTCCGGGAAAAACATTAATCCAGCTGCGTGTGGGGCCTGTAGCTCAATGGTTAGAGCCGGCGGCTCATAACCGCTTGGTTGGGGGTTCGAGTCCCTCCGGGCCCACCATGACCATTGATTTTATTTCGGAAAAGTGCCCTCGGCCCAAAACGTTTTGGGTCCATTATGGGCCAAAACAAGGACCGTGGTCCCGGTTTGTTCCGACTCGGTGTGATTATCTGACGATGCGGAGGTTTGCCCGTCGATTCATGGCGTCGCGTTTGGCCTCGCGCTCGTTGATCGCGCGAGCAATATCGACCGCGATCCGCTTCTTGTTGGCCTCACGCACGTAGTCATCCGTCACCGTCATGGAGGAATGCCCCATGGCGTCCATGATGGCCCGGGCCTGGATGTTGCATTCAGCGAGGTAGGTGCCGAAGGTACGGCGCAGGCCGTGAAGCGTATGCCCGTCAGGAATATCGGCCTGTCGTGCCCAATGCTGCATCATGCCTGTCAGGCTTTTTTCTGAAAACGGGTTGCCATAGCCATTCTTCAAGACGGTTCCACCCTTCGAGCGGTCAAGCGGGTCTAGCGCAGCCGCCAGTTTGTCCACTACCGGGATAAACATCTCCCGTCCGCCATGACGGTTTCGGTTCTTCTTCTGTCGGAAGGCGAACGCCTCGATCAATGCCAAGGAACCGTCGAACATTTCGATCTCCTCGGTCACGAGATCATCCCATTCAAGGTCAGCGATGTCGCCTCGTCGGTTGCCGAGCCAGAAACCAAGCGCGTAGCACGTCCGAGCCGGCGTTCCGATCGGATGCCGCTCCTCGTACTTTTCTCGGATCGCAATTGGCCAAGCCGGGTTCTTGGTCGATTTGGGCACGCGTACGCGGATTGACAGTGAAGGATCATCCTGCGGCTTTATCCATTTCTCGACATCGGTCGCGACCCATACAAGCTTCTTGATGGCAACCAGCATATGTTTGGCGACTGTGCGGTTTCTCCTGAAGATGCTTTCGATGATGGCGCGAAGCCGATCCGCGTCGAGATGTTCCACCGGAGTATCGCGCCAAGTGAGTGGGTAGTTTGGATCGACCCGTAGGTTGAGAAAACGCTCAATCAGTCGCGCATTCTTCCGCTGCGTCGCTTCATCAAAATCGAGCCACTCCATTGTCGTTTCAAGCCGGCGCGCGGCATGGCCAAAAGTTTTTGGCAATGCCCGACCGGGCAAATCGATGATAGCTGCCTTCTTGTGTCGGCCCTGCGTGGCCTTCTCGTAAGCGGCCTCGAACTCGGGATCGCCGGGCTTACCCGGAAGGCGGATTTCGGGCATGCCTTTTGCGCGGTAGCGATAGATTAGCTTGCCGTTCTTGAGGCGCGAAGATACCCCAGGGTAACTGGGGTCCTTAAATGGGCGAGCCATCAAATGCTCCTTTCAGGACCCTTTCAGATCTGCCCGTACCGACCGGGTTTTGCTTTTGATGGCAACGCGCAGGAGCACCGGGTAAGGAAAGCCTCTTCCTTGCTCTATGCCTTCAAAGGTGCGCTTCGGTATTCCCAGCACCTTGGCCGCGGCTGCGGCAGTGAACCCTTCCTTGGCGCGCCATGCTTTCACGTCTTGCGCAAGTTTCTCATTCTCGCTCACGTCATGCCTTCCGCACGGGCTGTCATCGTACTACGTCTGCAGCGTATACGCAACAAGCGTAGCTGCTATCTTTTTTCTACGTCGCGTTTGCTTTGTTCCAACAGCTCTTGAAGGCCGCTATCTTTGTCCGGCAACGAGGTGAAAGCAATATCAAGGGCGACACGATCCCAGACAGCGCGGCTGTTGATGCGCTTGGGCTGGGGCATCCGCCCATCGGCAACCATCTCGTCAAAAAGCGTCGATCCGACACCGATGTAACGAGCCGCTTCCTCACGAGACAGCCCTCGTGGGGCATACGAGATTGCGTCACTCTTCATAGACGCTGCCTCGGTCCTGGTAATCGGGGCGTGTTGGTTTCGAAACACAAAGCCACATCCTAGTTGCCAACTCGTAGCGAGGAGATCGTGTTGGGAAAATAAGAAGAGCTTCGTTAAGCGGGAACCAGCCTGACTCGTTCGTTCGGCGTAAACTGGCAGCAACGTGTGAACAGCTGCATTCCGGCAGGAGAGCATCCATCGGCAGGTCGGCGGACGGCTTTTCGCTGAGCTGGTGATCAGCGACGTCGCGTTCGGGGCCGGGAGGGGACTGTCTGCTATCGCGAACTAAGTTGCAGCAACCGGCCTCTTGCTGAACTTATTGCGAAGATTCTGAAGCTCTGCAACTTTCAGGGTATGAAACAATCGGCGCACCAGCAAGCAGCCAGCATTTATGGTGCAAAAGCTATTTGTCTTCGGGACGCTGAAGAGGGCTTTCCTGGTGGGAGCGAAGTTTTTGTGAGGATACAGGACCCGGGATCATCATCTCCTCCTCGCCGGACCGTGGTCCGCGCCGATGATGCTCAATGAATCAGGTGTCGGGTACCAGATCGTCGGCCAGCTGTACCAAGTGGATAACAAAGCTATTCAAAACCTGGATAGGCTTGAATTTTTGGGCGAACCGGGCAATTTTCGCTTGTCGATCGAAGTTGAGCCAGCCCAAGGCGGCTCATCGAGTCTCCCACTTGCCTATATGAATGCACGGGAACTGGGCCATCCCTGTCAACTCGGATTATCCTCAGGTGTACGAAGATGGGCGCTTTATTCCGTTCTAGCAGAGGAAATTAGCACCCATTTTGCAACGTCGTCAGCCGCCGACGGATGCGGGCCGGAATAGGACGGGCAGCTCCTGGCGCCTCCATAGCCCACGCCGTTCTGCCCGCACGCCATCACACCATCGCTGATCTGACCCTCCACCATCGAACATGGCCAAGACAGGGCGGAAAGGGCCGGTATGACGATGGAATTCGGCAATCGGCTGGATTGGCCGTTGAGCACCCTCCTTCAGCACTACGGCCTGTATTCCCCGGCTCTCGATCTGACGACCGAATTGGATGTTGCCATCTTCTTCGCGAGCCACCGGTTCAAAAAGGAAAGAGGCATCTCCGCCTACGAATTTGTCGGATCCAACGCGCGGCAGGCGGTTATTTACCTCATCAACTGAACGAGAGCGCACAACCATGAACGCGTCCGGCTATTCGACGAGCTTGATCCTCAGCGACCGAAACTTCAGTCCTGAGTAATCTTCGGGTCGGGTCCAGATGCCATGAATTTGGCCGCTGACTTTCTCTAGGGGGGGCATCTTCCTTGACTTCGATCTTGCCGCGCCTAGTCGAGTCGAAGTGGGACATATCTTTCCAAGGATAGGGGACGATCGATTCTTGGCGGCCCTTAAGAGCAATTTGACAGGAGGACCTCGGGATGCCCTGACCGATTTCTATTCGGACTAGTAATCGTCGCGCCGCCGCGAGTGCTGACCGATTGAATTCACTGGTTGAGAAGACGGAAATCTGTCATGCACCCGACTGATGAGGGAGGATTTGATGCCGCTGCCTACGTTCGCCGACGCGATCGTTGACTCCGAGAAGTTTGCGAAACGTCACCTCCTGCTTGGCAATGGTTTCAGCATCGCCTGCCGCGCTGACATCTTTCACTACGGGTCTCTCTTCGCGCAAGCTGATTTCTCGACAGCGCCCGAGGTGGTTTCTGTCTTCAAAGCCTTGGGAACTCAAGATTTCGAGGCAGCGATCCACGCTCTGGAAAACGCTGCAAAGATACTTCCGGCATATACGTCCCACGGCGACACTGCGACGGCCACGATGCTCGAGCATGCCGGTCTCCTGAAGGAGATCCTCGTGCAGACCATCGCGGGCAACCACCCGCATGTTCCGCTGGATATTCCCGACGACAAATTTTGGGCCTGCCGCCTTTTCCTCTCCCATTTTCTCTCAGGGGCCAAGGCGGGGTGTGTCTTCACCCTGAACTACGACCTGCTTCTCTATTGGACTTTGATGCATGGAGACATGCCATTCGGCGCGCCGATTAACCTCGTCACCAATGACGGCTTTGGCAACGACGAGGACGCTCCTGACGCCGACTATGTCGTATGGCAAGGCGAGACGAACGCCCACAGCGCTAGCGTGATGTTCCTCCACGGTGCCCTACACCTATTCGATTCCGGCAAGGAGCTGTTGAAATATACGTGGATCAGGAAGGGCGTCCCTCTGATAGACCAAGCCCGACAGGCGCTCGCCAATAATTCTTTTCCGCTGTTTGTCGCTGAGGGAACAAGTGCCCAAAAAAAAGCGAAGATTCGTCACAACGCTTATCTGTATCAAGGCTTCAAGCAGTTCACTGCAAACGTTCAAACCGGAACGCACTGCCTGTTCATCTTCGGTCACTCCCTCGCCGAGAACGACGATCACATACTGACCCGCATCGGCCGTGGACGGTGCAAGAAGTTGTACGTCGGGCTGTACGGCGATCCCGTAGCCGATTGGAATCAGAAGATTATTGCGAGGGCGCAGACCTTGGCGGATATGAGAACGACGAAGTGGCCGCTAGAGGTTGATTTCTACGACGTGGCGTCGGCCAAAGTTTGGGGGACCTGATAGACTCTGACGACTCTCACTGCCTTCTCCGCCTGCTCGCTCTTCCTCGATCTTCGTCTGAATAGAACGGCTGGTTTCAGGAGATATTGCTGGGCGTTTAGATGGCTATTCAGAGGCGCAGAGCTGGCACGCTTTTGGCCGGCTCATACCACGCTCTCTTCGGACTTGATCGGTCTCGAAATCGCGGAGATGTCGATGGCGAGGCTTTGGCATAGTTCGCTTTAGCACCAATCCTTTTGAGCATAGCAACGAAAGGAAAGCGGGTAGTAGAGAAGGTTCCTGCGACTTCGGCGAGGAAAGGAAATGGTGGGCGGCCGACCGATCGCATGAACCATCCGATCGCGGGATCGCCGTTCGTCACCGCATGGGATGTCGGGGCATCGGTGCTTTCTGCTCCACGGCAGCAAGAGGCTCCGTGATCGGACTTCTGGGATCGAACTCCTCCTGCTCGTGCACGAGACGACTCGCGGTGAGGAGGTCAGCCAAGCCGGCGATCGCGCTTGCGTGCATGTCGCCGACAGGACCGGCCACGCCCGGCGCGGGTCTCCCGAAGCGGCGGAGCAGTTCGGTGTCCATCATATGGGGACGCAGCGGAATGTCGGCGTCGGCAAGATGTCTTTCGAGGTGCTGGAATATGCGGACGCCTCCGGCGTCCATGTCTCCCCAGTGAAACGTCGGCACCTGCGCCTGGGCCGCCAGCCTTACGATCGTCGCGAGCGTCGGTCGCGAGGGGAAGCCACCGGAATAGACGACGAGGGCTCGTTCGGACCGTGCGACCTCCCGGATGTGCCGCACGAATGACGTGAAGTTCTCGATCGTCAGGACGTAGTCTGGGTTCGTCAGGAGACCGATCCCGCCGGCGCAGTCGGTAGGTATTCCGACATAAGGCATTGCCGGAAAGGACCGCCCGTCCAGCGATACGTCACCGTGCAACAGGATCGGTTGCGGCAAGCGCCTGATACCGGCGCTGGCAAGTAGCTCCTCCGGATCGAGGCGAGTCTGCTCCTCCGTGCTCGCGAAGATCTTCGCCATCGCTGCGGCGACTTGCCGGAGATTCTTCTCCAGCGCCTTACTGTCACCCACCGTCAGCCGCGAGAAGGTCCGGAAGTCCTGCTCCCCTTGCGGATCGCCCGACATGCGGCCGCTTACTGCGATGGCGAGGCCGATCACGTTTGCAAGCGTTCGCCCGTCCCCATTCCGGATTCCGATGTGGGACACGCCCCGCGTCCAGGCCACAACGGCGTCGTCGATCAAGTTGGCGGCGCCGGCGGGTAGCCCCGGCTGCGACCGCAGTTCTGAAACGGCTTGGTGTGCCAGTTCGCCAGCCGGCCGCCGTCCGACCTGCCGATAGAGCACTCCGGCATCCTTCAGCCTTGCACCGGTTACCCGACGCTCCATCTTCGGGCCTGTTCGGACCAGTTCGATCCCGCCTGCTCGCTCCAGCGCTGCGAGTTCCTCGTCGAAGGTGTCCCGCAGGTCCATGTTGGCGAAGCCATTGTTGTCGATCGAGGCGATCAGGTTTCGCGCAGCGGGATTGCGTTCATGCCGCGCGAGCAGATCGTCGATGAGTGAAATGACGGTCGAAAACCCGCGCCGTCTCATTCGGCCGCCTTCGCATCGAGACCAAGGCGCTCCGCGAGTTCGTCATCCGTCGCGTACTGCGGATTGATGGCGCGCATCTCCTCGCGGACGCGGTCCTTGATCCGGATGGATTCAGCGAGGGAAACGTCGCCGCTGCGGAATACGTCGATGATATAATCAAGGTTCTCGTAGACGACCGCGCGTTTCTCGGTCGGCGCGGCGATGACGACCTGCAGGCCGATCGCTCGGTAGAATTCGAGCAGCGTCCGCTGGTTGGGGCCATCCATTTTGCTGAAGGCCTCATCGAACACGGCAAGCCCAATGCCGAGATCGCTCCGAGCGGTCGCCTGGCGGACGCCGTGGTAGGCGCTGGCGAGGGCCGCTCCGATGACGACGTAGAACGGCACCTGACGTTCGGCACCGCTGGCCACGCCGCGTCGGCGGTCGAAGCTCGTCGTCCGCCCGGTGGCGATGTCGCGCATCCTGAGGTCGTAGGTGAAGTAGCTGCGGTAGTCCTGAAAGACTGTAAAGTCGAAGGACTCGTCGGCGAGAAGCTGTTCTATCTGCCTGAGCGCCCGCGCGTGCCGCTCGTCGCGGGGCTCGGCCCGACCGAACAGAGCATCCAGCACGCGCTCGTCGGTCTCGCTGTCCTTGGCGAGATGATAGAGGTCGTCGAACTCCGGTTTGACGAGCTCCGCCAGACGATAGATCTCACCGTGAAGAGGGCGTGTACGGAGCGCCGCCGACAGCTTCTCCATCTCCGAATGAAGCTGCCCGAAGCGGCTGTTCAGCTCATGAACGAAAGTTGTCTTGAAGAGACGCGAAACCCGATCTGCCGCCTCGTCAGCTTGCTCGCGGTACCGGATGAGTTCGTTGTCTTCCAGCATCGCAATGCCACCTGACACCCATGGTTTCACCGTGCCGATGATCGGTACGTCCGCATAGCCCTCGAGTGCGTCGGGGAAATCGATGGCATACCTCCCAAGGGCCGCCCGGATCTCGTGACCGAGCTCCCGATGCCCCTGCTTCGCATCGTCCGCAGCCTTCTCCATATCGGAAGCAATCCTGGCCGGATTTCTAGCCGAATGTCCCCTATATCGCTCGCGAAGCGATCGCATTTGTGCCGCGGAGGTCACGACACTGCGGAAGTGTCGACGGCGATGGGCGAGGCACAGATAAGAGCCAACGCTCTGCTCGCCCGCGCCCAGCCTCGCCTTGACCTCCTCAATCTTCGATCTGAGCGACGCGCGACTATCGATCATTTCATCGCGATCTGCCTTGAGACTGTTCAATAATGCCTGCGACCGCTTCTCGGCGTCGAGTAGTTCAGGGTCGACCTGGGCCGATATCCGATCGAGTCGTCGCTTCGCGTCGGCACGCCTGTCGGTCAGATCCCCCAGCGCGAATGCGAGCGCTTCCAACTTGTCCTTTTCGTCGACCGGTCTGCTGCAATCCTCGAGCCGCCGGATCGCATCCTCGAAGAAGCGCCTCTTCTCAAGATGAATCCCCAGAAGCTGCGCGCGCTGTTCTATCCGCCCCCGTAATGTGGCCTCCATCAGTGGTGCCGCAGCCCGCCCAATCTTGAGGCCATCGGGCCGGCGCATCTCAGTAACCAGGCCATCGTAATATGCACCGTCAGCCATAACGGCGCGGCCGCTGGATAGAAGCTCATCTTGGTTCTCCGCAAGCCGTACATTGCCTATTCTGAAGACTACGAACGCCATGGCCAGCTTGTCGTCACTGCCGATCATCGAAGCTAGCGTGCCGCCTTCGGCCACGGTGGGCCTCGACTGGAGCTTGCGGGTGTTGGCTACGCGGCATCCCGGATAGGCGTCGCGTCCATGCCGCAGGATCTCGGTTGCACGGTAGGCATGCTCCGGATCGACAATAATGGCCTCGCGGTCGCGGGTGAGTAGCGACTCAAGCGCATTGCGCCAACGTTCGTCGATTACGTCGGCGACCTCGCAGAGTGTGCGTGGCGTCATGCCTTCGCGGCGCAGAGCCTCCATAAGTTTCGAGGTTGCGGTATTAAGGGTAATTTGTCCCCGTTTGGCGTTGGCAAGCAGTTTGCTGTCCTCGGCTGTCTCGGCCTCAAGTTGCTTGACCCAGACGATAGCGTCATCTCGTTGGTCGGTCGCCTTTTCTGTCCGGGTGATCGCCGCTTCAGAGACCGCGTCCAGCAGCTCATCCATCTTCGCCGGATCGCGTGGCCAATCGGGCGGTGCGAGCCCGCGGCTGTCCTCCTCGACGCGTTCGAGCGCGCGGAACAGTTCGCCCGGGTTTATGACGCTCAGCTTGTCGCGCAGCCCCAGGAGCTGGATCGCGCGCGCAGCGCGGAGATGTCGAGCCAACAGGCGCTCCATGACGCTAGCATGGTCCCGTTCCAGCCCCCTAATCTCCTGCTCAACAATGGCGCGCTGTCCCTGCGCGCCGGTCGCAGCGATCTGTCGCTGGACGGATGCGAGCGCCTCGGTCTCGCGCTCAATCTCCTCCTCTACCCGCGCGAATTCCTCCATGACTGCATGCAACTCGCGCGACTTCGACCTGTGTTCACTGATGTTCGTCAACAGCTTGGTGAATCCTTCGACCAGCATGGCGGTCTTCTCGATCGCGCGACAGGTGAGCTCCTCGGCGAGAAGTCGGTCGAACTCCGCTATTTGGGCGCGGATTGCGCGAAGTGCTTCCAGTCTTCGGTGGAGGTCGGCAATGGTCTTCTGGATCTCGCGGTAGCGGCGGATAGAATCGCGTAGCTCGGCGATGTCGATCGGTTTAGGCTCGAGCAGGTAGCGGTGCACGAACTGTTCGACAGACGAGATGTCCGTGAAGGAGAGCGCGGCCACGAAAGTGCGAACAAACCGCTCCGGATCCGACGCGCGGCGCCCCGTGAACAGCGCGCGCATGTACTCGCGGATGAATGTCTTGGCATCGTCCGGCGTGAGGAGCTGACCGCCCGCTTCGCCGCAGGCCTGATCGAGTCGACGGCGCACAATGGACCAGACGGTCGGCCGGGATGCTTCTTGGCCGATATCCAGCAGCATCGAAGTGTCGACGCTGATCCCCTCGGCGACAAACCGGCCCACTACCTCTGTCTGTTGTCCGCGGGCGGCCTCAACAGACAGCCCGAGGCTCACAGGCATCCGCCGCCTTTCCGGATCCTCGAAGACAAGCGCGATGTAGGTCCTCGCTTGGTTCCGAAGGAATGTGTCCTCGCTGAGTTGGCCGAGGCAGTAGCCCCCGAGGGTGCGGTCCGAACGGCCGCTGCTCTCGCCCGCCGAACGGTTGAACCGGTACAGACGAGACGAACCGCCCGCCATGATCGCCTGTATCAGATCGATGATTGTAGACTTGCCGGATCGGTTCTGGCCGAGAATGGCCGCATCGCCGGCCAGATCGAGGTCGGCCCGCACCATCATGTGCCAGTTCACAAGGACGATACGCCGCAGTTCCATCATGCCTCGCCCCCCGCTACGGCCTGATCGTCCGCGTCAGGTGGAGAGGTGACCGGACGCGACAGGATCTGCTCGAGCGACGCGACGAAGTCGTCGCCGGCGACGCTTGTGACGAGCGCGCGAATGTCGAGATCCATATCCTGGGCGTCCGCGTCGAACTCACCGAGGCGAACGATCGCCTTGCGTTCGAACACCCGGAGCACGTCGCGGAACTCGTTCGGCGCAAGCGCCGCTCGCCGGCTGCCGGCGACTATGCCCTGATAGGCTGCATACGCCTCGTTGAGCGTCGTGCGGACAGTTCCGTTAGTGTAGATTTCGCCGAGTTGGAGCGCCTCCTCCCAGAGTCGTCGCATGACGAGTAGGGCGATCGTCTCATCGATGCGCAGCCGTGGTAGCGACATGCGCTCCGGATCGGGCAGGATCCCCGCCCAGCCTTCGGTCTCCCGGTGGACGAGGCGATAGCCAGCGACGTCAAAGTAAGCCTCGACGAGCTTCGCGAGCTCAGGACGGTGCAGCGTTTCGAGCAGCGTCGCGGCCCCACGGTCCTCCAAGTGGACGAACTGGTTCCGCATCAGATGCGCGATGAGCTGCGTGACCCTTAGTAAGCCGCGAGGGTTCGAGTTTTCGAGCGCGTTGAACTCAAGCAGCATGCCCGACCTCGAGGGTGATGCTATCGTCGAGGCGCTTCACGTGAAAGCCGCTGCAGTCCAGCCACTCGTTTGACACCGCCTCGTCGGACGCCGCGAGCTCGAACCTGCCCTCGAGCGCCTTAGCTAGCCGGGAGTCGGCGGCGGCGCCGAAGCCGCCGGCGACGATCATTCGAATGGATTCGAAGGCAAGGAAGTCGTCCACGGTCTCGACCCTCATTGAGCCCGCCGTAGTCTCGCCAAAGGGCGGTACCCGCCTTTCGAGGAAACGACTAACCTTTGCCGGAGAGATGGTCAGACGATCCAAGTACTCCCGCTCGAGCTGACGCCTGAATTCGCGTATCGAATCGAGCGGCGGAAGGGCCAGATCGGCGTCGGCAATCTCCGGCCGCGCCCCGCGCGGCTTCGCGAGGAGCTCGGGCGCGACCACGGTCATCCGCGGCTCAATCAAACCTCGGACCGTAAGATCGTCCACGCCCCGTGAAAGAGCGTCGTCGAGACCCTGGATTACATGCTCGCTGCGCTGGAGGAAGTTGGTCCGGCGCCCCGCATACCTGACCACGTTGCGCAGCCGCGTCTCGAGCCTGGACCGGTGCTGCTGAATAGCGTCGAAAGATTCCTCGATCCGCTCGAACACGCGGCGGATCCGAAACAGATCCTCCTGCACAAGGTCGCGCGCCGCTTGCCCATCGGGAACGAGCCGGGCTTCAAGATACGCGTGGGCGACTGCGGCGATGTCAATCTCAGAATCCTCCAACTCGTCGAGGGAGGCGAGAATGGTCCGCCGATGCCGATAGGGATGCGCGGTGGTCGAGATGGACGTGTAGTCGCGCAGGAGCACCCGCTCGACGAAGTCCTCGAAGTAGTGCCGCAGCCGCTCGGAAAGCGTCTCCGACACGAGCACCTGCCGATCAACTTCACGCAGGGCCGCGAGCACGCTTCTCAGATACCGTCCGAAACGCGCCGAATCCTGGGCGGCCTTGTTGAGGCCGAGGGCATTCTCGGCCGGCTTCTCGCGCACCGCACGGATCGCGTTTCTCACCTCCACCACCAAGCCACCGAGTTGCTCAGCGCCGCCCTCTTTTAGGGAGCACAGGAATTCGGCGAGACGCATCGCGCCGGACGGCATCTCCACGGTCGTCCTGAGGCCATAGCTCGCCTCGTCCAGCCAGCCCGTCTGCAGCATCCGGTTGTAGATATGCCGAGACCGGCTGATCGCGGTCCCGGTGGCCTGATCGTCCGAGCCTGCGACGCGGCGACGCTTGACCCGTCGGCCGGTCCGCGTGACGAGGCGGTCGAGATCGACGGCGGCCTCGTCCTCGGCCCAGAGGCCGGGCTCGCGCGTGATGCAGTCGTAGATCACGCCGACAACCTCCGCCTCGGTTGGGAACAGGAGGTCGGACCGGTAGAGGTCATCATAGACGGCGAGGATCGCACGCTCATAGAGCAGCCGGTTCTCGCCAGAGAACACCGTGAAGATGTCCGAGCCGAGTTGACCGAAGAGTTGCGGACGCGACGCATCAGGCGCTGAAGATACTGCTGAACTTGTCAAGATTCCCACCCCGATCGCCAAGTTGGCGGGAGCCCGTCTGAAGGTCAAGCGATTAGGGACGATGCCTGCCCGTTAGACACGGAAAATGGTTCACCGGCTTCAGACGACAAGTTTTAGGAGGTCTTTTACGCGAGCGCCCACCCAAAGTTCGTCCGGTAGCAAACTCAGTAATTCGCGGGACGCGCTCTCCGCTCGGAATTGTAGCACCGATGAACAAACGGCGGCTTCTGGGGTGGTCAAATTCAGCGTCGGACGTCCGGGGTGGCCGCGCCATCTCGACCCCGACCTCGGGGTGCCTGGAGCTCCGCACGTTCTGACGCAGACCGGAGCCTCACCCACTCGAACTGATAGTGCCCGCGATAAGTGTAAGCGTCGCCCCCCGCGTTATGCAGTTGTTTAGTTGCCCTATGCAAAATCAGAAGCTAGTTTGAGTTTTCTCTTAAATGCGGCGATCGTCGCCGCGTTCCTGAACAATTGCAAATTCACGTTAAAAGTGATAGTTTATCGGAGTCATGGAATGCGGCGATCATCGCCGCATGGTATCGAATATATAAACCAAGTGCCAACGAACATTGATCGGAGACAATTGCTACAAAACCTGGCGCCCGAGGGGCTACCGGTCACGAGACAATGGTTGGCGAAGCAGGCCCCAGACTTCGATCGCCACGCGCTCGATAATCTGGTCAAAAGCAGGCAGCTCACGCCACTCGCATCCGGTGTCTATATACGCCCCGGTACGCACCTGACATGGCAGGGCGTCGTCGCCGCGTTGCAGACTATCTTCCGCACGGATCTCACTGTCGGCGGGCTGACTGCACTCGAATTGCAAGGATTTGCACACTACCTGCCACTGTCGAGGCAACGTGTGGTCCATCTTTACGGCAAAGACGCTTTGCCGGCCTGGTTGCACGATGCGCTGCCTTCAGTCCAATTCGTTCGCCACAACCGCCTCTCTTCACTGGGCGGCTCCGGTCTGGTCAACCGTGAGTACGACACAAACGAGCGATCTCTCGTGGACAGCAATATACCGGGTCAGCGGCCAGGCACCTGGCCGTTTACCATGTCGTCGCCCGAGCGGGCTTATCTTGAAGTCCTGATGGACGTGCCTGGCGCCATCTCTTTCGAGCATGCCGACCAACTTCTACAGGGTATGACGACGCTCTCGCCAAAGCACATGGAGCAGCTCTTGCGCAAATGCACGAGCGTCAAATTACGCAGACTGTTCTACTGGATGGCTGAGCGCCATTCCTACGCATGGCTGAAGAAGCTCCCCAAACCCGAAGCGCTCGACGAGCTTGGCCTTGGCAGCGGCAACAGAGTGCTGGTCAGAGGCGGCAGACTCGATACAAAATACCGCATAACGGTCCCGGAGGAGATGTGGACACAGCCAGCCCTTACTACAGACAAGTCCGGCTTCTAACGCGTGTCTTGCCGCTCGTTGCGGCGGAGACGTGTTTCGCCCTCAAAGGTGGCACCGCCATCAATCTCTTTATTCGCGATCTGCCGCGGCTCTCCGTCGACATCGATCTTGTCTACCTGCCTATGGATGAGCGTGACCAGGCGCTCAAGAAAGTTGCCGAAGCGCTGTCACGCATCGCTGACGCAATCTCAAAGGCGATGCCCGATACAGAGATCATCCGATCGTATGAAGATCAGCGCGACGCGTTGCGCCTTTTCGTGACCCAAGGCGACGATCGCATCAAGATCGAACTCTCGCCCGTGCTGCGCGGTTCGGTATTTCCGGAGGAGCTACGAGAGGTCTCGCCTGCGGTCGAAGAGCAATTCGGCTTCGTCGAGATGCAGCTTCTTTCGATCCCAGATCTCTATGCCGGAAAAATCTGCGCAGCGCTCGACCGGCAACATCCGCGCGATCTCTTCGATGTCAAATTGCTGCTCGAGAATGGAGGGTTGACCGAGGATTTGGTCAAGACCTTTCTCGTCTACCTCATCAGCCATAACAGGACGATGGCTGAGCTCCTTCAGCCAGCCCGCAAGGACATTGCCGGGATCTACCAAGGTGAGTTTTTGCGCATGTCTCAGATCGAGGTTAGCCTCGATAAATTGCTCGACGTTCGCGAGCGGCTGATCACGGGCCTCAATCAGGCATTGACCGACGATCAGCGAAAATTCTTGCTTTCGTTCAAGGCGCGTCGACCGCAGTGGGGCCTGCTTGCCATTGAAGGGGTGGACCAGATGCCCGCCGTTCGATGGAAGATGCACAATCTGGGACGCATGCCAGAAGAACGGCATCGCCGGGCGTATGAGAATTTGGAACGCGCGTTGGCATCAGGTGCATGATGGATCCGACTGAATTCCCAACCGCCGATGGAGCAATTGCGGCGGTCATGGCGGAACACTTCAAATAGGTTCGAGGATGAGCAAGGGGAATTCCAGAGAACATCACTGGTCGCCTATAGGACTGGACCGACCGAAACGGTGACGTTTCACGGATCGATCCCGAAGGTCGCGTCTAAAGAAAAAGGCAAAGAACCGAAAGATTGCACGCAAATCCCATGGGCATACGATTTTTATAGGTAACGGGGAAACGAATTTCGAGCCCGAGTTTTCGAGCGCAGACGATCGTGTTCACGACACCATCGAGGCAATCGCCAAACTGCGACCTCCTGGGATACTCGATCTTTTCCGCATGATAAAAACTGCCCTAACTCGCGAGCGTCGTCTGCTGAACGTTTGCAAATTTATCATTTGGACGAGAGCACGCACCGATTCACTGCTGATACGGAGCCCAGGCAATCGGTTTCGCTATGAAAGCTATTCAAGATTCATGAATCGCCCACCCGAACAGGAGGTAGGAAGGCGAACATGCGTCAAAATTACCTTGCCGCCAAAAAGCTTTGCGTGGCTGGGATAAAGCGAGGCAGCATTATCGCCTTCACGGGCTCCGTCTGAATGTGAGTTGCGCCAGGACAGAGAGGCCGGTTTCTCGGTAGTGTATCGATACACCTAGCTGGCCGATCTGTTTCTGCGCGACAGCCAAGCCGGTCGCGATGGTGTATGGACAGCAGGCTTCCCGCGTCCCCCGATTGAGATCACCCGCAGGGTTTGCTCTCGAGTTCATCCAGATAATCGGCCCACCATTGCATCATCTTGACGCGCTCTTCCCAGTGCGCCGCCCGGGCGTAGGCGCGACGAACGTCGTTGTTCTCAATGTGGGCCAGTTGCCGCTCTATGGCATCCGGATGCCACTTTCCGCACTCGTTTAGCAGAGTTGATGCTGTTGCCCGAAAACCGTGCGCGGTAGCTTCTTCCTTGCCGTAGCCCATGCGGCGCAGGGCGGCGTTAAGCGTGTTGTCGGAAATCGGACGCGAACCGGATCCAACACTAGGAAATAACAGCGATCCACCACCAGAGATTTCTCTAAGTGAGGTCAGGACGCTGACGGCCTGCCTGGAAAGAGGTACGCGGTGCGGCCGTCGCATCTTCATGCGTCCTTCAGGGATGCTCCACACGGAGCTGTCGAGATCGAACTCGTCCCATCCGGCCGCGCGCAACTCGCCGGGGCGGGGAAACAGCAGGGCCATCAGCCTTAGGGCGGCTCGGGTTGTAGGCTGTCCGTCAAATGCATTGATCGCCCTCAGCAAGCCTCCCAAGGCCTTAGGATCGGTAACCGCGGCACGCGGCGTGACCGTTGGAGCAACGAGTGCTCCCCGCAGCGCTATCGTCGGATCTATATCGGCGCGTGCGGTTGCGATTGCATATCGAAACACGCTGCCGATAGTGGAGCGCAGTCGCCTGGCCGACTCGTATCGACCGCGAACCTCCACGCTGCGGAGAGCGGCAAGAATTGTGGCCGGATCAATCTCCCGAACGCTTTTGTCCCCCAACGTTGGATGGGCAAAGTCGAGCAACCATTTGACTTTGGTGATGGTCCGGTCGGCACGACCCTCCTTCTTCAGCTTTTCGACATAGTCCTCCGCGATTGAGCGAAAGGTGTCCTCTGCCGAAGCCTTCTGCGACTTACGCTCCTGTGCGGGGTCGATGCCACGTAGGAGGAGACGTTTGGCGGTATCGCGCGCCTCGCGTGCCTCAGTGAGGGAGATGAGGGGATAGCTGCCCAACGCCAGAAGCTTCTGCTTGCCGCCAAAACGATAGGCGAGGCGCCATAGGCGAGATCCGGTAGGCTGAACCCAAAGCTGGAGCCCGCCACCGTCAGACAATTTCACGAGCTTGGAAGCGGGTCGGGCATTTCGGCATTTCACGTCGGAAAGCGCCATTTTCGGGACCTCCAGTTGGCCACATCGATACCATCAGGATCTCCAATACCAGCGAAAATACCAGCCCTCCGCCTGGTTGGACCAACTACGCCGAAATTCCACAAAACACGACCAACCGCGCCTTGCGTCCAAAAATCACCAAGGATTTCAGACGTTTGCCGAGACAAAAGCGTAGATGCTTCGGCGAAAGAGACAGTCGGGAGAAGGGGGGATGGTGCCCAGAGGCGGATTCGAACCACCGACACGCGGATTTTCAGTCCGCTGCTCTACCAACTGAGCTATCTGGGCCTGTTCCGGCACGCGGGCATTCTGCGCACCGGATTTCATGAAAGCGCCGCAGGCGCCCCTTGAAAGCGCGTGGGTTATAGCACGGGAATCCGGCCTGTCCAGCGCTTAAGCGTTGATTTCAAGCGGGAAACGAGGAGTTGCTCGACAGGCCGAGTCATCGGGCGCGGTCGAGACCGGCGGACTGCCCCGAACGGCTTCATTTGGGAGGATCGCCGTCCGTTTCTTCCTCATCGTCACGGGCTGGAATGACGTAGGCGCCCTTAAGCCAGCGGTTGAGGTCGATGTCCTTGCAGCGCACCGAGCAGAATGGATAGGTCTCGCGCGCCGATGGCTTGCCGCATTCGGGGCAGGGCCGCTTGGGGCGCAGCGGCGTGACCTTGTCGTCCGGGCTCATGGTTGCCCCGGATTCATGGTTGTCCCGAAATTCATGGCCGAACCGACTGCCAGTTGGCGTGCACCTTGAACCCTTCGCCGGTCAGCAGCGCCACCGTCTCATAGAGCGGCAGCCCGACGACATTGGTGTAGGAGCCGACAAGCTTGACGACGAAGGCGCCGGCCAGCCCCTGGACGGCATAGCCGCCGGCCTTGCCGCGCCATTCTCCCGAGGCCACATAGGCGTCGATCTCGGCGCGCGGCAGCCGCTTGAAACGCACCCTGGTCTCGACCAGCCGCTGGCGCAGCTTGCCGCCCGGCGTGATCAGGCAAATGCCGGAATAGACCCGGTGCGAACGGCCGGACAGCAGCCCTAGGCAATTGGCGACGTCGTCGAATGTTTCGGCCTTGGGCAGAATACGCCGGCCGACGGCGACTACCGTGTCGGCGGCCAGCACGAAGCTGGGCGCATAGTCCTCTTCGCTCTGCAGCGAGGCCAGCGCCTTCTCGGCCTTGTCCTTCGACAGGCGCTTGGCCAGCGAGCGCGGATGTTCGGCGCGCAGCGGCGTCTCGTCGACACCGGCCGGCAGCACGCGGTCCGGCTCGATCCCGGCCTGCTGCAAGAGTTCGATCCGGCGCGGCGAACCCGAGGCAAGCACGAGCTTCTGCAAAATGCTCATCGCGATCCCGGCCGAACTCTGGCGATCTTACTTAAAACGGTAGGTGATGCGGCCCTTGGTCAGGTCGTAGGGTGTCATCTCGACCAGGACCTTGTCGCCGGTCAGCACGCGGATGCGGTTCTTGCGCATGCGGCCGGCCGTGTGGGCGATGATTTCGTGTTCGTTTTCAAGCTTCACCCTGAACATCGCGTTGGGCAACAATTCCGTGACGACACCCGGAAACTCGAGGACTTCTTCCTTCGGCATTCGATACCTTTGCTTGGATGGGATTCCCAGCGCCTAGAACATGATGCCGAAAAGTGTGAAGCGGTTTTCGGACGACATCATGCTCTACTTCTTTAGAGGCGGATTCAGATTTCAGGTCGAACAGACCTGAAATCATCCGACTCCAGCCGGAATTTGGGCGGAACCTATATGATAATCGCGCGCTTGTGAACATGCTTAATCAGCGCCGTTTTTTGCTTCCGGCGCCAGAAAACGGCTGGATATCCGCGCCTTCAGCCGTTCGCGCACCTCGCGATAGGCGGCCATGATCTGCTCACGCGTGCCGCCCACGTCGGTCGGGTCCGGCATCGGCCAGTATTCGACGTCGACGGCAAGCGAGCGGGTAAGCTCGAGCGCGGTGTGATGCGCCTCCGGCGATAGCGTGACGATCAGGTCGAAATAGTCGTCCTCGAGGTCGTCCAGCGTTCTCGGGTGTCGCCCACCCAGCGAAAGCCCGTCCTCGGCCAGTACGGCGTCGACGAACGGGTCGCGTTCGCCGCCGCGCACCCCGGCCGACGCCACGAAAGTGGTCGTCGGCAGCGCCTTGCGCGCCAGCATCTCGGCCATCGGCGAGCGCACGGCGTTCATGCCGCAGACAAACAGGATCGAGCGGGGCAGGATCGAGCGGGGCAGAGGGGCTGGCAGTTCAGCCTCGCCAGTGCAGCACGCAGACCAGCGTGAACAGCCGTCGCGCCGTGTCGAAATCGATGTCGATCTTGCCGGCCAGCCGGTCCATCAACGTCTGCGAGCCCTCATTGTGCAGGCCGCGCCGGCCCATGTCGATCGCCTCGATCTGGCTGGGCGTCGAGGTGCGGATAGCGTCGTAGTAGCTTTCGCAGATCATATAATAGTCCTTGACGATGCGCCTGAGCGGCGTCAGCGACAGGATATGGGTGACCACGGTCGCGCCATCCTCGCGCGTCACCGCGAAGACCAGGCGGGATTCGGCCAGCGACAGTTTCAACCGGTAGGGCCCAGCGCCGTCGTCATTGACCGGCTGGAAATGGTTTTCCTCGATCAGGTCGAAGATCGCCACCGCTCGCTCATGCTCGACATCGGGCGTCGAACGGCCAATCGACTCGTCGAGTTCGACATCGATCAGCCTGGCATGGGTTCGATCGTAGTCCGACATGTCAGTCTACATGTTCAGCCGTATGGCGACGGAGCGTCCATGCGCGTCGAGCCCTTCCGCCTTGGCCAGCGTGATGGCCGCCGGCGCCAGCGCCCGCAACTGCTCCGGCCCGAGCTTCAGGATCGAGGTGCGCTTGACGAAATCGAGCACCGAAAGCCCGGACGAGAAACGCGCCGAGCGCGCCGTCGGCAGCACGTGGTTGGAGCCGCCGACATAGTCGCCGATGGCTTCCGGCGTGTGGCGGCCGAGAAACACGGCACCGGCATTGCGCATCCGCGCCAGGAAAGCTTCCGGCTCGTCGATGGCAAGCTCGACATGTTCGGCCGCGATGCGGTCGACCAGCGGCAGCGCCGCCTCTATGCGGGGAACGAGGATGACGGCGCCGAAATCGCGCCAGCTCGCCGCCGCCGTCTCGGAGCGCGACAGACTTTTCAACTGGCGTTCGACCGCCCGTTCGACCGCCGCGCCAAAGGTAGGGTCGTCGGTGATCAGGATCGACTGCGCCGACACGTCGTGTTCGGCCTGGGCAAGCAGGTCGGCGGCGATCCAGTCCGGATCGTTGCTGCCGTCGGCCACGACAAGCACTTCCGAAGGCCCGGCGATCATGTCGATCCCCACCGTGCCGAACACCTGGCGCTTGGCCGCGGCGACATAGGCATTGCCGGGTCCGACGATCTTGGCGACCGGCTTTATCGTTTCGGTGCCATAAGCGAGCGCGGCGATCGCCTGTGCGCCGCCGACACGGTAGATCTCGGAGATGCCGGCAAGATCGGCCGCCACCAGCACCAGCGGCGGCACCTCGCCGCCTGAGGCAGGCACAACCATGGCGATGCGCTCGACGCCGGCGACCTTGGCTGGAATGGCGTTCATCAGCACCGAGCTCGGATAGCTCGCCGTGCCGCCCGGCACATAGAGCCCGACCGCCTCGATCGGCGTCCAGCGCGAACCGAGCACGACGCCGGCGGCGTCCGTATAGCGGTCGTCCTGCGGCAGTTGCCGCTGGTGATGGGTGCGGATGCGCTCGCGCGCGAATTTCAGCGCTTCGACCGTCTGCGAATCCGCCGCATCGTACGCCTTGGCAACGTCATCCTTGGAGACGGCAATGCCGAGCTTGGTCAGGTCGCCGCCGCCGAATTTTTGCGTGTAGTCGACCAGCGCCGCGTCGCCCTCGGCGCGCACTCGTGCGATGATCTCGCGCACCACCGCCTCGACGTCCGCCGAGACCTCCCGCTTGGTCAAAAGGAACGCGGCAAAACGCTGCTCGAAATCGGCATCGGACTGGCGAAGGGTGATGGCCATCTTGCGCTGCTCAGGCTCTGTGGAAGGGGCGCGAGGTCGCTTCCCAGGCGCCGCCGATGTCGGCGAGCCGCGCCTCGATGCATTCGACATCGAGCATGATCGCGCCGCCGCCTGAAAAGATCAGCTCGACAATGCCGGCAGGCTTGTCGAGGGCGAGGAAGCTGATCGCCAGCAGCGACAGCACCTCATCGGGCTTGTCGCGGGCAATGCCGCTGGTCTTGGCGCCGAGCACGCGGTCGAAATGCAGCACGCTTTGCCGCCGCTCATTGTGCTGGCGGAAGAAACCGGATTTCGCCTCCCAGACAAAGCGGTTCATGGTCATCACGAAGCGCTTGAGGGCCGGCATGTATTCGAGGTCGCCGACCTTCAGCACGGCGTCCTGGACATGGGCCGAGACGATGCTCAGATCCTGATCGTCGAGCGCGACAAGCTTGAGAGCCATTGCGGATTTGTACCTGAAAGTTGACTATTCAACCTTCTGTTAGAGCATGATCCCAAAAAGTGGAAACCGGTTTTTGGAAAAGATCATGCTCCAGGCAACAAAACAGCCGGTCTTGGCGATCCGTGCAACCGCGCCAATCGCTTCAGGTTTGCGCTGCCCCTCATCGCCCTACCGGGCACCTTCTTCCCGTACGGTGAGGGGAGAAGGACGCCTTGGCAAAGGATTCCGCCAATCTCCAGAGTTGCAGAAAGGAGCCGAGGTTGTGGCCAGCCCCTTCTCCCCGTTAGCCTGGGGTTAAGCCGAGATCCGCTCGATCACCGCGCCGCAGCCGGACAGCTTTTCCTCTAGCCGCTCGAAGCCGCGGTCGAGATGGTAGACCCGGTTGACCGTGGTCTCGCCCTCGGCCGCCAGGCCGGCGATGACCAGCGACACCGAAGCGCGAAGATCGGTCGCCATGACCGGCGCGCCCTTCAGCTTCGCAACACCGTCGACGATCGCCGTCTGGCCGGACAGCGTGATGTGGGCGCCGAGCCGGGCGAGCTCCTGGACGTGCATGAAGCGGTTTTCGAAGATTGTCTCGGTGATGCGCGACTTGCCCTTGGCCATGGTCATCAGGCCCATGAACTGCGCCTGCAAATCGGTCGGGAACGCCGGGAACGGCGCCGTCGCCACATCGACCGGCGCAATGCCGGCGCCGTTGCGCCTGACGCGGATGCCGGAATTGGTCTGCGTGATCTCGGCGCCGGTCTGCGAAATCACGTCGAGCGCGGTCTGCAACAGGTCGGCGCGTGCGCCTTCGAGCACGACGTCACCGCCGGTCATGGCGACGGCCATCGCATAGGTGCCGGTCTCGATGCGGTCGGGTATCACCCGGACGCGGGCGCCCGAAAGCGCTTCGACGCCGTCGATGGTAATGGTCGCGGTGCCGGCGCCGGAAATCTTGGCGCCCATGGCGTTGAGGCAATCGGCGAGATTGACGATCTCGGGCTCGCGGGCGGCGTTTTCGAGCACCGTCTCGCCCTTGGCCAGCGACGCTGCCATCATCAGCACGTGGGTGGCGCCGACCGATACTTTCGGGAAGACGTAGCGGTTGCCGACAAGGCGGCCGTTCCTGGTCTTGGCGATGACATAGCCGGTGTCGACGTCGATATCGGCGCCCAGCACCTGAAGGCCTTCCAGGAAAAGATCGACCGGGCGCGTGCCGATGGCGCAGCCGCCGGGCAGCGACACCTTGGCCTCGCCCATGCGGGCAAGCAGCGGGCCGATCACCCAGAAAGATGCGCGCATCTTCGACACCAGCTCGTAGGGTGCCGTGGTGTCGACGATGTTGCGGGCGGAGAAATTGATGGTGCGCGAATAGCCCTCCTGCTGCTTTTCGCGGCGGCCGTTGACCGAATAGTCGACGCCATGATTGCCGAGGATGCGGATAAGCTGCTCGACATCGGCAAGGTGCGGCACGTTTTCCAGGGTCAGCGTGTCGTCGGTGAGCAGCGAGGCGATCATCAGCGGCAGCGCGGCATTTTTCGCGCCCGAGATCGGAATGCTTCCGGCAAGCTTGTTGCCGCCGACAATTCTGATGCGATCCATTTTAAGAGGGTCCCCTCGGCCGAAAGGCCGGTTTTCAATCGGTTGAGTCTGTTGCGGCCCGTCTAGACCATTGGCCGGCTTGGTTCAAGAAACAGGATTCCCCACCCTGGACCCAGCCTGTTGATATAGGTCAATCCTTTTGCGTTTCCCTTAACGCGCTGAGCCCGTCCGGTCGCTTGTCGGCGTCCCCAGTGCGCCGCGAGCGCGACTGCGCCTTGCGCTTCTGCAGATTGGCGCGCAATTGCTCGGCAAGCCGGCTCTTGCGGTCGGCCTTTTTCGGGGGGTTGTCTTTGTCAGGTGGAATTGTCGTGTCGTTCATGGTTCCGTCCCGGCCGGCGATTAGAGCGACGTGCGTCCGCTTGGACGCACGAAGTACGCTCCAACACTTTTTACCTACGCATTGTGCTTTCCGAAAATCGATTCCGATTTTCGGGCCGATGCGCCAGCCGCTAATCAGGGATAGCCAACATTGTGGCGCCGCCATGTCCGGGAAATCTCCAGTCCCGGCTTTCAACATATGCCTTGCACCCGGCCTTGCGCTTGCCGGTTCGATATGGCAGAAGCCCCGCCATCAGCAGCTGCGGTAGCTCAGTGGTAGAGCACTCCCTTGGTAAGGGAGAGGTCGAGAGTTCAATCCTCTCTCGCAGCACCATTCCTGCCTTGTTTGATAACGAGCGCGAAGGCGCTGTCCGCTGCCTTCGCAGGACGGATTGATTTTCACGTCGCGACTGAACGATCAGGTGAGGCTTCTGGACCAGTCATCTATCTGGCGCTCTGCCTCTTCCTTGGCGATTCCATACCGTTCCTGAATACGTCCTGCGAGTTGGTCACGATTGCCCTCGATGCGATCAAGGTCATCGTCGGTTAGGTCGCCCCATTGCTCCTTGGCCCTGCCTTTGAACTGCATCCATTTTCCCTTGATCTGATCCCAGTTCATGGAATTTCCTCCTTTGTTGCTCAGAGGAAATGCAAATGGACGCCACATGTTCCCGAACAACGGATCGGCCATGACGATTATCGTTGGCGACGCAGCAAAAGCCGCCGGCCGGAGCCTGCGCGGCGAATTGGAGTGAGAAGGAGTGGAGACGATCCGCGTCTTAAAATCACATCCGCTCGACAGAAAATTCCCGGATCAACTGGCGCGTGCCAAGGCGATCGATATGACGTTATCTGCATCCGCCTCCGGTAGATCGAACAGCATCGGGAGTTGGCGGGTCATGGCCATTTCCACAATCAGCTCTTCGATGGAAGCTGTCTGCAGGTCGGTCTCGACACTCTTCGAGATCATCGAAGCAAGCTTGTGGACCGGCACTGGTGCCGACTTTGCATGGTCGTCGAGCAACCTGCTGATTTCGATTACAACGTCTGCGTCAATGCTCTTTGGCAATTCGCGCATGGCTCTTCCTCCCTGCCCATATCATGCGCGTACCAGAGGCCTGAGTCTCGAAAAATCGACGTGTTGAGGGCATGCGTCGGTCCGTTTGCTTTGGCATACGCTCGGCCTGCGGCGAACGGCCGAGCGCACCGGTGTCGCATGTGGCAACGAAATCGCTCCTTTTGCGTTGGCCAACCATGCGTCGTTAGCAAACGTAACCAAAGGAGAATAAGCAATGACAGCCGACGCGGCGAAGCTCTATCCCCGACACCGGGATCGGATCTCCGGCAGCGAGGACTACATAGTAACGCACTTTGCCCGGCAGAACGGCATCACCCCAGCGCAAGTCCATCAGTTGATCAAGAGACATGGAAGCAACCGCGCCAAACTTGTGGCCGCTGCGAAGGAACTTCGCGCGTCGCTTCGAACGGATTCCACTAAGGCGATCCCTTCGCGGCGCCGCGCCGGATACCTTAGCGCCGGTGTCGATGCCAGAAATGGCTTAGAAACACGGTGAGGAGACTGCCGAAAACAATCCAGCCGAGGATTTCGTTTTCTGAGTTTTCATTCCTGGCCGCCGTCGCCAGCTTCTGTTCGCGATCACTTGCGTCGATGGTCGCCTGCAGATCGGACCGGCTGCCGTACCGAACCGAGTAGGCGCGTGTAAATTCGGCGCCCAACAGAAAGATCTCCGACGAATAAAACACCCACAGCAGCACAACGAGCAATGCACCGGCTGCCCCGTATGACGATGCGATCGCATTTGCTCCAATATACCAGCCGATCAGCGACTTGCCGATCGTGAAGAGAAACGCCGTCACCACCGCGCCGATGCCAACATCGCGCCATCGCAGTGCGCGGTCGGGCAGCACCTTGTAAATTGCCGCGAACAAAAGCGCGATCAGGGCAAACGAGACGATCCCGTTGATCGCACTCAGGATAATGGTGCCGAAGGGCAGATGCTTGTTGATGATTTCGCCGAGCGCCGAAATTGCAGCGCTGGCGACTAGGGACACCAAGAGCAGGAAGCCGAGCGCCGCGACCAGGCCAAGGCTTGCGGCGCGGGCGCGCACAAGCCCGGAAATCGATGTTCTGCCCGGTTTGACTTTCCAGATTTCGTTCAGCGCAAGCTGCATTTCGCCGAACACGCCGGACGCGGTGACGAACAGCGCGACGAGGCCCACAATGGCAGCAAGAGTGCCCGCCGTTCGACGTGATGCGTTTTCGATTGTCGCTTGCAATAGCTCGGCGCTCTGCGGACCCATCAGCCCCGACAACTGGGCCGAAAGCGCCAGTTGCGCTGCATCGTTTCCGAAGGCCAGGCCAGCGATGGCGACAACGATGAGCAGGATTGGCGCAAGCGAGGTTGTGGCATAAAATGCCATGGCTGCGCCGTGGCTTAGGGCATTGTCATTGATGAAGCCGAGAATGCTCTCCGTAAGGAGCCCCCAGCCTTCTTTGGCCACATTCCACATGTTGCGTCACCTGCTTCTCAGCAAGCAATTAGAGGCAACACGGCAGCGGACCAGAGCAGCAATTGAGAAGTCCTGGCCCGTTTGTATCCGGAGTTTAGGTGATGGACCTCGGGTTTTTGGGACCGACCTAGGCCGAGGCCCTTTTCGTAAGACCATCCTGCGTCGGGAAGGCCGAGAACGCCGCGATGGCCAGAAAGATGGGAATCCCCAATTCGAGGATTTCCTCGAACACCATGGCGGTATAGGTCCGGGTGACGTGGATGTCGAGAAATGTGAGATTTGATGGCGCCCCGTCGAGAGCCTTGGAAAGAACAGTGCAACCGATAGCGGCGGCAATGGCAAAGGCAGTCGCCTCACCATGGCGAAGCCCGTGCACAAAGCTGCGGAAGCCGTCCCTCAGAAGCAAATAGACGGCAAAGCCGAGGATACCAACGATCGTCACGCCGATCAGCTTTTCCAACAGTGGAACGTCAGGCGAAATGTAGAGGGTGGTCTTGGTGATGTTGTAGGTCGTGAAATGCGCATGGAAGTCCAGCTCGCGCAGGCACATCGCGATCGGTATGGCGACGAGATACCACCGCTTGAACAGGTCCCGATAGGGCATTTCCCGGATAAGCGTTGCCACGACGATCAGATAGCCGGACGCCGAGAAGACCTCAATCGGACCGCCCTCGCCGAGGTACACTTTTCGTATGGAGTCGGGAAGAAAGACGAGCGGCAGGGCGACGAGAACGACGAGCACCAGCAGGGCAAGGCCCATTTGGTTGAAATAATGGCCTTTACCGTAGTCGCTCGTTCTTTCGCTCCACGCCATGTCCGTCTCGCTCATATCTGTCTTTAGCCGACTCTTTATTGATGGCGTTTCCACCCAATTTGAAAGATCGGGTCTTTGTCAAGTTTGCCGCACCTCATTCCGCCCGCTTGCCTTGGTGGCATCGGCCGAAAAAATAGGACTGGTCGTATGGCCGCCATGAGATCGGCGATATATCGGCCGGGAGGTCGCCATGCCGAATGTTTTCCAGCAGCGTTGCAGTTCAGCAACAGTCGGCCGATCTGGGCGGACCATTTGTTGAAGCGGTTGCGCCCGACACGTCCCCTCATCTCCGAACTGTATCCGGCCTGAACACCGATCCGCCCGCGGCGTACCACAAGAAATTGCCGATTGCGGCCGGTTTCGTTGGCAAAAGGTTACCGTTCCCTGCTATTCCCCGTTCAAATCAAAAGCAGTGGACTTGCGCATGACCAATGTTGCCCTGACCGGGCTTGCCCGCGATCTCGCCAAGCGCGCCGCGGAAGGGCATCCGGTGCGCATCGGCGTCATCGGCTCAGGCGAGATGGGCACCGACCTGGTGACGCAAGGCATGCTTATGCCGGGCATTTCGGTGTGCGCCGTCTCGACCCGCCGCCCGCACACGGCACGTGATGCTGTCCGGATCGCCTATGGCGACGAGGCGATGGCGCGGGAGGCCGATACGCCGTCGAAGGTCAGTGAGGCGATCGAAAACGGAAAGATCGCCATCACCTCAAACGAGCTGCTGGTAGCCAATCCGCTGATCGACGTGGTCATCGACGCCACCGGCAAGCCGGGCGTCGCCGCCGATTTCGACTTGATGGCGATGGAACACGGCAAGCATCTGGTGATGATGAATGTCGAGGCCGACGTCACCATTGGCTGTTACCTGAAGCAGCAGGCCGACCGGCTCGGCGTCGTCTATTCGGTGGGCGCGGGCGACGAGCCGTCGAGCTGCATGGAGCTGATCGAATTCGCCTCCGCACTCGGCTACACCATCGTCTCGGCCGGCAAGGGCAAGAACAACCCTCTCAACCACGACGCCGTGCCCGATGACTATCGCGCGGAAGCGCTGCGCCGCAACATGAACCCGCGCATGCTGGTCGAATTCGTCGACGGCTCCAAAACCATGGTCGAGATGTGCGCGATCGCCAACGCCACCGGGCTGGTGCCTGATGTTGCCGGCATGCACGGCCCCAAGGCCGACCGCGATGAACTGGCCAAGGTGCTTATCCCGCGCGCGGATGGCGGCATCCTGTCGAAGAAGGGCGTCGTCGACTATACTATCGGCAAGGGTGTGGCGCCTGGCGTCTTCGTCATCGTCGAGGCGACGCATCCGCGCATCATCGAGCGCATGGACGATCTGCATATCGGCCACGGACCCTATTACAGCTTCTTCCGGCCGTATCATCTGACCTCGCTCGAAGTGCCGCTCACCGCCGCCCGCATTGCGCTTTATGGCAAGCCGGACATGGTGCCGCTGCCGAGACCGGTTGCCGAGGTCTGCGCCGTGGCCAAGCGCGATCTCGCCGCAGGCGAGACGTTCGATGCGATCGGCGAGACCTGCTACCGCTCCTGGACCATGACTGTCGAAGAGGCCCGCGCCAACCGCGCCGTGCCCGTCGGCCTGCTCGAAGGCGGCAAGGTGCTGAAACCGGTCAGGAAGGGCGAGCTGCTGACGTCAGACAATGCCGCGCCCGAACCGACGACCAGGCTTTTCGCCTTGCGCCGGCTGCAGGACGAGATGCTGTACGGGACCGGCTGAGCGATTACTACCCCAGTTCGATCGACCTTAGCCGCGCGGCCTCCACGGCTTCGGTCAGCAGATTTGTCAGCCGCTCCTCGCCCATCAGCACCGCAAGCGCGGCGGCTGTCGTGCCATTGGGGCTGGTCACTTGCTGGCGCAGCACGCCCGGATCTTCGCCGCTTTCGGCGGCGAGCGAGGCGGCGCCATAGACTGTCTGCATGGCGAGCAGCCTGGCGGTCTTGGTCGGCAATCCGGCCTTCTCGGCAGCCACAGTCAGCGCTTCGATGAAATGAAAGATATAGGCCGGGCCGGACCCGGACACCGCCGTCACCGCATCCATCAGGCCTTCGTCGTCGATATCGGTCACTTCGCCGCTCGCCGAAAGCAGGTCGGCGACGAGGCGCTTGGTGTCGTCGGACACCAGCCTGTTGGCAAACACCACCATCATGCCCTTGCCGATGGCCGCCGGCGTGTTGGGCATGCAGCGCACGATTGGCGCGCGGTTCCCTAGAATGCCCTCGAAAGTGGCGACCGGCGTCCCGGCGGCAATGCTGACGAAGGTGGTGCGGCCATCATTGAAGCGCTTGTAGGCGGCGGTCACGTCGCGGATCACCTGGGGTTTCACGGCAATGACGACAAGCGCCGGCACCGCGTCCGCTGGCATGCCTCCGGTATCCGCGGCAGCACTGCAGCCCAGCGCTTCGGCGCGCTTGCGCAGATCGGCATTGGGCTCGACCACGAAAACCGCCGCCGGGGCGAGCTTGCCGGATTTCAGCCAGCCCGAGAGCATGGCGTGACCCATATTGCCGCAACCGGCGAGAACGAGCCTGATCGTCATGGAAAACCTCCGCTAGAGCGATTCCAGGAAAAGTGCGTAACGGTTTTCCGTCCGGAATTGCGTAAGAACAAATACTTAGAGCGGTTCGGCGATTCTATCAAAGCTGAACCGCTCTAGAAGGTTCTCCCATAGACGCTCGCGACTAAGCGGGAAAGCCCTCTTGGAGGGGTGGGTTCAGGACGGACCCCTAGCCGCCATCGGCCGCAGTGACACCTGCCGGAGGCCGAACATGCCGAACACGAAGAATAGCCAGACCGGATCGGCGCGACGGAAGAAGAAGCTTTCGAGGAAGGCATTCAGCGCTGCGAACAGCACCACCATCATGAAGAAGTCGCCGAGATAGATGTTTTCCTTGCGCAAGGGGATACGCATGTAATCGCGCAGCGGTGCGATCAGGAACGTGTAGACCGCCACGCAGAGCGCCGGGATGCCCATCAGCACCGCAACATCGAGATAGCCGTTGTGGCCGTGCACGATGGTTCTGATATCCCAGGCCCGGTCGAAGGGCTGATCCTGATTGAGCAGCAGCGGCGTCCCCCAGAAGCTCTCAAAGCCGTAGCCGGTCCATGGCCGCTTCGCCAGCATCTCGCCGGCGAATTCCCATAGCGTCGTGCGTCCGGTGTAGGTCAGCTCGGGAAAATAGAGTGCCGACAGATGCTTCACCGGCGGCAGGAAGACGATGCCCAGCGTGGCGATCGCCGTGCCGATGACGGCCAGGGCAAACAGGATCGGCGTGCCGAGCCGCATGCCGATCAGCCCCGGCAGCACGACGATCAGGATCGAAAACGGCACCAGCCCGGCCGTCGTCTTGGAACCTGTGTGCAGCATGAAGATCATCGCCGCGCAGAAGATCGACGCGCCCCATGGGCGCTGCCCGCGGCGATAGAGGTACAGCCCGGCGAAGCTGAAGCAGGCCATGACAGGCCCGGCGATGTTCTTGTGGGTGAACACGCCGCGCCAAAGGCCGGCATGTTCCGGCTCCAGCGAAGCAGTGGTGTGCAGCGCCTCGTTCGGAAAAACGATGAGCCCGATGTAGGAAAGGCCCATCACGACGACTGTGGTAAAAATGATGACCTTCGAGAAAGCCTCTGCGCCGCGCGGAAGCGCCAGTATCGTCGCCATCGTCAAAATGCCGATCAGCGTGAAGGACGCGGCGCGCATTGCCGACGGCGGGTCGGTTGCCATCACCACCGACAGCATGAAGAAGCCCAGCATCAGCAGCCAGGAAGGGCTGAGCAGCGAGCGCACCACGCGCGGGTCGGCAAAAGCCATCAGCGAGAAGATCGAGATCGCGCCAAGCGAGCCGAAGCCGAGCTGGTTGACGATGTCGCCGCCATCGCCGGTCATTTCGGCGCCGGCCGGCTGAAAGGGACGGAACGACACCAGGATGACAGTGAACAGCAGCGCCGCGATCGCGGTCGCGATGCCGTCGCGCGTGAACGCCGCGCTGAGCGGCGCGCGTTCAGTTCTTCTCAGGCTGTCGGTATTGCTCATTGGCATATCCGAATTCGGCAAGCACGCGGCCGAGAGCGACATGAATCGGGTACAACGCCGTCGCCAACGATCCCGTCCGCGCAAGCCTGATCGCGCCGCGAAACGGCGAGGCGGCAAGCAGCGCCAGGCTCTTCAAAAAAACCTTGGTGCCGGCGAACGGCGTGCCGGCCCGTTTCTTCTTCTCGACCAGTGTCGAGATGACGCCGTTGCGCAGGCTGCGGGCGCGGATCCAGTCGGCTTCGACGCGCCGGGCCGGGACGCTTTCGTGCACTTGCGCCTCGGCGCACCAGCCAAGCACAAAGCCTTTTTGCGCAGCACGGCTCAGGAAATCGGAATCGCCGCCGCCCATGAAGTTGAATTTCAGGTCGAGGAAGGGCGGCCCCATGGCGGTGAGCACGTTGCGTCCGACCAGCAGATTGCCGGAGGAATAGAGCGCGGGCACGCGCCCGGTCCCCCGGTAGGGTGGCGCAAAGACCGGGTGCTCGGCCCATCTGGCATGGGCCGGGTCGGCAAAGTCAGGCATTTGCGGGCCGCCGACAATGTCGGCACTGAGCGTCTCGGCCGTCTTGCACATGCGTTCGAGCCAGTGTGGATCGGCGATCTCGTCGTCGTCGATGACCAGCAGGTGCCTGAAATCGGGGAAGTGCAGGATTGCCGTCTGCCAGCCGGCATTGTAGGCGCTGCAATTGCCGCGCTCATGCGCAACGATCACCATGCCTGGAACGTCGCCGCGTTCGAACAGCGGCAGCGCCGCCTTGGCGCCGGCGCGCGCCTCGGTTTCGTTTTCGATGACGATGAGCGCGAAGCGTCTGCCGGTTTGCTGGGCCTTGAGCGATGCCAGCGTTGCCAGCAGCTGCTCCGGCCGTTTGAAGGTCGGTAGCGTGACGACCGCTTCGACGGCTTCCGTGACAAGCCCCGGAGACCGCCCAATGATCGATACCGAACCGTCCGATGGCAAAGGGATCATCCGTGTCCAACCCGGGATGGTGAGTTGGGTCTCGATAGCATCGCGACGATAACGTTTCGTTAATCACCTTTCGCGGACAAGCCCGCAAATCGGCGACCCCGGGCCGCCAAATATCGTCACTTAATCAAGGCTTCACCGCGCTTTGCTAGCCGTATCCGCTCAGGATAGGTGAGATGCATCTGCTGTTCGCCACATCGATCGTGCCCGACGGCGCTCTTGCCTCGGGCTATGAGATCGCCAATGCCGCGATCATCGCCGCGCTGCGGCGTGCCGGCGCGCGCGTCACCGTGATCGGCTTCACCTGGCCGGGCAAGCCTGCAAGCGATCCGCAAAATACCATCGTGCTCGGCGCCGTCGACGTGCGCACCGAAAGCGCATCATCGCTGCAAAAGCTCGGCTGGGTTGCCAAGGCGATGCTCTCCGGCCTCACTTTCGCATCGGTCAAGCTGCGCGTGGTCACCGACAACGAGGTCCACGCCGCCATCGAGCGCGCCGGCCCCTTCGACGGCTATGTCTTGAATTCCGTACAGTTCGCTGGCGCCTTCGAGAGCCTCTTCGGCGGCCGGCCGTCGATCTTCGTTGCCCACAATGTCGAGCACAGTTCGGCGCAGCAGAACGCCGCTGCCGCCGCCGGTCTGTTCCAGCGCCTGTTGTTTCGGCGTGAGGCCAAGCTGCTCGAGGCCGTGGAAGAACGGCTTTGCCGCCGGGCGCGCTTCGTCTTCACGCTGGCCGAGGAAGATCGCTCAGCACTCGGCGTCGCCTCCGACGACCGTTCGGCGGTGCTGCCGCTGGTGACTTGCGTCGAGCCGCCCGCGCAAAAGAAAACGCGCCGTATCGATTGCGACGCGGCGCTAATCGGCACCTGGACTTGGCAGCCGAACCGCATCGGCCTAGATTGGTTCCTGGACAAAGTGGTGCCGCATCTCAGGCCGGATTTCCGCATCAGGATAGCCGGCCGAGTGCCGTCGGGCGTCACGTCGGCACATCCCGGAGTCGAATTCGTCGGCCGCGTGCCGGAGGCGCAGGCTTTCGTGCGCAGTGCCGCTGTTATCCCGCTGATCAGCACCTCCGGCAGCGGCGTGCAGCTCAAGACCATCGAAACCTTCGAACTCGGCCTGCCTTCCGTCGCCACCAGCCATTCGCTGCGCGGCATCTGCTATCGCCCGGTCAATTGCACCGTGACCGATGATCCGGTTGCCTTCGCCGACGCTCTGCAAGCCGCCGTGGCCGATATCAGGGATGTCGACGGCAGCGCTTTCCACCACCGGCAGGTGAAGGCGCTCGATGCCGCAATCCGGCTCGGCCTGAAAAAGCTCGGACCTGTCGGGCAGGAGGTGTTGGCATGAACATGCACACCGCCCGCGCCGCGTTCGGGGTCGACAGTTTGAAATCGATCCTCGGCATTTCCGTCCTCGCCATCCGTTGGGACGACGCGGTCGCCCTGCTGGCCCGGTTGATTGCGGAGCGACGCTTCACCAAGGTCAGCTTTCTCAACGCCCACAACGCCAATGTCGCCTATACGGACCCGGTCTTTGCCGAGGCGCTCGACGATTTTCTCATCCTGCCGGACGGCGTCGGCGTCGATCTGGCGGCGAAACTGCTCTACGGAACGTGGTTTCCGGACAATCTCAACGGCACCGATTTCATCCCTGCTTTCCTGCAGGCGTCCGCCAGGCCGCTGACTGTGGGGCTGCTCGGCGCGACGCAGGCCAACGCCAAGGCGGCGTCGAAGAAGCTGGCAACGCTCGCCTTGCAGCACAGGTTCGTGGTCATCCACGACGGTTATTTCTCCCCCGCTGAAGAGCCGGCAATCGTCGATCGCATCGCCAGATTGCGGCCGGACGTGTTGCTTGTCGCCATGGGCGTGCCGCGCCAGGAATTGTGGATCGCACGCCACATCGATGCGCGCCATTGCACGCTGCCGATCGCAGTCGGCGCGCTGCTCGATTTCCTGAGCGGTGCGGTGCCGCGGGCGCCGCTGTGGATGCGCCGGCTCAGGCTCGAATGGCTGTTTCGGCTGTGGATCGAACCGGGCCGCCTCTGGCGCCGCTATGTGGTCGGTAATCCTGTGTTTCTGTGGCGCGTCATCGGTCAGAAATTCTTGCGCAGGCCCGCCCCTGCCAGATCAGGCCGCGGAGCGGGCCATTGAACAGCCGGTTCGTGCCGAGTCCTGCCGCCGGACCCGATGTCCTTAGCCAGACGCCTACGGTGGCCGTGGTTACGGCAAGCTATGCGCCGGATTTCGAGCGTTGTCGCCTGCTGTGCGAAACCCTCGACCGTTACGTTTCCGGCGTGGCACACCACTATATTCTTGTCGAGCGTCGCGACGTGGCGCTGTTTCGCCAGTTGGAGAACAGCCGCCGCACTATCGTCGACGAGCGGGACCTGTTGCCGCGCTGGCTGCACGCCTTCGACGATCCGCTCAGCCTGTTCCGACGGCGCATCTGGCTCAGCCTGAAGACCATGCCGCTGCGCGGCTGGCATGTGCAGCAGCTTCGCCGCATCGCGATATCGGCGCACGCCCGGGAAGACGTGCTGATCTTCTGCGATTCCGATGTGGCGTTCCTAAAACCTTTCGACTGCAGCGCCTTCCGGCGCGACGGCAGGGTGCGGCTGTTCCGCCGCGATGGCGTGCTGTCCGGCGAAGGCCATGAAGAGCATCGCATCTGGTCGCGCAATGCGGGCTCGGCGCTCGGCATCGAGCCATCAGAGGTTTCCGCCCACGATTACATTTCGACGCTGATTGCATGGCGCCGCGAAACCGTGACCGCCATGTGCGCCCGGATCGAAAACATCCATGGCCGCAACTGGGTCGAAATCGTCGGTGCTGTGCGCAAATTCTCCGAATGCATGATCTACGGCCGCTACGTCGACGACGTGCTCGACGGTGCCGGCCATTTCCACGGCTCGGAGGAGTTCTGCCGCGTCCACTGGACCGGCGAAGCGCTGTCGGATGACGAGTTCCGCCGCTTCGTCGCCGCCATGGCGCCGGAACAGGTGGCCATCGGCATGCAGTCCTTCATCGGCACGGATATCGGCCGTATCCGCCGCCTGATCGGGGTTGATTAGTTCCGGGTCAGACCCGATCACCTGGGTCGATCAACTTTCCATCTTCCCGGCAGGGGGATAAAACAGTGGGAAGCCGCCTGCTACTGGCGGAAGCGCAGGTTCCGTCGCGTGAGCTCGTTGACCGAGGTGCAGCCCATCAGCTTCATGCCGCGCTCGATCTCGATGTGCATCAATTCCAGTGCGCGTTCGACGCCGGCCTGCCCGGCCGCCGCCAGCGGGAAAAGATAGTAGCGGCCCAATCCGACGGCCTTTGCGCCCAGCGAGAGGGCCTTGAGCACATGCGTGCCGCGCTGGACGCCTCCATCCATCATCACATCGATTCTGTCTCCCACCGCATCGACGATCTCGGCAAGCTGGTCGAACGCGGTACGCGAGCCGTCGAGTTGGCGACCGCCGTGATTGGAGAGAACAATTCCGGTGCAGCCTATCTCGGCCGCACGACTGGCATCTTCGACCGACATGATGCCTTTCAGGCAGAACTGTCCGCCCCAGTGCTGCACCATCTCGGCAACGTCGTCCCACGACATGGCGGGATCCAACATCTCGGTGAAGTAGCGGCTGATCGACATCGCGCCGCCGCCCATGTCGACATGGCCGTCGAGCTGCGGCAGCTTGAAGCGCTCATGCGTGTAGTAGTTGATCGCCCATGACGGTTTGACCGCGAACTGGGTGATGCCAGCAAGATTGAGCCTGAAGGGGATGGCGAATCCCGTTCGCTTGTCACGCTCGCGGTTGCCGCCGGTGATGCTGTCCACGGTCAGCATCATCACCTCTACCCCGGCCTGCTTGGCCCGAGCCATCATCTCGCGGTTCAATCCGCGATCTTTGTGGAAGTAGAACTGGTAGACCTGCGGCCCATTGCTGATCTGGCGCGCCTCTTCGAGGCTGACGGTGCCGAGCGAGGAGACGCCGAACATCGTGCCATATTTCGCCGCCGCTGCCGCCACCGCACGTTCGCCCTGATGGTGGAACAGGCGCTGGAGCGCCGTTGGCGAGCAGTAGACCGGCATCGCCAGCTTCTGACCCATGACGGTCACCGACATGTCCACATTGGTCACGCCGCGCAGGACGTTAGGGACCAGGTCGCAGTCGTCGAAGGCTGCCCTGTTGCGCCGATAGGTGACCTCATCATCTGCCGCACCGTCGATGTAGTTGAAGATCGGTCGGGGAAGGCGCTGTTTGGCCATGCTGCGGAAGTCATGGAAGTTATGGCAGTTTCTCAGACGCATCTCATCACTCTGTCAGCCCGGGCTCAACTCCGTTGGTCTGGCACAACTCCGTTGGCCCGGGCACAACTCCGTTGGCCTGAGTTCACCTGCCCGAAAGCACACTGCCGCGCAATGCCTAAGCTTCAAGACAGGATGGCATGCGATTGACTTCAAGCATCGCGACCAGATGCCACCGATCGCGCATGCAGGGTCCATCGTCAAAGTCCCCCCAAATGGTGGGTGGCGTCAGTTGCCTAAAATCTGCCGGCCGGCTGCTGCAATGCGTTCCCCTTGGTGTTCCCAAACGGGTTATGGCAGGCAAAACGGCGATGACCCTCGGCTTCGGCCAGTGGCGGCTCGATCTCCCTACAAAGCGGCAGAGGCTGGAAACAGCGCGTGTGAAACCGGCATCCGGCCGGCGGGCTGGCGGGGCTGGGCACATCCCCGGTGAGCAGGATGCGCCGGCGCGCCCTTTCCTGGTCCGGGTCGTGCAGCGGAACGGCCGAAAGCAGCGCCTTTGTGTAGGGGTGGCGCGGCGTTTCGTAGAGTTCCTCGCGCTCGGCAAGCTCCACGATCTTGCCAAGATACATTACCGCCACCCGGTCGCAGAGATGACGGACCACCGAGAGATCGTGCGAGATGAACAGGTAAGATATTCGCGTCATCTCCTGGATCTCCTTCAGCAGATTCAGGATTCCCGCCTGGATCGACACGTCGAGCGCCGAGACCGGCTCGTCCAGGATTACGAGATCCGGCTTTGCGGCGAGAGCGCGCGCTATGCCGATGCGCTGGCGCTGCCCGCCTGAGAACTCGTGCGGATAACGCGTGGCGTGCTCCGGTCCCAGTTTCACCAGGTCGAGCAGTTCCGCCACTCGCTCTCGCGTCTCCGCTTTTGACAGTTTCAGCATTCGCAGCGGTTCGGCGATAATATCGCCGGCCATCATGCCGGGATGCAGCGAGGCGTGCGGGTTCTGGAACACGAACTGGATGTTTCTGCGCAGCGGACGCATTTCGGCGTCCGAGAGTCCTGCTATATCCCTGCCTCGAAAGACGATGCTGCCGCGCGTCGGTTTGATCAGTCGTGCCAGACACCGCGCAAGCGTCGACTTGCCGCAACCGGACTCGCCAACCAAACCGAGCGTTTCACCCTGCCTGAGATCGAACGAAATGTCGGACACCGCCTGGATGCGGGTTGGGGTGCTGAAGAAAGGCAAGTTGCCGCCGGTCGAGAATTCCTTCACCAAGCCTCGCACCGAGAGCAGCGCGGGTTGGGCAGGCGCCACATCTCCGGGCAAGGATATGGCAGGAGCCGTCCCCATCACACGGTCTCTCCCGGTGTCCGAATCGACGAAGAGACCTCGTCCGCGCGGTGACAGGCGACATCGACGTGACCGATCCGGCGCAGCAAGGGGTCCTGGTATTTGCACATGTCGACCGTCCGCCGGCAGCGTGGATGAAAGGCGCAGCCTTTGGGCAGGAAAGCGAGCGAAGGCGGCGCACCGGGAATGGCGCTCAGCCGCGCCACGCGCTGTTCGATCCGCGGCAGGCTGTCCAGCAACGCGCGCGTATAAGGATGGCGCGGCGACCTGAAGACGTCAGCTACTTCGCCGCGCTCGACGATGCGTCCCGCATACATCACTGCGATCTTGTTAGCGACGCTGGCGACGACGCCGAGATCGTGGGTGACCAGCACCAGCCCCATTCGCCTTTCCGAGCACAGTCGCTGCAGCAATTCCATAATCTGCGCCTGGATCGTCACATCAAGCGCCGTCGTCGGCTCGTCGGCGATCAGCATTTGCGGATCGTTGGCCATCGCCATGGCGATCACCGCACGTTGGCGCATTCCGCCGGAAAACTCATGCGGATACTGCCCGGCCCGTTGTCTGGGGGAGGGGATCGAAACAAGATCGAGAAGCTCCACAGCCCGCTGCAAGCCTGCGCGCGCGCCGACGGAACGGTCATGGATCCGTACCGCCTCGGCGATCTGTGCGCCGACGGTGAGCAGGGGATTGAGCGTGGTCATCGGGTCCTGAAATATCATCCCGATTCGTGCACCCCGATAGCGGCGCAGGAAGCTCTCCGCTTGCCCGATCAGTTCCGCGCCGCGAAATTTTACCGAGCCAGTGACACGGGCACGCGGCGGCAGCAGACCCATGACGGCCATCATGGTCGCGCTCTTGCCAGATCCCGACTCACCGACCAGCCCCATGATTTCGCCGTCCTCGACCGTGAAGTCGACGTCGCGAACGGCAGGCAGCAAGGTTCGCGAGCGGCTCTCGAACGAGACAGTCAAACGCTCGACGGCGAGCAGGGGGGCGGCGTTGCTCATCGCGACCTCGGATCGAGATAGTCGCGCAAGCCGTCGCCGAGAAAATTGAAGCCGAGCACGATGCTGAGGATGGCGATGCCGGGACCGGCTGCGATCCACCAGCGGTAGAAATGCAATGCCCCCTCGGAGATCATCTGCCCCCATTCCGGAGTCGGTGGCACAGCCCCGAGGCCAATGAAGGAGAGGCTCGCCGCGAGCAGCACGATCTGGCCGAAATCCATGGTCGCGTTGACGATGACCGGGCTCCAGCACAGCGGCAGAATATGCTTGAACAAGATGCGCGGCGGACTGGCGCCCGAGGCGATCGCCGCTTCGACATGCTCGCGCTCGCGCACCGAGAGCACCTGCGCGCGCATCAGCCTGGCGTAGATCGGCCACCAGACGACGACCATGGCTATGGCGGCGTTGCCGAGGCCGGGTCCGAGCGAGGCGGTTACGGCCATGGCGAGCAGGATCGGCGGAAAGGAGAGCGTCACGTCGACGAAACGCATGATGGCCTCGTCGAGCAGCCCGCCGACGAAGCCGGCTATCGCACCGAGCGCTGTGCCGATCAGCACCGAGCAGACGATGACCACCAAGGCGATAGGCAGCGATTGGCGTACGCCGTAGAGCGTTCGCGAAAACACGTCACGGCCGAGCGCGTCGGTGCCGAGCCAATTGGCGGCGTCGGGCGGCGTGAAGCGCTTGCCGGCGAGCATGGTCGGGTCGTAAGGCGCCCACCAGTGGACCGTGAGCAGGACGATGAACCAGGCGATGATGATGACGCCGCCTATTATGACAGGCGCTGTTGCCCAGCGCGGCAGACGCACGGATCCAAGCGTATGCACCTGAATACTCATGCAGCCCCGCGCGACCCGAGTTTGACCCTGGGATCGACGGCCAGGTAAGCGAGGTCGGTGACGAGGTTGGTCAACAGGAATGCCGCTCCGCCAACGATGGTAACGCCGATGATGGCCGGATGGTCCAGCCCTTGTGCCGCCTGCACGGCATAGGAGCCGATGCCGGGCCAGGAGAAGATCGTTTCGGTCAGGATCGCTCCGGTGATAAGATATGCGAAGGAGAAGCCGAGGATCGTGAGCGTCGGCAGGATCGCGTTGCGCAGCGCGTGGTTTAAAAGTACGCGCATGCGTCCGGCGCCTTTCGCACGGGCAGCGAGGATGAATTCCTGTCCGAGCACATCGAGCATCGATCCGCGCACCATGCGCGAAACGATGCCGGTCACAGTCCAGCCCAGCGCCAGCGCTGGCAGGATGAGGTGCGTCAGCACATCGCCGAATTTGGCGAAGTCGCCGGCAATCAGCGCGTCGATCGTGAACATGCCCGTGACAAAGGGCGGCGCCTCGGAGCGAGGATCGATCCGTCCCGGACCCGGCAGCCAACCGAATTTGACGGAGAAGATGTAGAGAAGGATGAGGCCCGACCAGAATACCGGGATTGACGCACCCAGCAGCGCGAAAAGACGTGCGAAATGGTCGGCCAGGCGGTCGCGGAAATTGGCGGCCAACACGCCGAGTGTGATGCCGCTGATGCTGCCCACCAGCATCGCCGCGATAACCAGTTCCAGCGTCGCCGGCAGGCGCTTGAGCAGGTCTTCGGAAACCGGCCGTTTGGTGCGGAACGACGTGCCGAAATCGCCGGAAAGCAGGTTCTTCAGATAGATCAGATACTGTTCGGGCAGCGAGCGGTCGAGGCCCCAGCGTGCCTTTGCGGCTGCGACCACTGCCTCGTTGTGCATCTGCCGCTCGCCGATGAGCGAGGTCAGCGGGTCGGCATTGGTGAAGTGCGACAGTAGAAACGCCAGCGTGACGACGCCAAGCAGCAGGAGCGGCATCGCGATCAGACGTCTTGCTATGTAGCCGACCATCGCGATGCCTCTGAGTGCGAGCCTCGCCTATTTGCGGCTGAGCTCTGACAGCGGAAGGTTGCAGCAGGCGGAATAACGAACGCCCTCGATGTTACTGCGGTAGGCTAGCACCAGGTTCGGGCTGACGACAGGGACAATGATCTTGTCTTCGATCATTTGAAGCGCGATCTCATGATAGACGCCGTCGCGTTCGGCGTCCGACGCCGCCATCGCCTTTTTCATCAAATCGGTTTCCTTTTGATTGAGCAAATCGACTTTGCCCTTCTGGCCGGCGCGGGTCAGCCAGAACGAATCCGGGATCATGCCGAAGAACTGGACGTACTGGGCCGAGCCGAAATAGTCAGGCGCGTAGAAGCGGGCCGAGAATGGCACGCCGGGGCTGGCGACCTGTTCGCGCCAGACGGCGGAAGCCACCGGTTGAATGTTGAGTTTCACATTGACCCGTGCCAGGTCCTGCTGGACCTTCTGCATCAAGAGCACGAGGTCGACACCGTAGACGTTGAGCTGCGCGACGGTGACGTCGAGCTCGAACCCGTCCGCCAGCCCGGCTGCGGCCAGCATAGACTTGGCCTTCTCCAGATCCTGCTTGGGCATCGGAAGATCGGCGGTGCCCGGGAAGCCGTTGGGTATCGGCGAAGCCTGCGGCTTGCCTTCGCCGCCGACCGTGAACTGGATGATGCCGTCATAATCGATCGCGTAGGCGAGCGCCTGGCGGACTTCCTTCGTCAGTGGAACCTTGTTGCCTTCGGCACCGGGACTGAACATCACGTAGATGAAGTTGTAGGACGGCACCGTTTTGATCGTCACATCCGGCGAAGAGATCGTTTTTGACGTGTCCGGATCGACCTGCATGGCGATGTCGGCCGCACCGCTTTGCAGCATCTGCGCCTGCGATACCGCATCGGCGGTTTCGTCAATGACAATCTCCCCGATTGCCGGCGCTTTGCCCCAGAATTTGTCGTTGCGGACGAAGCGTAACTCGTCATCGGGTGCATAAGACTTCAGCACATAAGGGCCGCTGCCGGCTGAATTCGCCAGGAACCAGCCTTCCGCGGTGTCGGTCGTCGATGCGTCCGCATCAGCCTTGGCGCCCGCCGTAGCCGCGACGTCGCTGTTGATGATTACGGCATAGGGCGCGGTCAGCACGCCGATGAATTCGGAGTTGGAGCTTTCCATCGTGACGACCACGGTCTTCGGGTCGGGCGTGTCGATGGACTTGACCAGCGACATCATGAAGGAGGCGTCGGCTTTGATATTCTTCAGCCGTTCGTAGCTCCACTTGACGTCTTTCGATTCGACCGGGCTGCCGTCGGAAAAGACCGCATTGGGGGCAAGCTTGAAGGTGAACACGGTCTGATCGGCGTTGACCTCCCAGCTTGTCGCCAGGAGCGGCTCGATCGACTTGTTGTCGGCGGCGAGCGAGACGAGGCCCTGATAGGCCGAGCTCAAATAGATCTGGCAGGTGTCGCAGAAGGCACGGCTCGGATCGAGTGAGTTGATCTCCAGGTGGCGTGCAATGATCAATGGTTGGTCTTGAGCCAAAAGCGGGCCGGCGTGAAGCGCGGTCGCGGCGGCAAGCATCAGCGCGGCCCGCCGGAATAATTTCGGAATATTCAGTGCCATCGGATTCTCCCATTCGCAAATCGTTCGGCTTGCGCTGATCGCAAGCCGGCAGGCGCCGTCCGGCGGGTCTTATCCCGCTCTTTTCAAACCGTTCCCGTTCCCGCGAGAAATTCCCGCGCCACAGCCGTGACCCCGGCAGCGTCAAGCCTGTAATGTGCGTAAAGCGCCGCCGGCGGGCCGATCAGCGAGAATTCGTCGACGACGCCGTGGCGCTGGAAGCGCACAGCCGGTCCGCCGGCGATCACTTCCGCAACGGCGCTTCCCAACCCGCCAATGACATTGTGCTCTTCAACCGTCAGGATAGCGCCCGTATCGGCTGCAGCCTTGCGCACGGCCGATACGTCGAGCGGCTTGATCGTGTGCATGTCGAGAACGCGGACGCTCTTACCTTCGGCCGCCAGCGCGTCGGCTGCGGCGAGGCTGGCATGGATCTGCGAGCCGGTCGCGATGATCGTGAGGTCGGTTCCGTCGCGCAGCATCTTTGCCTCGCCGAAACGGAAATCGCTCGGCACTTCGGAGTAGACCTCCGCATCGCGTCCTCGGCCGAGCCGGATATACATGGCGCCCGGGTGATCCACGGACGCGCGCAGGATGGCCCGCAACTGGTTGGCATCCGCCGCGCAGACGATTATGAGTTCGGCGATGCTGCGCATCATGCCGAGGTCTTCGAGCGAATGGTGGCTGGTGCCGTAAAAACCCATCGAGATGCCGGAATGGTGGCCGATGATGCGCACCGGCATGCGCGGATAGGCGCAGTCGGTCCGGATCGGTTCGGCGCAGAGGATGGCGCAGAACGAGGCGAAGGTCGCTACGTAAGGGATCATGCCGCACGAGGCCATGCCGGCGGCGGCGGTGATCATGTTGCGCTCGGCAATGCCGAAGTCGATGAAGCGATCCGGGTGACGCGCATGGAAATCGCGTGTGCGGCTGGAATTGGCGAGATCGGCGGTCGCTACCACGATACGTTCGTCGTGGTCGGCCAGATCTGCGAGCTCTTCGCCGAGGATGAACGCCGGCATGAGCTTGTTCGGCGTGCCGCGTACCGACTTTTCGTCCTTCAATGCGATTTCGGTGTCGCTGCCGCGAAACAGCGTGCTCTGGTCCTGGCCGGCATTGGACGTCACTGTGCTCATCACGCGTCCTCCCTCTGATAGGGTGTCAGCCCGGAAGCGATCTCGTTGTAGGCGTCGTCGTAGTCGGCGCCGACCAGATTGCCGACATGCCAGTTCAACGACAGTTCCATATGTTTGACGCCACGGCCCTTGATCGTGTCGGCGACGATCATCTGCGGCTTGCCATGACCGGCCGGCGCCAGCCCGTCGAGCGCCGCGAGAATAGCTTTGAGGTCATGCCCGTCGATGCGGCGGACATCCCAGCCGAAGGACTCAAATCGCCCATGGATCGGCTCAACCGACATGACCGCTTCCGTCGGGCCGTCGATGCACAGTTGGTTGCGGTCGACGATGGCGACCAGGCCGCTCAGCTTGTAATGGCCGGCCGCCATTGCGGCTTCCCAGATCTGGCCTTCATTGAGTTCGCCGTCGCCGAGCATGACATAGGTTCGGTAGTCGCGTTTCTGCAGCCGTCCTGCGAGCGCCATTCCAAGGCCGATCGACAGGCCGTGCCCAAGAGAACCGGAGGAAAAATCAATGCCGGCTATCTTTTTCATATCCGGATGGTCGCCGAATGCGCTGCCCAGTTTGGTGAAATTGTCGAGCAGCTTCGGATCGAAGAAGCCAAGATCGGCCAGAACCGGATAGAGCCCGATCGCGGCGTGGCCCTTGCTGAGTACGAAGCGATCGCGATCCGGCCATTTCGGCTTGCCTGGATCGTAACGGAGGTGCGCGTAATAGAGCGCTGCGAACAGTTCGGCGGCCGAAAACGTGCTCGAATAGTGACCCGCGCCAGCGATGCGCGTCAGGCGCAGTGTCTCCAGCCGGATGAATTTCGCACGGTCCGCGAGAAACTCCTCCGAAACGTTGCGGCCACGGTCGGACCGGCGGTTAGTATCCAAACCTCAGCCTCCAAACTGATACATGATATATCAAACCACACGCGTCTGGCAGCGTCAATGCCGTGCAGCGCCATACATTGGCTTGCCTAGAGACGCGCGACGGCGGCAAGCGATTCATCCGTCGCTTGCAGCGCGGCGTCTATATCGGCCTTGGTGTGCGCGGCCGAAAGGAACATCGTGTGCGCCGGATGCATGTAGACCCCCCGCTCGAGCAGATTCAGGCAGAATGCGTTGCCGCGACGCCGGTCGGGGTCGTCTTCGAACAGGACAACCGGCATCTGCACGGGGCCACTCTGCCGCAGCTTGAGGCCGTGGCGCTCTGCCTGCGCGTCCAGTCCGTCGCGCAGCCGCTGCCCCATCGCTTTCATGGTACCGATGGCGTCGGTCCTTACCAGCTTGTTGATTGTGGCTATGGCGGCCGCCATCGAGACGGATGCGGTCCAGAACGAACCGGTCGTGAAGATTTTCGTGGCGGCCTCGCGGAACCGGTCATTGCCCGTCACCGCTGCAAGCGCGTGCCCGTTTGCGATCGCCTTGCTCCAGGCGGCGAGGTCGGGCCTGACGCCGACCAGCTCCCAGCTTCCGCCCATGTCGAGCCTGAAGCCGGCTCGCACGTCATCGACAATCAACGCCGCGCCGGCTTCGTCGGCGCGTGCCCGTGCCCGCTTGGCGAATTCGGCGGTTGGCAGAATATGCTCCTTGCCGAGGTCATGCTTGAAGGCGGAAACCATGATGGCGGCGAGATCGCCCTTGGCCTGCTCGACGGCCGTATCGAGGCTCGCCGGGTCGTTATAGTCGAAATAGATGAGGTGGGCGCGATCCTCTTCGGTCACGCCGGCGACGGAGGGCGTGCACCACGGGATAGCTCCATGATAGGCGCCACGTGCCAGCAGAACCTTGCGTCGTCCGGTGCCCGCACGCGCGATGGTGACACAAGCGGTGGTGGCGTCGGTGCCGTTCTTGGAGAACATCGCCCAGTCGGCGTGCGGCACCGTTTGGACGACGAGTTCGGCCAGTTCGACCAACCGTTCGCTAGGCCCGTTCATGGCGTCGCCGCGATTTCGCTGGGCGGTTGCCGCCGCCTCGACGTCCGTGTCGTTATAGCCGAGGATCATCGGTCCCCAGCCGCAGATGAAGTCGATATATTCGCGCCCTCTGGAGTCCCAGGTGCGGCAGCCTTCGGCACGCGAAAAATACTGGGGATAGCCCTCAGGCAGCCGCGCGGCGTTCTGATGGCCCCACATGCCGCCCGGAATGACGGCGGCGGCCCGAGCACGCAAGGCACGATCCACATCTGTGACCCGCTGGTCCATCAGCGTCTTCTCCGGTTTTGTTGCGTCCGGGCAAAGGAATTGCGCCGGCACGGCTGTAAGGCAATTGCCTGATTTGATATATCATGTATCAATGCGTTGCAAGTTGACGGCAAAGCGTAGCGCGGGTCGACGCGGTTACGCTTCATAAGAGTGTGGAGAATGATGCAACCGATTTTTGGCGTGATCGCCGACGATCTTACCGGCGGCATGGAGACAGCTTCCATGCTGGTCGCGCTCGGCGTCGGTGTCGGCTTCGTCACCCGGCCCGAAATGGTGGCTCAAATCCCGCTCCAGCCCGCCATGGTGGTTGCGCAGAAGACGCGCGTCATCCCGGCTCCCGATGCGGTCGGAAAATCCGATGCCGTGGCCCGCGCGCTGCTCGCCGTCGGCGTTCGCCAGCTCTTTTTCAAATATTGCGCCACCTTCGATTCGACTGACCAGGGCAATATCGGCCCGGTCGCCGACCGGCTCCTTGAACTGACCGGCGAGACCAGGACCGCCTTTTGCCCTTCGGCGCCCGAAGTCGGCCGCTCGGTATTCAACGGACACCTGTTCGTCGGCGCCCAACTCGTCTCTGAATCGCCCAAGCGCCTCGATCCGCTGACCCCGATGACCGATCCGGACCTGGTCCGTGTTCTGCAACGCCAGACGAAGTCGCGCGTCGGTCTGCTGCCGCATCGCTTTATCAGGGGCGATTTCCAAGCGCTTCGCGAGTACGCCGACGATCTGGCCGAGCGGGGTATTCGCCATATGATCGCCGACGCCATCTACGAGGAAGACCTCGACGCAATTGCGGCACTTACACTCGACTGGAAGGTGATGACCGGCAACTCGCCGATCACCCAGCACTATCCCTCACTTTGGCGGAAGCGCGGCTGGCTCGACGAGGCACGACAAAAACCGGATCTTCCGGCCGTCGATGGAGCAGGGGTTGTCCTATCCGGCAGTTGCGCCGAGCGCACCCTCGAACAGCTCGCCGCCTTTGAGCAGTCCAGGCCGGTGTATCGCATCGACATTACAAAAATCGAAAGCGCCGAAGGTGCGATAGGCGCTGCGCTGTCTTGGGCGGGCAAACATCTCGAAAGCGGTCCAGTGGCCTTGGCCACCTCCGCGTCAAATGAAGACGTCCGTATCGCGCAGGAAAAATATGGCCGCGACGGTGCAGCACATCTGGCGGAAGCCATACTCGGCGGCTTGGCGATCCGCCTGCGCGAAGCAGGCGTTCGCCGCTTCGTCGTCGCCGGCGGCGAGACATCCGGGACGATGGTCGAGCGGCTCGGCATCGACCGCTTGCGCATCGGATCGTATCAGGGTCCAGGGATCGCCCGCGCCACGACAGAGGAGGAAAGGCCGATCGCGCTTTGCCTCAAATCCGGCAAGCTCGGCCCCGTCGAGATGTTCCTCCCAACGCTGGAGTCGATGAAGAATGCGGGAAATTAGATGAGCGACCAGAATGAATTGAAGCAATCGATCTTGTCGGTCGTCCGTCGATTGGAGGACAAGGGCTTCAATCATGTCAGCACGGGAAACGTCAGTTGCCGCGCCGGCAATGGGATTCTGGTCACGCCGACCGGCGGTAATAGCGGCAACATGAGTGCCGATCGCCTGGTCCAGATCGACTATGACGGAGGCGTCGCGGGCGAAGGGGTACCTTCCAGCGAATGGCACATGCACGTCTCGATCCTTCGCGCCTTTCCTGCCGCCAATGCCGTCATCCACACGCATGCCGATGCCGGCGTGGCACTCTCATGCCTGCGCAAACCGATCCCGGCCTTCCACTACATGGTCGCGGGTTTCGGCGGGGAGGACATTAGATGCGCGCGCTATGCGACATTCGGAACCGCCGATCTGGCTGCCTCGGCGGTCGAGGCGTTGCAGAACCGGACCGCCTGCCTCCTTGCCAATCACGGTATGATCGCGATGGGCAAGACGCTCGACGCAGCCTTCAATGCGACCGTCAAGCTGGAAACGCTGGCGAGGCAATACCTTCTGGCGCTGCAGGCGGGCGAGCCCGTGCTGCTGCCGGCTGAGGAGATGGCAAGGGTGGGCGCGCGCTACGGCAATTACGGGATTGGGCTGCTGCCGGGCTGATGGCCGGCTAGGGCTCAGTGGAGAACCAGCTTGCAAATCACCGGCCAGACAAAAATCATGTTCGTGCTTGCGCATCCAATCGGGCATGTTCGCGCCCCAGCTGTTTTGAACGCGCATTTCGAATCCATTGGCAAGAACGTCGCCGCTTCGCCGCTGCATGTTGCTCCCGAAGACCTTAACGGGGTCGTCGCCGCGATCCGTCACATGCGAAACGTCATCGGTTTCGGCACGACAATTCCGCACAAGATTGAGGTGATGCGTTTTCTCGATGAACTCACGCCGAATGCGAAAAATGTCGGGGCGGTGAACTTCACGCGCCGCGACGAGGACGGCCGCCTCATCGGCCACAACACCGATGGTCTCGGTTTCGTCGCCGGCTTGCGTCTCAACGACGTCGACCCCGCTGGCAAACGCATCCTCCAGATTGGAGCCGGAGGTGCGGGACGAGCGGTCGCCTTTGCGCTCGCCGAGGCTGGAGCCGGCAAGCTGCGCATCAGCAATCGCGATGGCGGAAAGGGCCAGGCACTGGCCGAGGCCATTGCCGCGCACTATCCGAAGTGCGATGTGACGGCGGGACCTGCCGCTGCCGAGGATTTCGACGTTATCGTCAACACCACCTCGGTTGGCATGAAAGAAGATGATCCCATACCCGTCGATATCGATCGGCTGGCGCCTGCCACCGTGGTGGCCGACGTCATCATGACCCCTCTGGTCACGCGTTTGCTTGCCAGGGCCTCGGAGCGCGGCTGTAAAACAATCGGCGGCAAGATCATGCTCGACCAGCAGATGAACCTCGTCACCGATTTTCTTCGCGCATGAGTCAAAGCTCGGATTTTTTTGGGATTGCCGGTGGATGGGCCGTTAATATCGGCAACCACGCTTGACGGAACGACGGTTTGGTCGGCAAGCCGATTGGATGCCGAGACCGGTTCGAGGACAACGATGGCGGAATTGAGCGAAATCCAGACGACGAGCCTGTCGTCCCAGATCTATCTGCGGCTGCGCCAGCAATTGATGTCGGCGCGGTTCCACCCTGGCGACCGCCTCAAGATTCGCGACCTGGCGCAAAGTCTCGGAACCAGCGAGACGCCTGTACGCGAGGCGCTGTTCCAATTGGTCAAGGATGGCGCGCTCGAGATGAAACCCGGCTATTACATCCGTGTGCGCCGGGTCAACCTGAAGGAATATCTCGAGATCAGGGATATCCGCCTGCTTCTCGAACCTTATGCGGCCCAGCAAGCCCTGCCGCACATCGACGATTCGTTCATCGAGCAATTGTCGGCGACCCACGACAGGCTCGTCGAGGCGGAGCGGACGAAAGACTATCCGGCCGCCTTGCAAGCGAATTACGATTTTCATTTTTCCGTCTACCATAAGTCGCAGATGCCGCATTTGATCGAGATGCTGGAGAGGCTGTGGATCCAGATCGGCCCGCTGCTGACCTTCCTCTACCCTCACGGCCACCCGACCTATGACGGCCAGCATCAGCATCTCAATGTCTTGAGCGCATTGAAGGCGCGCGACAAGAAGGTCCTGCGCAAGGCCTTTGAGCAGGATCTGATCGAAGGCGGCCGGAAATTCGTCGCTTATCTCACCGAGATCGAGGGCAAGGACTTCTCCGACAGGGAAGAGACGCCGCGCCCGACGAGACGCAAGCGTGCCTGACTGTTACGCCATGAGAGGGTGAAGCCAATGAATGTCTGCGACGGGAATCTGGCGCTTGCTGCGCGCGCAAGCAAGGTCATGGCCGGCGGTCACCTCAGTCCCAGTCGCAAGCTTGGCGCCTCGATCGCCTTTACCCGCGCTTCCGGATGCTACCTCTTCGATGCGGATGGGAACCGTTACACTGATTTTCACTGCGGTTTCGGCGCAAATGTGCTCGGCCACTGCCATCCGGCGATCGCAGCGCGAGTTCATGCCGTATCGCATGACATCGACCTGATCGGCGCCGGCATCACCCAGCTGGAGGTTGAAACTTGCGAGGTCATCGCCCGCCATATTCCCTGCGCCGAACTTGTGTCGCTCTGCAGCAGCGGTTCGGAGGCGACCTTCCATGCGCTGAGGATCGCCCGCGCCTTCACGGGTCGCAAGAAGGTGATAAAATTCCAGGGCGGCTATCACGGCTGGCATGACGCCGTCGCCATGAACGTCCAGTCCGAATCCGGCGCGATTGGCCGCTACGATCCCTTGTGTGACGGGATCATGGAAGAGACGGCGCGCCACACAATTGTCCTGCCCTACAACGACGCAGGCGCTGTTGAGGCCTATCTGAAGGCCAATCCCGGTGAGGTCGCGGCGATTATCGTCGAGCCGATTGCCCACAATATCGGTTCGGTGATCGCCACCGATGCTTTTCTGTCGGACCTGCGCACGATCACGCGGGAGCAAGAGGTCGTGTTGATCTTCGATGAGGTGATCACGGGCTTCCGTCATGCTTTGGGCGGCTACCAATCGATCTGTGGCGTCACACCCGACCTGGCCACCTTCGGCAAGGCGGCCGGCTCCGGCTATCCGATCGGCATCGTCGCCGGCCGCCGCGACATCATGGAATGCGTTGGCCGCACCGGGAAAGGGTCGGTGTTCATGGGCGGCACCTTCAACGGAACGCCATCGAGCCTTGCGGCAGTGCTGGCGACCATCGAGGAATTGTCGAAGCAAGGCACGTACGAACGGTTGTCGGCGCTCGGCATGCACATGCGAAAGGGCTTGGATGCGATCGCTTTGCGGCATGGCCTCGAAGCCCAGAGCGCCGGCTTCGGATCGGTGTGGCTGCTGTATTTCTTCTCGGGCGCCTACAGCCGCTACGACGATTTGCTGCGCAATGACGACGCGCTTGACCTCGCTTTCCGTCAGAAGATGATCGAGCACCGTTTGATAGGCCAGCCGCTGCCGTTGAAGCGGCTTTATCTCTCGCTCGCACACACGCCCGAGATTCTTGATGAATCGCTCGGTGTCATCGACAGCGTATTGGAGCGGCTGATAGCGCGGCGCTAAAGCCGTCAGGAAACGGCGGCAAGCGGCCGGGCACCGAGATAGGCGAGGATGCCTTCGCCGCCGCGCTCAATATCGCCCACAAGCGCCTCGCTTGCAGCGGCGCCGTCGCGCCTTTCGAGAGCCGCCATCACGTTCACATGCTCCTCGGCGCCCAGATAGTGGTCGTCAGCATGTTCGCGGTAATAGACCTTCAGGATCGGTCCCATGGAAACCCATAGATTCTCGATCTGTCCGAGCAGCATTTTCATGTTGCAAAGCTGGTAGACCCCGAAGTGGAATTCGCGATTGAGCCGGATCGAGTTGAAATTGTCATGCGCACGGCTCGCCTTGACGAACCGCGCATGGCAGTCGGCCAGCCGTTCCACATATTGCGGCGTGGCATTGATTGCGCCCTCCCTGGTCGCCAGGCCCTCGAGCGCGATCCTTATCTTGCGGATCTCCAGATAGCGCCCCAGATCGAGATCGGGCACTGTCAGGAACCGGCCCGAGCGGATCTCCAGCCCCTGCTCGCTGACCAGGCGAAGGCATGCCTCCCGCACCGGGGTGACGCTGGTGCCGAGGCGTTCGGCGATGTCGTAGATGACGAGCCGCTCGCCGGGTGCGAAATCGCCGTCGATCAAGGCGGCGCGGATCGACGTGTAGGCCCGAGTCGAGAGATTGTCGGTGGCAAGCGGCTTGATGCTCACGAAGGTCCCCGATTCGACATGGTCTCGATCGCATATGATTCGATACCCTTAGCATCCAGCCTATAATGGGCATAGAGATGCGTCGGCGGTGCGATCAGGCTGTACTCGTCCATGATGCCATGACGCACCAGGCGCGGTGCGCCGCCGATGTCACCAAGCACCTCGGCGACTGCGCCTCCAAGGCCGCCGAGCACATTGTGCTCCTCGACGGTCATCAGACAGCGTGAACGTCGCGCTGCAGCGATAACGGCGTCCCGGTCGAGCGGCTTTATCGTGTGCATGTCGATGAAGCCGACGTCGCGACCGCCCGCCCGCAGTGCGCGCACCGCGTCCAGCGACGGATGCACCATCGAGCCGCAGGCGATAATGGTGAGGTCGGCGCCCTCGTGATGGGTCACAGCCTTGCCGAACTCGAACGGCGCCGGTCTATCGTAGACGACCGGATCATGGCCGCGTGCGATGCGGAAGTAGATCGGCTCCGGCCAGGTCATCGATGCACGGATGGCGGCAGCGAACTGCGCCCCGTCGGCCGGCGACACCACGGTCAGATCGGCAATGCTGCGCATGATCGCCAGGTCTTCCGTGGCGTGATGCGAGGTGCCGTAGAAGCCGAGGCTGATCCCGGCATGATGGCCGACCAGCCGGACAGGCAGAGCCGAATAAGCGATGTCGGTACGGATCTGCTCGCAGCAGAGCAGCGCCAGGAAGGACGCGAAGGTCGCGGCAAATGGCATGTGTCCGGTCGTCGCCAAGCCTGCGGCGGCAGACACCATATTCTGTTCGGAAATGCCGAACTGGAACAGGCGCTCCGGATATCTGCGGGCAAAGCCGATCAGTCCATTGGAATATTGCAGGTCGGCCGTCACTGCGACGACCGGGCGACCTTCGGCGGCGAGTTCGTTTAGCGTGTCGGCAAGGACTGAAAGGCTCGGGGCGCGTGCGTTCAGTCCGCGATACTGCCAGCTTCCGGGATCGAGCGCCTCGCTCATTGCAAGCCTCCTCTCGCCCTGATTTCGGCCAGGACTTTCTCTTCGTCGCTCGGCGCGAGAAAACCGAGATGCCAGCCCGGTTCAGCTTCCATGAAGCCGACGCCCTTGCCCTTCATTGTATGGGCAATGATGCAGGCCGGCTTTTCGCGTACCTGGTCGGCCTTCAGCCGTCGCAAAAGCAGCGTCAGGGCCTCAACGTCATGGCCGTCGACCTCATGCACGTCCCAGCCGAAGCTGCGCCATTTGTCGGCCAGCGGTTCGATGTTGATGACGTCCTCGACCGTGCCGTCGAGCTGGTAGCGATTGCGGTCGACGATCGCCACCAGATGGCTGAGCCGGTGGTGGGCGGCCGACATCGCTGCGGCCCAGACCTGGCCCTCCTGCATCTCGCCATCGCCGAGGAGCACATAGACGTCGAAATCCTGGCCGTTGAGCCGGCCGCCAAGCGCCATGCCGACGCCGGCCGACAGCGCGTGGCCGATCGAGCCGGAACTGAAGTCGACGCCCGGCACCTTGCGCATGTCAGGGTGATCGCCGAGCGGGCTGCCAAGACGTGTGTAGTTATCGAGCCATTCCTTTGGGAAGAAGTCCCACTCGGCCAGCAGCGGAAAGAGCCCGACCGCTGCATGGCCTTTGCCCATCAGGAAGCGGTCGCGCTCGGGCCACTTAGGCTCGGCACGCGTGAGCCGCATGACCCCGCCGTAAAGAACGGCGAAAATTTCGGCGCAGGAGAAAACCGAGGAATAGTGACCGACTTTGGCGATCGAAATCAGCCGCACAGTCTCTGTCCGGACAAACAGGGAGAGCTCTTTGAGGTGGCGTGTTTCGGCCTCCGATAGCCCATTCGCGAGACTCGGCGATGAACTCATTCCCATAAACCTCCGGTACGAAATTCGCTTGCAAGGCTGCTGATAGTGGTATCATATATGATATATGTGGCAGCAAGCCAAGCCCGGCTGGGCTGAATAAAAAAGAGGGATGAAGATGAAAATGCTCTCCAAAGTCATGGGAACGGCTCTAACCCTTCTGACGTCGACATTCATCGCTGCATCGGCCTTTGCCCAGGATCCTGCTACCTTCGTCTACGCCGATGCCGGCGAGCCCAGCACGATCGACCCTGCCAAGGCCAATGTGAATTGGGAGTTTACGGTCACCCGCAATGTCTATGACCGCCTTGTCGATTTCGATCTCGATGATCCATCGAAGCTCTTGCCGGCGCTCGCGACCCAGTGGAAGCAGGAAGGCACTGCCTGGATCTTCACGCTGCGCGAGGGCGTGACCTTCCATGACGGCAGCCCCTTCGACGCCAACGATGTCAAGGCGACACTCGACCGCCTGCTCAAGATCGGTCAGGGGCAGGCCTATCTGGTCGACGACATCGCCAGCGTGACGGTCGTCGACCCTAAGACGGTCAGGATCGAGACCAAGGCGCCGACTGTGTTCCTGGCATCTAATCTTAGTCGTATCGAAATGATCGCCGACGAGGACGTCGCCAAGCACAAAGACGATCTGGGCGAGGCCTGGTTCAGCGAGAACGCCAACGGAACCGGTCCCTACGCCTTCGTCGCCTGGACTCGCGGCACCCAAATCGAGCTCAAGCGCAATGATAAATGGTGGGGCAAATTCCCGGCGAAGCCGTTCGACCGTGTGCTCGACCGCTTTGTGGCTGACGGTGCCAACCGGGCGCGTGGACTTGAAGGCGGCGAATTCGATCTCGCCAATTTCGTGCCGCTCGACGAGGCGCTGCGCATCGGCGGAACCAGCGGCTTCCACATGATCGAAGGCAACAATCTTTGGGCTTGGCCTGCCATCTATCTGAACATGGATCTCGCGCCGACCAACAACAAGGACTTCCGCAACGCGCTGGTGAAGGCGTTCGACTACAACGCCATGGTTCAGTCCTTTCAGGGCAGGGCCGAAGTCGGTCGTGGACCGATACCGGCATGGTTCCCCGGCAGCCCGGAAAAGGGCGCGCCGGAAATCAAGACCGACCTCGATGCGGCGAAGGCGGCCCTCGCGGCATCCGGCCTGGCGAACGCGACGATGAAATGCTCGGTTCCGGCCGGCTTCCCGGAATTCCGCTTCGCGGCCACGGTTCTTCAATCGTCGGCGGCCCAGATCGGGGTCACGGTCGAGGTCGAGGAAGCCCCCTTCGTCGAGGCGATTACCGCCATCAAGACCGACAAGAGCAATTGCTTCATCCTTGGCAACGCCAATTTGAGTCCGCAGGACGCGACAAAGTTCTTCTCCGCGCATTATCTCAAGGGCGGCTTCTACAATTCCGGGAAGTTCTTCGATCAGGGGCTTCAGGATCTCGTGGCCAAATTGCCCACCGTCGAGGATCCCGCTGAGCGTGCGGTGCTTCTGAAGCAGGCCGCGGAAATCGTCGTGGATGCCCACGCCATCATCTGGACGGCACGGCCCAAGACCGTTGTTCCGGAGCCCGACCGCATCGGCGGCTATCGCATCGATCCGGCCGAATACATCAACGCCCGCTTCTGGGAACTGTACAGCAACGAATAGGCAGAGCACGATCGGAGCGACACGGCATGATGAATTTCTTGATGAAGCGGCTGGCTTGGGGGGTGCTCGTGCTCCTGGCAGTCGCGGTCATCACCTTCTTCCTCAGCCGCGTCGTTCCCGCCGATCCTGCCGCCTTCCTGGCCGGCCAGAATGCGTCCGAAGCGACGGTGCAGCGGATCAGGACCGAACACGGGCTCGATCGCCCGATGGCCGAGCAGTTCGTGTCCTACATGGCCGGGCTGGTGCGGGGCGATCTCGGCGATTCCATCCGTACGAGGCGCAGCGTCAGTGCCGACCTTGCGCAATATCTCCCGGCGACCATAGAGCTTCTGCTGGTCAGCTTCGTCATCTATCTCGGGGCGAGTTTTTCACTTGCCGTACTGGCTGCCAAGAAGCCGGGCGGGATGGTCGACGGGTTCATTCGCCTCATGACCATGATCGGCACTGGCATACCCGTGTTCTGGCTCGGCATGACCTTGCAGTTCTTCTTTTTCTACAAGCTTCACTGGTTGCCGCTTGGCGCACGGTTTCCGATCCGCGAGTCGGCGCCGCCGGTCGTCACCGGCTTGATGCTGGTCGACTCCTTGCTCGCGGGTAGCCTCTCGGCCTTTGCCAGCAGCGTGAAACATCTCGTTTTGCCGTCGCTGACGATCGTCGTGAACCTGCTTGCCGTGGGCACGCGGCTGTCTCGCGCGGCGCTCATCCAGGAGCAGAGCCGGCTTTATGTCCGAACCGCGCGCGGCAAGGGGCTGGGTCCGCGAACGATCCTTTACAAACACATGCTGCGCAATGCGTTAAGCCCCATCCTCACCGCTACGACCATGCAGTTCGGCTATATGATAAGCTGGGTCATCCTCGTCGAGGTGATCTTTGACTGGCCCGGCATTGGCCTCTACGCCTACCAGTCGTTCCAGGTGTTCGACTACTCGCCGGTAATCGCGCTGGCCATCGTATCGACAGCCGGCTTCGTCATCATCAACCTCGTTATGGACTTGCTCTACCCGATCATCGACCCACGCGTACAGAGTGTCGGCTCGTGAGCGTTTCGACCGAATTCAAGCGCCACCGGCTTGCGCGTCCTAAAGGCATTCTGACGCCGCTGGCGCTGCTGGTTGTGGTGGTATTGGCGGCGTTCACATTGTTACCCGGCTTGATTGCCCCGCACGATCCGGTCGCGCTGGCTATGGCCGATCGTCTCAAGCCGCCGAGCCTGGCGCATTGGTTCGGCACCGACGAGGGCGGCCGCGACATCTTTTCACGCGTCGTCTACGGCACTCGTTATTCGCTCGGCGTGGCGGTTGCCATCGTCTTCGCCTCTGCCCTGTTCGGCGTGGTCTACGGCGCGGTCTCCGGCATGGCGCGTGGCTGGGTCGACAATCTCCTCATGCGCATCGTCGATTTGTTCTTTGGTTTTCCCGCCCTGGTCTTGGCACTCGCAGTCGCTGCTTCCATCGGGCGTGGCCTCGACAGCGTCGCGCTGTCGCTCGCCATCATCTGGTGGCCGGGCTATGCCCGTCTGGTGCGCGGCGAGGTGCTGCGGCTGCGCGAGCGCCCGCATGTCGAAGCCGCGCGCGCGCTCGGGGTCTCAGATCTGACCATCCTGCGCCGCCACATCATTCCTTTCGTCGCGCAGGAGGTAAATGTCCGCGTGACGACAGACATCGGCTACGCGCTGGTTGCCGTCACCGCGCTTTCCTTCCTTGGCCTTGGGGCGAATTCGCCGACTCCGGAATGGGGCTTGCTGATCCGCGACTCGCGCTCCTATTTTGGTTCGGCTTGGTGGTATTTGGTCTTCCCCGGCACAATGATCATGATCACTGCGACAGCCTTCTCGCTGATCGGCGACGCGCTGGCATCGAGGCGCGGCGGATGATCCTGTCGGTGCGTGACCTTGCTATCGGCTTTCGACGCCCGGGCGGCGAACTCAATGCGGTCGATCGTATTTCCTTCGATGTCGAGCAGGGTGAGACGTTCGTGATCATCGGCGAATCGGGCTCGGGCAAGTCGCTGACCGGTATGTCGATCGCAGGTCTGCAGCCGCAGACGTCCTTCGTATCCGGCTCGATCCGCTTCAAGGGCCGTGAATTGCTCAACCGCCCCGACGCCGAACTGCGCAAGACGCGCGGGCGTGAGATTGGGCTCATCTACCAGGACCCGCTCGGCTCGCTCAATCCGGTCTGGCCGATTGGAAATCAGATTGCCGAGGCGCTGACGGCGCACGGTCTCGCCAATCGTGCCGATGCGGCCAAAAGGGCCGTGGAAATGCTGGACCGTGTCCGTATCCCCGACCCGGTGCGTGTCGCCAGCGCCTATCCGCACGAGATCAGCGGCGGCATGCGCCAGCGCGCCATGATCGCCATGGCGCTGGCCGCTGGGCCCAGCCTGCTGATCGCCGACGAGCCGACGACGGCGCTGGATGTCACGATCAAAGCTCAGATGCTGGAGTTGCTGGCCGAACTCAAGCGCGAGATGGACCTCACCATCGTCCTGATCACCCATGACATGGGCGTCGTGGCGGAGGTCGCGAACCGGATCCTCGTCATGTATGCCGGCAGGATCGCAGAAATCGGCCCTGCTGATTCCATCATGCGGCGGCCGGCGCACCCCTACACCGCCGCGCTGATGGCCAGCGCGATGATCTCTGAGGCAACGCCGAAGCACGACCTCAATGCCATTGTCGGTGTCGCACCGGGATTGGGCGCTTTTCCGTCGGCCTGCCGGTTTCATCCGCGTTGCCCGAAGGTTCAGGATGACTGCCGCACCACCGAGCCACCGAAGCGGCCGTTCGGCGATGTCCAGCTTGCCTGTCATTACCCGATCGCGTCCGCAGACGCCGCATCGCTGGTCGAGGCCTGAGCCATGGCCGCACTTCTCGAACTCGAAAACATCGCCAAGACATTCACGCAAAAGCGTGGTGGCAAGCGCGACGTGCAGGCCGTCGCCGGCGTGTCGCTCGCGGTCAGCAAGGGCGAGACGGTGGGGCTGGTCGGCGAGAGCGGCTGTGGCAAGTCGACCCTCGCGCGGCTGGCGCTGAAACTGCTCAACCCGACCGCCGGCCGAATCCTGTTCGACGGCGCCGATATCACCGGGATGAGCGGCCGGCAAATGCTCCCGGTTCGCCGCCGTCTGCAAGCGGTATTCCAGGATCCGCTCGCCTCGCTGAATTCGCGTATGACCATTGCCGAGATCATGCGGGAACCCTTCGACACCCATGGCATCCGGCTCGGAACCGGACTGCCGGCGCGCATACGCGAGCTTCTGTCCTTCGTCGGTATGGAGAATACAGACATACAGAAGCTGCCGCCGCAGTTTTCCGGCGGCCAGCTTCAGCGCATCGCCATTGCCCGCGCACTGGCGCTCGATCCGGAAATCATCGTTGCCGACGAGCCGACATCGGCGCTTGATCCATCGATCCAGGCGCAGATCGTCAATCTGCTGCTGTTTATCCAACGCAAGCGGAAAATCTCTTATCTCATCATTTCGCACGACCTCGACGTGATCGGCCATGTCGCCGACCGCATAGCGGTGATGTATCTCGGCACGGTCATCGAACAGGGGCCGGCCGACCAGATCATGGCGCGGCCGCTGCACCCCTACACGCAGGCGCTGCTGTCGGCGGCGCCGACGCTTGCCGCGCGCCGACAGCGAGGCTGGAAGCGCATCGTGCTCCAGGGCGATCCGCCGAACCCCGCCAATGTGCCGTCCGGCTGCCGTTTTCATCCGCGCTGCCATCTGGCGCGCGACATTTGCCGGCTAATTACGCCGCCGCTCCGCGCCGTCGAGGACGGGCGTCTCGTTGCCTGCCATCTCGCGCCGGACGAGACGGCGGCGATAGGGGTCGAGATCGGCCGGGCGCGCAGGGGCGAGGCGGCGGCGTAGCGGGTAGGGAGGCTAAACGATGAGCTGGAAGCAGGAAATCCACGCGACCGGATTAGGGTTTCCCGAGGGACCGGTGGCGCTCGCGGATGGATCGATCGCCTTCGTCGATCTGCTGCACGCCAAGGTCAGGGCGTTCCGCGACGGCCATGTGCGCGAACTCGCCACGCTGCCGGGCGCCCCAAACGGCATGCGTCTCGGCAGCGACAACAACCTGTACATCGCTAACAATGGTGGCATCGCGCCGCTCTCGCTGGAACAGCTCAACTACACCGATCCACAGATCCCCGGCTGCATCCAATGTGTGAAGCCAGATAGGAGTTGGAGCGATGTCGCGGTCGATCTGCCCGGCGAAAAGCCGTCGCGACCAAACGACTTGGTCTTCTCCCCGGAGGGTGAAATCATCTTCACCGACCCGCAGAACTGGGAAGTGCTTGGGGTCGACGATGGAGCCTACCATGGCGGCCAGCTGCTTGCCGTGGGCGCCGACGCGAAGGTGCGCCTGTTGGCGCCGATGACCGGATTCCCGAACGGCCTGGTCTTCCACCCGGACGGCTCGTTGCTGGTCGGCATCACCATGGAGCACAGGGTCGTGCGGTTTCCCTGGGACCACGGGCGCGTCGGTGCGATGGAGGAGTGGTGCCGGCTGGGTGACAGCTTCAATCCCGATGGCATGGTGTTCCACGAGGACCGCCTTTTTCTCACCGGTAGCGGCGGTGACCAGATCGCAATCCTCGATATGGCCGGACGCGTGCTCGACATGATCGAAACCGGTCCCGGCAGCGATCCGACCAATTGCTGCGTCCATGACGGTAGGCTCTGGGTAACGCTTGGCCTTCCAGGCCAGCTCGTTTCATACGGGCTGTAAGCGATGGTTGCCACGATCCGATGTGTGCGGCCTTCGAGGTTCCCGCATCGACAAGTTCAGGGTCGCGCCTCGGGACCGGGCGCTGGCCTCAGCGTAGAGGTCACGGCACACCCTCCTTCATCCTGAGGTGCGAGCCAGCGAGCTCCGAAGGACGCGCACCACAACGCTAGGGATATCGTATGTCGACAAACACCCCCTTTCTCCCCCCCGAACTGGGCTCCCTCAATATCGCGCCGCGCGTCGCACGGCCCATGCACGCGGACGACCATTGGCACAGCAAGCCCTGGTACGAAGCCCCGCATGACAACCCGGCGCTGCCCGAGGTCTACAGCTACACCGACGCGATATCTTATGATCCCGGCGACGAGGTGGTTTTTCACTCAAGCAGCACAGCTCCGAACTGGACGCTCGAAATCTACCGCGACGGCTTCGAGCCCGAGACCGTCTACAAGGCGGAAGCCATCGAGGGCGTATTCTCGCCGACCCCAGAGGCTGCCTACCGCAACGGTTGCGGCTGGCCGGTCAGCCATCGCTGGAAGCTGCCGAATAATCTGCGCTCTGGGTTCTACCGCGTGGTCTCCACGTGCGCGCGGGCGAATGGCGGCAAATTCGTCCAGCATCATTTCTTTGTCGTGCGGCCGACGGAGAAGACCCGCCGCGCCAGGATTTTGATGGTGCTGCCGACCGGCACGTGGACCGCCTACAACGACTTTGGCGGCGCCAATCATTATTTCGGCATAGTCGGGCCCGAGCGCAATCTGCCGTCACCGGTACTGAGCACGCAGCGTCCGTGGACGCGCGGTATCGTCTGGCTGCCGGCCGGTGCGCCGCGCATCTGCGCCGATCCATTGCCCGAGATGGGCGACGCGCCCCGCTATCCAATGAAGGAATGGGCCTTTGCCAACGGCTTCGGCCAATACTATGCGGCCGCTGGCTGGGCGCAGTTCGACCGGCACTTCGTGCTCTGGGCAGAGAAAGAAGGCTATGCGCTCGACGTGATCACGCAGACGGACCTGCATTACCGTCCGGAACTTCTCGATGCCTATCCATGCGTGACGATCGTCGGCCATGACGAATACTGGACCCGCGAAATGCGTGTTGCGATTGAATCCTATGTCGATCGCGGCGGCCATCTGGCGCGGTTCGGCGCGAATTTCCTCTGGCAGATCAGGCTGGAGGACGATGGCAAGAGCCAGCATTGCTACAAGTTCAAGGCGATCGACGACGATCCGGTCAGTGGGACCGAGAATGCGCATTTGCTCACCACCGCGTGGGAAGACAAGGACGTGCGCTGGCCTGGCGCTTCCACGGTTGGCGTTAACGGACTGCATGGCGTCTATGCGTCCTGGGGCGGCTTCGCGCCGCACGGTCAGAAAGGTTTTACCGTCTACCGGCCCGAGCATTGGGTCTTTGAAGGCACCGGCCTCCACTATGCCGACATCTTCGGCGACAAAGAGTGCATATTCGCCTACGAAGTCGATGGGCTCGACTATACGTTTCGCCATGGCCTGCCCTACCCGATGCCGGTCGAAGGGCAGCCGGAGACGATCCAGATACTTGCCATGGCACCTGCCGTGCTGGCCGAAGACGAGCCTGATGGTGAAGGCTTTCGCTACTATGTGCGGGGCAGCGATCACGAAGGCCTCGTCAAATGCGTGACGGGCGAGGTCACGCCGGAAGGCTTGGCGCGCTACAAATACGGGTCAGGCATGATGGTGCACATGACTCGCGGCAAAGGCGAAGTGGTGACGGCCGCAACCTGCGAATGGGTCATGGGCCTGAAGCGCGGCGATCCGTTCACGCAGCGGATCACCCGCAACGTGCTCGACCGGTTCATCCAGGGGTGAATTCGGGTCGGCTTTGGTCGCTCTACCCGGTCTGCAACTCGGCGTGCACGTCGTCCAGCGCGCGCGCGAGGCGGGTAACGAGAAATTCTACCTCGTCTTCGGTGACGATGTAGGGTGGACAGATGGCGATGACGTCACCGACATTGCGCACGATCAGATCATGCGCGCGCGTCCGGCGCTCGACCATGGCGCCGACCTTGAGTTCGGCCGGGAACGATTGCCGGGTCGCCTTGTCGGCGACAAGCTCGACTCCACCGATGAAGCCTACCGAGCGTACGTCTCCCACCAGCGGGTGCGATGCGATCCGCTGGAGGCCTGCGGCGAGCTTACGCCCGAGCGACCTCGATACTGCCGGGAGATCCATCTCCTTGTAGATACGCAAGGCTTCGACGGAGATAGCGGCGGAAACCGGATGGCCAGAATAGGTAAAGCCGTGACTGAACAGGCCGTTGCGGCCGCTTTCCTCGGAAATTGCCTCGAACACCGGCGCTGAAACCACCACGCCGCCGATCGGCGCATAGCCCGAAGAAAGGCCTTTGGCTATCGACATGAGGTCGGGCTGGACGCCAAAAGTCTCGCAGCCGAACCAGCTTCCCGTCCGTCCAAACCCGCAGATGATTTCATCGGACAGGTAGAGTATTCCGTGTCGTTTGACCACTTCGTGAATTGCTGGAAAATAGCCTTGTGGCGGCACGATGACCCCGCCCGCGCCCATCACCGGTTCGGCAATGAAGGCGGCGATGGTTTCGGGCCCTTCCGCAAGAATGAGGGCATCGAGCTCGCGCGCCAAGCGTGCGGAAAAATCGGCCTGCGTCTCGCCTTCCAATGCGTCCCGATAATAGTGCGGCCGGGCGGTATGGATTACGTTGCAGTCGGGCAGGTTGAAGGATTTGTGCATCGCCGGGAGACCGCTGATCCGCGCCGCCATCACCGTCGACCCGTGAAAGGCTCCGGTTCTGGCTATGATCTTGCGCCGTTCGGGCTGCCCGCTCGCCGAATGGTAATACCAAGCCATCTTGACCATGGTGTCGACGGCCTCCGAGCCGCCGTCGGTGAAGAACATCCGCCCGCCCGGAATCGGAACAATTGTCGCCAACTCTGCTGCCAATTCGGCGACGAAGGGATTCGAGCGATGGTTGAAGGTATGATAGACGGGCAGCGTCTCCAGCGCCGCAGCACCGGCTGCGGCCAGCCGCACATTGCTGAAGCCCAGGCTCGCGCACCACAGGGACGCCACCGCGTCCAGATACTTCTTGCCGTCGATGTCGATCACATGCGGGCCCTCGCCGCGCACGATCATCAGCGGGCCGGTCTCGGCGTGCCGCCCCGGGTCTGTCTGGGAATGGAAATGAAAACGTTTGTCGGCGTCTTCGAGGTCGGCCGAAGCGTTGGAAAGCATCATGAAAGCCTCCGTCGAGTTTATATCATATATGGTATATGATATCGCAGGGGTGAGCTCAAGTGTTTACTCTGCTCCAGCGTTGGGCCAGATGGAGGGCAGCAGCGGTCTAAAATCCTAAACGGTTGCGATGAGGGCTCGCGCAGCCCGCCCCCCGCCAGACGGGGAGGCATGGAATCTCTCTACGCGTGGAGATACACGCGCGGCACGCCGTTCGAGACGTCTATTGCGCGGAACTCATCACATATTCTGCCTTCGCATCGTCGAAGCTGACGCTGACGCCATAGACATCGACCGCCTTCTCAGGGCTGAGCCAGCCGCGATTGATGCTGCGCACCACCCGCTCGGGCGCCCGCGCTTTTGGGTCGCCGTAACCGCCGCCGCCCGAAGCCAGGAACATCAGCTTCTGTCCCTGCTCGCAGATTTCGGCGTTGAAGGCAGGCAGCGTCGCGACAGTGCCATCGGAAAGACGCTTTTCACTGCGCGTCGGCGAGGCGGCATGGCCGCCAAGCACGCCCCGTGGGGGGAAGGTGGTGCCGTCGGCGGCGTAGACCAGGGTCATGTCGTGATCGACTGGATAAAACACTCCGCCGACCCCGGGAGAGCCCTCGAATTCGCCAAAGCCTTGCGTGTCCTTTTCGACGCCGCGCGACTCGATGACGAACGGGTACATCGCCTCATCGACCTCAACGGAATCGAGGTTGATCATGCCGCCGTTCGCAGGGCCGCAGTAGGTCAGCCACCCGTCATAACCATGGCGCGCGCCACTGCCCGCATACCCGACAAAGACCTGGTTCACATAGGGCTGGCCGTCCTTGAACGGATCGAAGCCCGAGACGACGCCGACACCGACCGGCAGGTGGCCTCCGCCTTCCGCCTGGCCGAACGGGGCGCCCATTTCGGAGAAGGCGCAGCTTCCGGCCGAGATCAGTCGATCGTTGACATTGGTGGTCGCAACCGACGTGCCGACGGGATAACGTGGTTTGCCGATGGCGCTGCCTTCGCGCATCAGCACCTTGATCCGGCTGGCACTACCGTGGTTGTGCGGGATCGAGGCGTCGATATTGTTGAAGACGGCCATCCGGCAGGAGCCGGTGCAGGTGTTCTCGGTCAGGTTGAGGCCGCCAGGCACGTTGTCGATATTGTCGCGCACGTCGACCGTGATCATGCCCTCGACCGGATCGACGGTGACTTCGACGCACACCGGGATGCCTTCGTCGGCGACGCCGGGCACCGGATCATGGCGGGTCTGGTAACGGTATGTGCCAGCCGGCAGCTTCTTGATCTCTGCGATGGCCATCGTGCGGCCGTATCCGAACCAGTCTTCGACATAGGTGATAATGCCGTCGCGGCCATATTTGGCCAGCAACTCGCCAAGCCGGCGCTCGGCCGTCCTGCAGGCGCCGATCTGCGCCCTCAGATCACCGAGCCACAATTCCGGTACGCGGTTACGCGTAAGGCCGATACGGATGACGTCGTCGATCTCCTTGTAGTCACGCATCATGCGCACGCAGGGGAAATGGATCCCCTCTTCGTAGATCGTTTTCGCGAAGGGCAGGTAGGTGGTCGGCACCGGCGCTCCGGTGTCGGCGTGATGCGACAGCGCCATCGCCCAAAACAGCGGCTCGCCGTCGAAGAACACCGGCATGCACAGGGTGAAGTCGGCGTGGTGCGTGCTTCCGTGATAGGGCGAGTTGTTGATGAAGATGTCACCCGGCCGAATATCGTCGAAAAGCTCGGTGATCGGCTTCGTCACCAGATCCATCGAGGCGACATGGATCGGCAACGCGTTCTCTGTCGAGACGATGCGGTGATCGTAGGTGAGGATCGCGCAACTGAAATCGCGCGCATTCTTGATGACCGCCGAACGGCTGGCGCGCATCACGACCAGCGTCATCTCGCGCACGATCGCCTCGAAGCGGCTTTTCAGAACCGACATCAGCAGCGGATCGCTCCGCTTGCCACTTTTTGCAGTCATCTCATCCATCATATCGTCCTTCACGGTAGGGCTGTCCATCAAGCGACCTCGACCAGAAAGTTTCCGTATTCGTCTGTTTGAGCCCTGTGTCCGTCCTTGAGCATCGCGGTGAACGTCGGCGTTTCGATCAGGCATGGACCGGTAAAATTCGCCCCTGCGCCGATTGTCTGCCCATCGAATACCGGGACGTCGACGGCGTCGCCGCGCTCATGCAGATAGAGTGCACGCCGGGCCTTCTGCACCGGCGCCGTTTTCTGCGGTTCGAAACGAAACTCGCGGTAGAGATTCTGCTCCGGCCTATGGCCGATCGCCCGCACTTTCCAGGTGATGAACTCGACCACGTCCTTGTCGGCGCGGATCGAGTAGATGCGCTCGTGCATCTTGTGGAAATCCTCGACCAGTTTGGGCAGGTCGTCATGCGAAATTGGCTTATCGCGGTTGAAATCCACCGAGATTTCCCAGGACTGATACTCATAGCGGCCCATGAAAGAGAACTCGTACTGCCGCTGCGCCTTCGGGATGCCGGCGCCCTCGAGGAAGCGTTCGCCCTCGGCCTGTAGGCGGTCGAGCATCGAGTTGATCGCATCAGGATCGAAGCGCTTACTGTCGGTCGGAGCGACCCCGCTCTGCTCCCAGCGGATATCGGAGATGAGGCCGCCGAAGGCACTGAGGCCAGCGACATAGCGCGGTATCATGTAGCGTTTGAGCTGCAGGATATCGGCCATATCGGCGATATGGCAGGGGGTCGCGCCGCCACCGCAGACAAAGTAGCTTTCGCGCGGATTGATGCCTTCGCGAATGGTGATCTCCTCGATCGCCGCCACCATGTTGTGATTGCTGGTGGTATGAATCGCGTGTGCGGCCTGCAGCAGGTCGATGCCGAGTCGGTCGGCGATGCGCTGCACGGCGGCCTCCGCTAGCTTGCGGTCGAGCTTGATGCGGCCGCCCAGGAAGAAGTCCGGGTCGATGATGCCGAGCACGACATTGGCATCGGTGACGGTCGCGTCCTCGTTGCCATTGCCGTAACAGGCCGGACCGGGCCAGGCGCCGGCGCTACGCGGGCCGACATGCAGCAGTCCGCCCTGATCGACCGAAGCGATAGACCCGCCGCCAGCGCCCACCGAACGGACATCGACCTTGGGGATGCCGAGCGAATCGTCATGGATCATGGAGTCCGGCGTGACGATGAGCTGATGGTTGCGCAGCGCCGAGACGTCGAAGGTGGTTCCACCCATGTCGCCGACTATGACGTCCGGCTCCTCGGTGAGCGCCAGGGCCGCCATAGGGGCCAGGGTCGGGCCCGACATGACGCTGTAGATCGGACGCTTGATCATGTCGGGAACCGGCATCATGCCGCCGACGCAATTGGCGAGCAGCAACTGGCCGCCGAAACCTTCGGCGGTGAGCGCGCCTTCCAGCGCTTTGATGTAAGTGCTGACGATCGGGCTGATCGAAGCGTCGATGACGGCAGCGATGATGCGCTTGTATTCGCGCGGCATCGGGTTGATCTCATGGCTGAGCGTAACAGCGACCTCCGGCCACTCGCGGTGGATGATGTCGCGAGCGCGCAGCTCATGCGCCGGGTTCACGACCGACCACAGGAAGCCGACGGCGATCGCTTCGACGCCGAGCTTGCGGAATTTCCGGACGGCGGCGACGACATCGTCGTTCTCGAACGGGACGATTTCCTTGCCGCGCGCGTCGATGCGGCCACGCACCGGCATTGTCAGGTTACGGCTGATATAGGGCTCGGGATAGTCGAGTTGCCATTCGAATGCGCCTTTGCGTGGACCCTCGCGCAGCACGAGGATGTCGAGATGGCCTTCATTCAGGAGCACGGCGGTACGCGCGACCTTGCGTTCTACCAGCGCATTGGTCGAGACTGTGGAGCCATGCACGATGATGCCGATACGACCGATGAATTCCGCTGCCGTCATGCCCAGTTCATGCGCCGCCACATGCAGCACGTCGATGAAGCCCTTGTGGAACTGCCCCGGCGTCGTCGGCGCCTTGTAGAGGGTGATCCGGCCGGACTCGTCGGATACGAGGCAGTCGGTGAAGGTGCCGCCGATATCGATGCAGGCTTGAAATGACATGCTGGACAATTCCTAGGATGAACGGGAAGAACTACGGGACAGCTGGTCGAAGACCAGGCTGAGGATGATGATGGCGCCGATGCAGAGCTGCTGGATGTAGCCGTCGATGCGGGCGAGGTTCATGCCGTTGGACAGGACGGTGATGAACAGCGCGCCGGCGAGCGCCGAGCCAACGCCGCCTTCGCCGCCACGCAGGCGTGCGCCGCCGATGACGGCGGCCGCGATCGTTTCGAGCGCCAGGCTGCCGCCGATATTGGGTTCTCCGGAGCCGGCGCGGGCGGTGAGCAGGATCGCGCCGAACGCCGCCAGCCCGGAGCAGAGCATATAGGCGCCGAGCGTGTGCAGACGGACATTGATGCCGGAGACGAAGGCCATGCGCGGATTCGAGCCAATCAGATAGAGGCTCCGGCCGAAAACAGTGCGGGTGAGAATAATGCCGATGGCGGCCATCACCACAGCTGCCATGACCAGCGGGATCGGGACGCCGAGCACATTGGCATTGACCAGCCAGTCGCCGAGCTGCGGCGGGAAGCCAGAGACCGGAAACCCTTTTGTGACGGTGGAGCTCAGCGCCAAAAGGATATTGAAGGTGGCGAGCGTGACGACAAAGGGATTGATGCGCACGATCGAGACGAAGAAGCCGTTAAAAGCGCCGATCAGCAGCCCGACAGCCATGCCGACCAGCATGAAGACGCAGACGGCGAGCAGCGGATTGTCGGTGAACTGCACCATGGCGAGCGCGGCGACCACGCTGACATAGGAAACCGCCAAGCCGATAGACAGGTCGAGTCCGGCAGTGATCAGCACGATGACCTGGCCGAGTGTGAAGATAGCAAGGTAGCAGGTCTGCAGCGCGATGTTCCACAGATTGCCCGGAGAGGCGACGACCGGCTGATAAAGCGCAAAGCCGGCAAACACGACGATCGTCGGCACGATGCGGATGAGGAATTCCACTCCGAACGACGTCCGGTTGAGCTTGGCGAGAACGCGGCTAGTCATATTTGCGGCGCCCCTTCAACAGCAACTCGCTGCACAGCGCCGCGATGAGCACGACGCCCAGAACCAGGGTCTGGTACTTGCTGTCGATCTTCAGCAGGTTCATCGAATTCGAAACGACTGAGAGGAACAGCGCGCCGGCCATGACGCGCTCGGCGCGTCCCGAGCCGCCGATCAGCGAGACTCCGCCCACCACCGCCGCAGCAATCGATTCCAGCACATAGGTGCCGCCGAAGGTCGACTGGCCCGAGCCGATGCGCGCGGTAAGCAGGATGCCGGTCAGCGCCGCAGCGGCGCCGCTCGCCGCGTAGACGGAAAGCAGGATGCGGGTGACCGACACACCGGACTGACGCGAGGCGAGCGGATTACTGCCGACAGCGTAAACATGGCGTCCGAAACTGGAGAGGCGCTGCACGGCGACGGTGAGCAGCACGACCACGATACCGACGACGACCACCACCGGCAGGCCGAACAGGAAGCCGCGACCGACTGCCGTCATGAAGAAATCCGGCATGCCGTAGATCGGGATGCCTTTGGTGACGTAGAATGTAGCGCCCGCGACGACGGAACTCATGGCTAGCGTGACCATGAACGGCGATAGGCCAACCAGCGCGACGAGCATTCCGTTGGCGAGGCCGATTGCAGCGCCGGTGCCTATCGCGAGCGCAACCGCCAGCACAACGGCCAGCACCTGCATCTCAGGCATCCAGGCGACCAGATAGCCCATCAGAAGCGCGGATTCGATCGAGGCGAAGGCGACGATGACACCGACCGACAGATCGAAGCCGCCTGCAATCATCACCAGCATCTGGCCCATCGAGATGATGGACAGGATCGACGCGTTGCGCAGCACGTTGATGATGTTCTGCTGACTGAGAAAGCGTGGTTGGATGTAAGCGCTGACGGCAATGACGATGGCGATCAAAAGCAGAATCAGCCCGCCATTGGCGAGCAGATGCATGGCCCTTTGCTTGTGGCCTTCGACAAAGGCAGTCATGGCCGCGCCTCGATGCCGACGACTTCGGCGGGCCGCTTGCCGAAGAAGCCGGCAAGCACTTCGGCCTCCGTCCGGCGCGCGCCTTCGAGTTCGGCGACGACTTCGCCCTCGTGCATGACGTAAATCCGGTTGGAGAGATTGAGGATTTCAGGCAGTTCCGACGACGCCAGAAGGACGGCGGCGCCCGCCTCGGTCAGGTCGCGCAGCAATTCGTAGATTTCACCCTTGGCGCCGACATCGATGCCGACTGTCGGCTCGTCGAACAGGAAGACGCTGATGTCGCGCATCAAGCCACGCGCAAGCATCACTTTCTGCCGGTTTCCGCCCGAGAACTGAGCGACATTTTGATCCGGCATGAGCGGGCGGACATGAAGCGTTTCGAGAACCTGCAGGACCCTTCGCGCTTCGGTTTTCTTACGCAGCCATCCCTTGCCGCCGATCTCAATCAGATCGAGCGCCGCAGCCGAGGCGTTCTCCTTGATCGGCCTGTTCGGCGCCAAACCGTCAGTGCCGCGATCGGCCGGAAAATAGCAGACGCCGCGCTGCAGCATCTTGCGCGGGGAGGGCGTTTCGGAGGCGCCGTCGCCAAGCGTGATGCGCCCGCCGGCAATCGCTTCGAGGCCGAAAACCAGCCGCCCGACCTCACCTTTTCCACAGCCGACAAGCCCAGCAAGCCCGACAATCTCGCCAGCGCGCACGTTAAGGGAGACGTCGCGCACCCGGCCATCGGCGCTGGACAGGCCTGAAATTTCCAGAAGGGTCTTGCCAGGTGCGTGCTTAATGGATGGATAGAGGTCGCCGACCGGTCGGCCCACCATCATCTCGACCAACTGCGCCTCGGTAACGCCGGCGCCTTCGACGGTCGCAACTTTCTTGCCGCCGCGCAGCACGGTGACGCGATCGGCGAGCTGGCGGATTTCACGCATGCGATGCGACACGTAGACAATGCCGACGCCGCCACGTTTCAGCTCTGCGATCAGCTTGAACAGCGTGTCGGCATCAGTATCGGTCAGCGATGCCGTCGGCTCGTCGAGCACGAGGATGCGCGACTTCTCAAACAGAGCCTTGGCGATTTCGACCATCTGGCGCTGGGCGCGCGACAATTCGGCCACCATCCGCCCCGTTGGAATGTCGAATCCGAGATCGGCAAGGAGCGCTCTTGCTTCGGAACGCATCTCGGATTTCCTAAGCAGCCCCAGGTGCTTGCGTTCCCGGCCGAGGAACAGGTTTTCTTCGACCGTAAGGTCGGGAATAAGGCTAAATTCCTGGAATACGGCGGCGATGCCGTTCTGTCTCGCGCCTTGCGGCGACATGCCGGAGATCTCCTCTCCGGCCAGCCGATAGCGGCCATTGTCCGGCGCGACATTGCCGGTGATGACGTTGATCAGCGTGCTTTTACCGGCGCCGTTCTCACCGAACAGTACATGCAGTTCGCCGGGGAAAAGATCGAAATCGACCTGGTCCAGCGCCAGGGACGGGCCGTAGCGTTTAGAGATCGCGGTGAGTTCCAAGAGCGGAGCGTCAATCGCCATGAAAGGAAAATGCCATTTCTATCCAACGTCGAAAATGTGACCCGGTGCGTCGAAGTGGAGGCGAAGCAATTGCCGGAAATTCTCCAATCGCTTGCGCGCCCACTTGCAGGAAGCGGCCGCACCATTTGCGCGGCCGCGATGTGTCGACCTATTCCGTATCGAACACCGGCTGCCAGTCGGCCGGTGCGTAGATTTGCGTCAGATCGACCTTGTCGATGTTGTCCTTATTGACCATGCCCGGCGTCGCACGCAGCACACGCACGTCAGGATGCGCTGCCAGGAACTCGAGTGGTTTCTTCTCCAGTGCCCGGACGGCAAGATCGACGCCGATGCGTGCCAGGATGACCGGGTATTCAGCGGCAAAGCCCAACACTTTGCCTTCCTTGATGCGGTCCGGCATCTTCTGGTCTTCCCAGGAAGAGACGACCTTGATGTCGTCACGGCCGGCTTCCGATATTGCGCTGAGAGCCGCCTCGGCTGTCGGAGCGCCGCCCCAGATCGCGGTCATCTCCGGATAGGTCTGTAGCGCGTCCTCTACCAGCGTGAGCTGTTCGGCAACGCCGGCCTCGCCGAACTTGGCTTCGAGCATCTCGACCTTTGTTCCGGCGATCGCTTCTTGAAAGCCCTTCAGATAGGTCTCGGCCCAGCCTGAATTCTGCGGGCCGGGGAACGCCACGACCTTGCCGCCTCCAGCACCAAGCGATTCCACGAGGTATTTTCCGGACAGCAGACCTTTCTGGTGGTGGTCGGTGGTGATCAGCGCGGTGATCGGGTTGTCGTAGATCGGGTTTGCGACGGCGATGATCGGAATGCCCTTGTCCATGCCTGCCTTGAGACGGCCCGCGACACCGGCCTCGGTGATGGCGCCAATCAGAATGGCATCCGGATTGGAAGCGAGGCAATCATCGAACTGAGCAAGCTGTTTCGGCAGTTGATCATAGCCTCCTGCCTGGAAGGTATAAGCCCGTACGCCGAGCCGCTTGGCTTCATCGACAATGCCGTAATTGGAGGCGACCCAATAGCTGTCCTTCAGGTGCGGGAAGAGGACGCACAAGTTCCACTTCTTGGATGCTTTTTCGAGCGGCACATATTTGATCGCCTCCATCGGCTTCTTATCCGGTCCGTCCGGGACGATCGTGAACGGCCACCAATCGGCGGCCATCGCTGGAAGGGAGAACGACAGCACTGTCGCCAGCGCCATTGCCGATCCAATTTTCGATCGCAGTCTCATCGCTTCATCTCCTTTGCTGATATTCACAGACTTCGCGGATATCGAGCTGGGAATGCGCAAAGAGCCGGCGCCTAGCCTCGGATCAAGGCGAACCGCAGATGTTCGGAATGCATATCGTTCCCAGATCAGCTACTCGCCGATTTCTCATATACGATATATGATGCATCACACTGCCACGCCGTCAAGTGATATTGTTGCGTGTCATACTTCTGATTGCCGGTAGCCAAAAGGTCGACGCGGCACACGCCTTGCTGCTGAGCGGTATCGTAAATGGGTTGATAATTGACGGCGATTCAGCCGAAATCCTGAATGCCGGAGACCGACCAGGCCGAAAACAAGATATCGGTGGTGAAGGCTGACAGAGTTTGAGGAGGCAGCGTTTCACCGCTGGGAGTTTCCATGAATTTCGATATTTCCGCTCGCACCGAAGATTACCGCGTCCGCATTGCCGACTTTGTCGAGCGTGAGATACTGCCGCTCGAAGCCGACAAGACGTCCTATGATGCGCATGGAAACATCGCCTTGCCGCTGCTGGAGGGGCTTCGCGCCAAGGTGCGGATGGCGGGCCTGTGGTGCCTGCAACTCAAGCTGGAAAGCGGTGGCGCCGGTCTCGGCAAGATGGACATGGCCGTCTGCTACGAGGAGATGAACCGGTCGATCTTCGGACCCGTGGTGTTCAATTCGGCAGCGCCCGACGACGGCAACATGATGGTTCTGGAGGCGCTCGGCACGCCAGCGCAGAAGGAAAAATGGCTGAAGCCGATCGTCGAGGGCAAGGTGCGCTCGGCCTTTGCCATGACCGAACCGCACCCCGGCGGCGGCTCGGACCCTTCGATGATCATGACGCGTGCCGAGCGGCACGGCGACAAATATGTCGTAACCGGCCGCAAATGGTTCATCACCGGCGCGGAGGAGGCCAGCCATTTCATCCTGATCGCGCGAACCTCGGACGACCCGCGCCATGGTTTGTCGGCCCTGATGTTCCACAAGGACCAGCCGAGCTGGCGCATCATGCGCCGCATCGAGATCATGGGCCCGGAGGAGCATGGCGGGCATTGCGAGCTGGAATTCGATGGGCTCGAAATCCCTTTCGAAGACATGCTGGTCGGCGAGGGCAAGGGCATGAAGGTGACGCAGGTGCGGCTCGGCCCGGCGCGACTTACCCATTGCATGCGATGGCTCGGATTGTCCAAGCGCTGCGTCGAGATCGCGCGCGCCTACGCTGCCGAGCGCTACGGTTTCGGCCAGCGCCTCGCCGACCGAGAAAGCGTCCAGCTGAAGCTCGGCGACCTCGCCATGCGCATCGAGATCGGCCGCATCCTGGTGATGAAGGCTGCGTGGGAGCTGGACCGCGGCGGCTTTGCCCGCAAGGAGGTATCGATGGCCAAGGTCCAGGTCGCCAATGTGCTGCATGACGCAGCCGATGTGGCGATCCAGATCAATGGCGCGCGTGGCTATTCCAAGGACACGGTGCTCGAATGGATCTACCGCTATGCTCGCCAGGCGCGGCTGGTCGACGGTGCCGATGAGGTCCACAAGATGGTGCTGAACCGTTTCCTCAACGAGGAAGAGAGAGGCTTCTGGCGCTGGACGGTCGAAGGCGAGGCGTAAGCGACGCGCGGTGGCATCTCAGGAGGAAAAGATGGCGCAGCCGTTGAATGCGGATTTCGATCCTGCTGCATTGAAGGCTTTTCTCTCGAACCGCTTCGGCGACGCCGCAATGACGCTCGAGCGGATTGGCGGCGGACAGTCCAACCCAACCTACTTCGTCGACTATGGTGCGCATCGCATGGTGCTGCGCAAGAAGCCGGCCGGGCCGATCCTGCGCGGAGCGCATGCCGTCGACCGCGAATTCCGTGTGCTTGAAGCGCTCACACCGACCGACGTCCCGGTGCCCAGGCCGGTGCTCTATCACGACGATATCGAGCCGCTCGGCACGCCCTTCTACCTGATGGAGCGGCTGGATGGTCGCGTCTTCCACGACTGTTCGCTGCCCGGCCTTTCGCCCGCCGAGCGACGCGGCATCTACTTCGGCATGGCCGAAGCGATGGCCAAATTGCATGCTGTCTCCCCCGACGAGGTCGGTCTCGACGACTATGGCCGGCCCGGCAACTATTTCGAGCGCCAGATTGGCCGCTGGACCAGGCAGCTCAGGGAATCGCCGAGCGACAGAATTCCGGCACTTGAAGCGGTCGCCGACTGGCTGCCGCAGCACCTGCCCGCCGATGACGGGCGCGCGTCGATCGCCCATGGCGACTTCCGCCTCGGAAATCTGCTGTTCCATCCCGGCAAGCCGGAGGTGATCGGCATTCTCGATTGGGAGCTGTCGACGATCGGCCATCCGCTCGCCGATCTCGGCTTTTGCTCGATGACCTGGCATTCGACCCCGGACGAATATGGCGGCATCCTCGGCCTCGATCATGCTGCACTCGGTATCCCGAGCCAGCGCGAATTCCTCGACCATTATTTCGCGCATGCCGTGCCCACTGCGTCCCTGGAACGCTTCCATCTGGTTTTTTCACTGTTCCGTTTCGCGGTGATCTTCGTTGGCATCGCCGACCGGGCGCGGGCAGGCAGCGCGGCGTCGGCCGATGCCGCCAGCAAATGGCCTCTCGCCGGCCGCTTTGCCGTACGTGCCCAAGAGATCATCCAAGGAGCAAGACCGTGGAGCGCGGTCTGAGGGGAGCGTTCACGCCTGGTCCCACTCAATCCACCCGAGAGGCTCGCGAATGTTGGGATCACGACCGGCGGGCCGCACTTCGCCGGCTGGCGACCAGCTTCAGCCACGGCGCCAAATGGAAGGCGCTCATCAGCAAGTACATCACGACCATGCCGTTCAGCGGTGACGCATGTTGCGCGGCCGAGCAGATCATGCCCGCATCGCCGGTAAGGGCTGTCAACAGCGCCATGATTGCAAAGGTTGGCGCGGCCGCGAGCGATAACCAATCGGTGGCGCCGAGCGTGGCCGTGCCGCTGCCGGCACAGGTATCCGCAGTTTCGTGCCGAGCAGTGATCATCGTGCTGGACCTCCCGGGTTGGCGCCTGTCATCGTTCTTCTCCTTCGCGTCCTGCGCATCGTTACGACACGCACCGTTTCGATACGGCGCGCTGGCTGTTGGTCCTGAGATAGACTAGGACCGGAGATCGAATGGTGAGAGTTACAAGTGTGACGGGATTCCGATGGACTCGCTGATCACCGCTGCGGCGCGCGCCCTCGCGACGGGTGATCCCCTCGGCGCATTGAAGCGGGTTGCCCTGCGTGACGATGCGCCGGCACTTGCGCTGCGTGGCATCGCGATGGCGCAGCTCGGCGATCTTGTTCGAGCAAAGGCTCTCCTCAAAAGTGCTGCGCGCGCCTTCGGTCCGAAAGAGGCGGTGGCCCGCGCCAGGTGCGTCGTTGCCGAAGCCGAGATCGCACTCGTCTCGCGCGACCTCGGCTGGCCGGCGAAGGCACTCGACGCCGCCAGATCGACGCTTGAAAAGCACGGCGATCGCGTCAATGCCGCGCATGCGCGCAACCTCGAAGTCCGGCGCCTGCTCCTGATCGGACGCCTAGACGAGGCCGAGCGCATGCTTGTCCGGATCGACCCCACACCGCTCCCACCCGCGTCAACGGCCGCCCACGAGCTGGTGATTGCGGGGATCGCGATCCGACGCCTCCGGACCAAGGCGGCGCGCGCGGCGCTCGCTCGGGCCGAGCATGCCGCGCGCGAGGCGGACATCCCGGCGCTGACGGCAGAGGTCGAAAGCGCATCCCTGGTGATGAACACGCCTGCGGCGCGCCTGATCGCGCGTGGCGAGGAGCGACCACTCCTGCTTGAGGAGGTCGAAGCGCTGCTCGCGTCGGGGGCGTTTGTCGTGGACGCCTGCCGCAATATCGTGCGGGACGCCGGCATGGTGGTCTCGCTTGCGACGCGCCCGGTTTTGTTCGCGCTTGCCCGCGCGCTGGGCGAGGCCTGGCCCGCAGACGTGCCGAGGAGCACGCTCGTCGCCCGCGCCTTTGGCGGCAAGCATGCCGATGAATCGCATCGCGCACGGCTGCGGGTCGAAATCGGTCGGCTGCGCGTGGAGCTGCGGCCGCTGGCGGACGTTAGCGCGACCAAGCGAGGCTTTGCGCTCAAGCCGCGCCGCGCAGGCGATGTCGCCGTGCTGGCGCCGCCGGTCGACGAGCAGCATGCGACGGTGCTCGCCTTCCTTGCCGACGGCGAGTCGTGGTCGAGTTCGGCGCTCGCCATTGCGCTCGGAGCCTCCTCGCGCACCGTGCAGCGCTCGCTCGAGCAGCTTGCCGCAGCGGGCAAGGTGCAGTCGTTCGGCCGTGGGCGAGCGCGCCGCTGGATGACCCCACCCGTGCCGGGTTTCCCGACAATCTTGTTACTCCCCGGCTCACTGTCGGGCTACTAGGATAGAACCATGAAACGATCTGCAGCCGAAATCCTCCGCGAATATGGACCCTTCCCGGGTGCCGACCAGGTGGCTGGGGTTACATTCGACGGTCAGCACGTCTGGTTTGCGTCGGGAGACAGACTGAACGCCTTCGATCCCGCGAGCGGCGAGGCGATACGCTCGATCGACGTCGCCGCCCACGCAGGAACGGCCTTCGACGGTCAGCACCTGTTCCAGATCGCCGAAGACCGCATCCAGAAGATCGATCCGAAGACCGGCCAAGTGCTGGCCACGATTCCGGCGCCTGGTGGCGGCGGCGACTCGGGGCTCGCCTGGGCCGAAGGGACACTTTGGGTGGGGCAGAATCGCGGTCGCAAAATCCATCAGATCGACCCCCAGACAGGGGCAGTTCTTCGTACAATCGATTCAAACCGTGTCGTTACCGGGGTCACCTGGATCGACGGCGAACTCTGGCACGGCACCTGGGAAGGTGACGAGAGCGACATCAGGCGGATAGATCCTGAAACGGGAAAGGTCCTGGAGAAGCTCGATATGCCGCCTGGAACAGGCGTGTCGGGGCTCGAATCCGATGGCGGCGATCAGTTTTTCTGCGGCGGTGGAAACAGCGGCAAGGTGAGAGCCGTCCGCCGGCCCAGGCGAGGCTCCGGCTCCTAAATCCCGATCGGCTCAACGAGCAGAGTAATCGAAGCGGCCCTCGCGGGCGAGCTTCGACGAACCGTCTGCTGGGACCGCCAGCATCGGTTGGCCACGACATGGCCGACTCGATCGCGGGAGCCCTTGCCCAGCCGATTGCCTGTCACCGCGCCTCTGCTTTTTCATCGCGGCAGCGCCGTTCCGCCGCCGTCCTGCGGTCCGCCAATCAAAACAGTATACATTATAGACTTAAAATATCTTGCCAGGCGGTCCAGCCTATGCTCCACTTGTGCCGGAGATAGGGCTGATAGGTCGAATCCAGCCGGGATAAGGCTGTATTTCAAAAGGCACGACCGCGGGAACACAGCCGTAACCATATACGAAATCTTCGCATGGGAAGGCGTGGATGGCGGAGCCGATAGAGTTCAAACGGGTTGGCGAGGGCAATCTGCGTGCCCAAGTCTATCAGCAGGTCCGCCTGACCATACAGCGCGGTGAACTGGCGCCTGGCCAGAAACTCGTCGATGTCGATATTGCCGCCCAGCTTGGCATCTCCAGAATGCCTGTCCGCGACGCGTTGATGCAATTGGTGCATGAAGGCTACCTCGTCGGCACGACGCGCGGCTTCAGGCTGCCCACGCTTACCGCGACGGATGTCGCCGACATTTTCGAGGTCCGCCGCCTGCTCGAACCACGGGCTGCAGCGCACGCTGCACGCACACTTGATGCCGCTGGCCTCAAGACGCTGGCAGCCGCACTTGAGGAGGCAGAGGCGGCGGCTGCCGCCGGCGATGCCGCCCTCTTTTTCCAGGCCAATTCGGCATTCAGGAATTGCTGGCTCGGCGCCGTGGAGAACGACCGCCTTTCGCAAACGATTGCCCGCTTCGCCGACCACGTCCTCGTCGTCCGGTTGAAGACGCTGTCGCACCAACCGACGCAGGCCGTCATCGTGGCCGGCATGCGCGCCATCTACGAGGCGTTCGTCAAGCGCGATGCCGTCGCGGCTTACGACCGCATGACCCACTTCATCCAGAACGCCGAGGAGCGTTTCATGAGGCTGAGCCCACCGTCGCAACAGTTCGACGACGAAGCTGTAAGCATCCCGCGGCAGGGAAAATCATGATCAGAAAGCGGCATCCGCTGAAAGGGCCGAACAGGTTCAAGCTCGGCGTCTTCTCGATGAACGCCGATGGCGGGCTGGCAATGACCACCGTTCCCGAGCGCTGGCGCGCCCGCTGGGAAGACAATCTCAATTCTGCCTGCATCGCCGATCGCGCCGGCCTGGAGTTCCTGCTGCCGATCGCGCGCTGGCGCGGCTTCGGCGGTTTGACGCATGTGCGGGAATGGTCGTTCGAGACCTTTACCTGGGCGGCGGGTCTCGCCGTCGCCACGGAGAACATCGGCCTGTTCATGACAGTGCATGTGCCGCTGGTTCATCCGCTGCAGGCTGCCAAAGCGCTGGCGACGGTCGACCACATCTCCAACGGGCGTGCCGGCTTGAACATTGTCTGCGGCTGGAACCCGGACGAGTTCGCCATGTTCGGGCAGACGGTCGGCGACCGGACCTACGATCAGGCCGAGGAATGGATCAACATCATCGAGCGTGCCTACCAATCCAGGGAGCCGTTCGACTTCGGCGGCGAGTTCTATGATCTGAAGGGGGTCGTCAGCCGTCCGCCAAGCCTGCAGGCGCCGCGCCCGGTGACCATGAACGCCGCTTTCGGCGCGCCGGGGCGTAACTATGCGGCGCGCCATTGCGACTATTTGTTTTCGACATTTTCCGAAATTGCCGATGGCCGTGCCCATGTCGTCGATATCACCAACCGAGCCGCTGAAGTCGGACGCGAGGTTGGCGTCTACACGGTCTGCCACGTCGTCTGCCGGGAGACCCAGCAGGAAGCCGAGGACTATTACCGGCACTACGCGCTTGAATGCGCGGACGAAGGCGCGGTCGACGAGCATATGCGCAAGAAGAAGGAATTCGCGAATTCGCACGACGCGAAGGCCTTCACCGAATATCGGCAAAGGTTCGCCGGCGGTGCGGGAACGTTCCCGCTTATCGGCACACCGGAAAAGATCGTCGACGATCTCACTAGGATTATGGACCAGGGCTATTCCGGCGCCGCCCTCACATTCGTCAACTACACCTACGAATTGCCCTTCTTCTGTGACCGCGTGCTGCCGCTGATGCGCCAGGCCGGGCTTCGCGTAAATTGATGCCGGCAGCCGCCATTCCGACGTCATGGGTGCATGGGCACGACGCCATCAATCCGCGCGCCTTCAAGCAGGCGATGCGGGCCGTGGCGGGTTCGGTCGCCATCCTCGCGTCGGAGCATGACGAGATCGGCTTTTGCGGCATCACGGCGACGGCCGTCTGCTCATTCAGTGCCGAGCCGCCTTCGCTGTTGGCCTGCGTCAACCGCAGCAGCACCTTTGCCTCGGCCATTCGCGAAGGCGTGCCCTTTTCCGTCAATCTTCCGGCCGGCGACCAGGAGAATGTTGCGCGTGCCTTTGGCGGCATGACCAAAGCCAAGGGTGTCGCGCGGTTCTCGTCCGGATCATGGGTGCGCGGCGAAACCGGTGCGCCTTTGCTTGTCGGCGCGCGGGCAATGTTCGAGTGCCGGGTGGCCGAAATCATCGTGCGGGCATCGCACATGATCGTCATCGGCATCGTCTCGGGGGTGGCGCTGGATCGCGCTGACCGATCGCCGGTCTTCTACGCGCATGGACGCTTCCTGACAGTGGGAGATGAGGCCAACTAAACGCCGTCCACGCAGCGGCGCAGCGATTGCAATTTCAGATCGGCCCGATCGCGGGCCCAACATAGACGAAGTGATCTATCAGAGGGAGTACGGCAATGCGCATTTGGAAGTCCCTTGTTCTGGCTGCACTTATGTCTGTCGTAGCGGGTATCGCCACGGCCGAAGAGATTGTCCTCAACGCCGTGCATTTTACGCCGACGCAGAACGGCTACGCACAGAGTTTCCTGAAATTCGTTCAGAAGGTGAACGAAAAGGGCAAGGGCGTGGTTCAGATCAATGTGCGTGGCGGGCCGGAGGTCGTTCCGCCGATTCAGCAGGGTGCGGCGCTCAAGAGCGGCCTGATCGATATGATCGACACACCGGCAGGGCAATTCCTGGAGCTCGTTCCGGAAGGCGAGGTTTTTTCCGCATCGACGAAGACGCCTTGGGAGATCCGCGAGAATGGCGGCTGGGATTTCATCAGCGGAATCTTCGAGAAGAAGGCCAATGCCCATCTGCTGGCGCATGTCGACGCCGGCTCGGGCTTCAACATCTTCACCATCGACGAACCAAAGCTCAACGATGAAGGCAGCATCGACTGGAGCAGTCTGAAGATCCGCTCGTCGCCGCTTTATCGCGACTTCCTCGAATCCCTGGGCGCAGCCGTGATCGTGCAAGCGCCGGGGGACGTTTACACCTCGCTCGAGCGCGGCGTCGTCAATGCCAACGCCTACACCGTATTTGGCTATTCGTCCTTCGGCTGGGACAAATTCACCAAATACCGCGTCGACCCGCAATTCTTCAAAACCGATGTGCTGGTCTCGATCAACAAGGCGAAATGGGACGCGTTGTCGCCCGAGGCGCAGAAGCTGCTTGCCGACACTGCCGTCGAATACGAGCGCGCGAGCTACGACGCCAATCTTGCCGAGTCTGAAAAACAGGCACAGGCGATGATAGACGGCGGGCAGAAGGTGATCAGCTTGACCGGCGCCGGCCGCGACAAATTCCTGGCGGCTGCCACGCAGGCGAGCTGGGCCAGAATGACCAAACGCGATCCCAGCAACATCGAACAGTTGAAGAAATTCTTTCAATAGCCCGATGGAGGGCGCCTCGCGCGCCCTCGCGGGGATAGGCATGAGGGTCGGCAGGAAATGGACAAGTTGTTTGCAGCGATTGCGAAGCTGAGCCTTGCGCTGGCAGCGGCGGCAAAGGTGGTGCTGGGCCTCATCATTGTTGCGGTGGTGGCTGACGTATGCGTCCGCAATCTGGGCCTGAAACCGCTTGCCTGGGCGGTGTCCGCGACGGAATACGGTCTGCTCTACGCGGCATTCCTGCCGATGCCCTGGCTGGTCCACAGCAAGGGCCATGTCTTCGTCGAGTTCCTGCGCAAGGCGCTGCCTGCACGGGCCCGGGCTGTGCTTGAAAAGCTGGTCTATCTCGCCTGCATCGGCGTCTGCCTCTACCTTGGCAGCGTCGCACTCTCTTCCCTGATAGGCGCCGTGTCGGGCGGCGAATATGAGACGCGCAGCTTCGACATGCCGAAATGGCTGGTCTTTCTGCCCATTACGCTCGCCTTCTATCTCTCGGCGCTGGAATGGCTGAGATATCTGCTGGGCCATGACACGCTGTACACGCTCGACCCTCTGGAAATGGAAGGGCTCTGATCGATGGCCTGGCTGTTTCCATTCGCCGTGCTCGTCGGCGCCATCCTTGTGTTGATGGGCCTTGGGCTGCCGGTCGCCTTCGCGTTCTTCGTCACCAATGTGATCGGGCTGTATTTGTTCTTCGGCGGCTCGGTCGGCGTGACGCAGATGGTCGCCAACTTCTCCGACGCCGTCTCGACATATGCGCTTGCTCCGCTGCCGATGTTTCTCGTCATGGGCAGCCTGTTCTTCCGCTCCGGCCTCGGTGAGAAGGTCATCTACGCGCTCGACCTGTGCATCGGCAATCTGCGGGGACGTCTTGCCTATGTCGTCCTCGCCGCCGGCACGATCTTTTCTGCGCTGTCAGGGTCGAGCCTCGCCAATACCGGCATGATGGGCTCGCTGATGGTTCCCGAGATGCTGAAGCGGGGCTATAAGCCGCACATGGCCTACGGACCGGTGCTGGGTGCCGGAAGCCTTGCGGTCATCATCCCGCCATCCTCGCTGGCTGTCTTGCTCGGCTCGCTGGCCCAGATCGACGTTGGCGCGCTGCTCATAGCAGGTGCTCTGCCTGGGCTGCTTCTCGTCGTCATGTACGCGATGTTGATCTTCGCACAGACGAAGATCGACCCTGACGCCGCTCCGCACTATCCGGTGCCCGCCGTTCGTGCGGCCGAGAAGGTGAGGGCGGTTGCCGTCAACATCATTCCGATGAGCGTCATCGTGTTCATGGTGGTCGGCACGATCATCCTTGGAATAGCGACGCCGACGGAGTCGGCAGGACTCGGATGTGCCGCCGTCTTCGCGCTGTTGTTTGTCTACCGAAGGTTCAGCTGGTCGGTTGTCTGGAAGTCGCTGGACGATGCGATGAAAGTCACGGGCATGACCTTCCTGATCATCTCGGCTTCAACGACGTTCTCGCAGATATTCGCCTTCTCCGGCGCGTCGAACGGCTTTATCCAATTCATCGTGGGCTACGATCTTGGACCGTATCCCATGCTGCTCATGATGGTGCTCGTCATCCTGCTGCTCGGCATGTTCATGGATCAGGTCTCGATGATGCTGATCACGCTGCCGATCTTCCTGCCGATCGCCCAGCAATTCGGGTACGATCCCGTGTGGTTCGGGCTGATCCTGCTGCTCGCCTACGAGGTCGGCTTCACCACGCCGCCGTTTGGTCTGCTGCTGTTCATCATGATCGGCGTTGCGCCGAAAGGCACGTCGCTCAAAACGGTTGCCATGTCCGCAGCGCCCTATATCGCGCTGACGCTCCTGCTGATCCTGCTGATTGTCCTCTTTCCGCAGATCGCTCTCTTCCTTCCGAATTTGATCTAGCCGAACTCGATCCCGCAGGTGTCCACATGCGCTTTGCCTATCTTGCCTTCTTTCACGATGACCGTCAGGCAAACCTGGCCATCGCCCGTGAAGACGTTGACGCAGTGCGGCGCGTAATCGCGACAACGCGGGGACTTGCGCTTGGAAACATCTATCTGCCCGAAGTGGCGACGGACATGTTCAACAAGGATGGGCCACCGCCGGTCTTTGGCTTCCAGCTCTATTTCGACGAGCTGGCAGACATGGAGGCGGCGCTCGCGCCGTCCGGCCATCTGCAGGCGCTCACCGCTCCGGGCGTGCTGTCGAGCATCGCCGGTTCGAGGCCGACGCAGCAGGCAATGTGCGCGCGTCTGTTTCCCGTCGATGACGCTGGCCTGAAGACGTCTGGGCTGCCCTGCAGCTATCTTGTCCACTACCCCGGGCCGGCCGAAGACATGAATGCCTGGCTCTACCACTATGTGACGCATCATCCGCAATTGATGCGGGGCTTCCCCGGCATTCGCCACATCGAAGTTCTGTCGCGACTGGATTGGTGCGGCTCGCTGCCTTGGCCACGGGTCGATTACATGCAGCGCAATCGGGTCATGTTCGACAGTCCTGCGGCGCTGACGCACGCACTGCAATCGCCGGCGCGGCTGGAGATGCGCGCCGATTACAAGACCTTCCCGCCGTTTTCAGGCGGCAGCCAACATTTCCCGATGTCGACGGAAGCCGTGCATCCTTTGCCGCGGGCGACCGCCTCGTAGCGCGAAGAGTTTTCGCCGATGCCAAAAATCTCTGGAGATCTCATGTACGACTTTCGAAAAAAATGCGTCTCTCTCGATCGCCTCATCGGCACCTTCTGCGCCATCCCGCATCCGGTGGCGGTCGAAGTGGCGGCCGCAAGCGGGGTCGATTTCCTGTGCATCGACTGGGAGCATTCGCAGATCGGCCGCGAGCGGCTTGAGGATCTGATCCGCGCCGCCGACGTTCACAAGGTTCCCGCCATGGTGCGTTTGCCCGGCCACACGCCGGAGTGGATTGCGGCCGCGCTCGACGCCGGCGCGTCAGGCGTCCTGGTGCCGCGCGTCTCGACGGCCGAGCAAGCGCGCATGGCGGTCATGGCCTGCCGTTACCCGCCTGTCGGCGCACGCGGCGTCGGTCCGGGCCGCGCTGCCGGCTATGGGTACAGAATTCCGGACTACCTCAAGTCGGCCAACGAGGTTCTGACGGTCGCGATCCAGGTCGAGACGGCCGAGGGTCTCGCCAACATCGACGACATTGTCCAGGTCGACGGCGTCGACGTGATCTTCATTGGCCCCGGCGATCTGTCGGTCTCGATCGACGCGACGGGGCCGGCCGGTCAGGATAAGCTCAATGCCGCGATTGTCAGGATCGCGGCTGCGGCGCGCGCGGCCCACAAGGCCGTCGGCATCTTTCGTCCCTCGGCGGACGATGTCGGCAAATGGTCGAAGCACGGCATCAGCTTCTACATGCTGGCCAGCGACACGATGTTTCTCGGCGCCGGCCTTGCCGCCGGTGCGGCCTCCGCGCGCAGCGCCTGATAGCAAGAGATTGGCATGAAGATAATCAAGACCGACGGCGTGTTGTCAGTCGAGGCAGAGCAACTGCGCTACCTCGACGGCTTGAACGCCGAGTTTATCGAAAAGACGCTTCTCACAGAGGACGCCCTGATCGAACAGTGCCGCGAGGCCGATGCATTGATGATATTGCGGGAGCCGATCACGGCTCGCGTGCTGGCCGAACTGAAGAACCTCAAAGTCATCGGGCGGTTCGGCGTAGGCCTAGACTCGATCGACGTCGAAGCCGCCAGTCGTGCCGGTGTTCAGGTCACCTATGTGCCGGACGCGAACCTGATGGAGGTCAGCACGCATGCGATGGCGCTGATCCTGGCCTTGACACGCAGGCTGAAGCAGTTCGACAGCGCCGTCCGCGCCGGCCGCTGGGCTGCAATGGCCGACGGCGCCGGCATCACGCGGCCGGACAGGCAGGTTCTCGGCCTGATCGGCTTCGGCCAGATCGGACGCCTGACCGCCGAGCGGGCGCGGGTCTTCGGCTATCATATCATCGCCTACGACCCATACATGCCGGCAGAGCGCATAACGGCCGGTGGTGCTGAGCCGGTTGGTTTCGACGAGCTGCTTGCCAGGGCCGACATCGTCTCACTGCATGTTCCCGCAACACCGGAAACCAGAAACATCCTATCGGCCGAAGCCCTGTCGCGTATGAAGGAAGGGGCGATACTCATCAACGTGTCCCGTGGCGGCCTCGTCGACGAAGTCGCGCTGGCGGATTTGATTCGGCGCCGCCATTTGGCCGGCGCCGGCATCGACACATTCGAGCAGGAGCCGCCTTCGCCCGACAACCCGCTGCTGGCGCTGGACGCCGTCCTGGTCAGTCCACACGCGGCGCACTACTCGACCCAGTCCTACGCCGAGGTTCGCAACAAGGTGTTTGCCGATGTCGCATCGGTCCTGCGCGGCGGCAAGCCGGTCTATCCGGTCAACCGGGTGTGACCAATTGTCGAAGTCGGCGCCAGCGGCGAAGCTGTCTGCCTCCGCGGACTTGGGAACCAAGTCCTGCAAATCGGGCAGCGCAAACTGATGCGCTTGCCCTACAATCGTGGGTGGTTTTCACTTGACAGGTGACGGCAGTTATGCTAGGAATTTATGCATAGTGCTGATTTGCGCCAACCACCCGCCCACGAGGCGGGTTTTTTGTTTCCAGGTCTCGGCGTCGTCCCTTGCCTCGCTTTTTGTCAACCTGAGTTCGAAGCGCTGTTCGGCTTATCGCGGCGCTCGACGATGTAGATGTGATCGGCCGCCAGGACCACGTCACCATGCTGGTTGATCACCTCGCAGCGCTCGATAACACGGCCGCAATCCGGCCGCTTCGGGTCGTCTTCCCTAGCCGAGATGGTGGTGCGGGTCTTGATCGTATCGCCGATGAACACCGGCTTGATGAAGCGCAACCTGTCATAGCCATAGGAGAAGGCGACCGGGTTGATGACGCTTGCCGTCAGTCCAACGCCGACCGAAAAGACCAGCGTGCCATGGGCGATGCGCTGGCCGAAAGGCGTCGTCTTCATGAACTCGGCGTCCATATGATGGGGAAAGAAATCGCCGGTATGGCCGGCATGCACGACGAAGTCGGTCTCGGTGATGGTGCGCCCGCTGGTCATGCGCGACGAGCCGATCTGGTAGTCTTCAAAGTAAAGCGTCTGCTCCATGTCAGGGCCTCGCCGCGATCGGTGTTGCCGGCGCCGCGCTCGATCGGTAAGCGGCCTCGACCAGCGCCATCGTGTTCCAGCCGTCCTCCACGGAACTGACCAGTTCGGCGTCTTCCCCGCAAGCGTAGCGCTGGACATTGGCCATGCGGCCGACAAAGGCGTCGGGAAACCACTCGCCGATGAGTGGCACAGCAACCCAGTCGGAGCCGCCCTTGGGATAGATTTCGAGGATGTCCGGCTCGCCGCGTGGATAGTCGAGATTGAGCCCGAGTTTGAGGTAGGCGGCGCCCTCTGTGCCGCAGATGCGGAACTCGCAGGCTTGGTGTTTTCGGCCAAATTTGTGGTCATGATTGATCGACAGCGCGCAGCGCACCGTATCGCCATAGTCGAGGATGGCGCTGGTGCGGGTTTGCGCAACCTTGTGGCCGGGATGACCGAGCGTCTTGGCGTGAACGCCCCGGGGATCGCCAAGCAATTGCCGGATCAGGTCGAGATAATGGATCGAATGCATGGCGATCTCGACGCGCGGCGCCTTGAGCAGGAACTCCCAGAGTTGCCAGGGCGTTGCCAGCGCCAGCCAGGCGTCGAAATCGACCACGTCGCCAAGCCAGCCCTTGGCGATCGCATCCTTCAGCGCCAGCATCATCGGCGCGAAACGGAGCTGGAAATTCACTGCAGCCTTCAGATCTTTGGAGCGGCAGATTTCAAGGATTTCGGTGGCCTCGGTAAGATCGCCGCCCATCGGCTTCTGGATCAGCGCTACGGCGCCGTCAGGCAACGCCCTGAGCACGCCGGCATGATGAGCCGGCGGCGTCGCCAGATCGAAGACGACGTCCCTGTTCACCGCCGCTTCCTCGACCGACCGGTAAGCCGTGACGCCCCATTTTTCCGCGAGTTTTTTCGCCTTGGCGTGGTCGGGATCGAAAAGCCCGGCGACCGGGAAGCCGGCTTTCTCATAGGCCGGGAAATGCGCGTCGCCGATGATCGACCCGGCGCCGAAAATCACGATCGGCCTCGGCTTCGATGGCTTCGCCCAGGACTGGGGGAGCGAGGTAGGATCGAAAACGCCATCAGTCATGATGGAAGACTTCGTCCATCGATGCCCACCATTCGCCGTCCTTGCGGGTCGGCAGCGGCTCCTGGCAAGGCATGCACAGCGCCCACCATTCCTGCGTCTTGGGATCTGCGGCCATCTTCGCCATGTCGGTGGCATAGTCGGTGCCGTGATATTCGAAAGTGCTGAACAGCAGGTGCTCCGGCTCCTTGAGGTAGATGGAATAGTTCCTGATGTTGCAGGCGGAGATCATGGCCAGCACATCGGGCCAGACGGCTGCGTGAAGCCGCACATACTCGGCGACCTTTTCCGGCTTGAGGCCGAGCACCATTCCCATCCGCTGCATGTCCGGCTCCCTATTTCGTTATGTCGGTCGTGAATTCCGCAATGCTCTTCGCTTTGACCGCGTCCCAATCCCAGTCGATGCCGATGCCGGGCTCGTTCGGCGCCAATGCGTACCCATTCTCGATGCGCATTTTCTTGCCGGTCAGATCGTCAAGCTGGGGAATATACTCGACATATCGGCCGTTCTGAACCGCGCAGGTCAGGCTGACATGCAATTCCATCAGGAAATGCGGGCAGACCGGGATGTCGAACGCCTCGGCCGCATGCGCCACCTTCAGCCAGGGCGTGATGCCGCCGATGCGGCCGACATCGACCTGCACGATCGAGCAGCCGCCTTTTTGCATATATTCGCGGAAATGGCGGATCGAATAGAGCGACTCGCCGATGGCAATCGGCGTCGACGTCGCATTCGACAGCCGCACATGGCCGTCAATGTCGTCGGCCGGCAGCGGCTCCTCGATCCAGGCTAGGTCGAGGTCGCGCAACCGCTCCGCCCGGCGAATCGCCTCGTCGACCGAAAAGCCCTGGTTGCAGTCGGTCATGATCTCGTAAGCAGCGCCGACTGCCTGGCGCACCGCACTAAGCCTGGCAAGATCCTCGGAACCGTGCGACCTGCCGATCTTGACCTTGGAGCCGTGAAAACCCTTTGCCTTGGCGGCCAGCGCGTCCTCGACCAGCGCCTCGGTCTCGATATGCAGCCAGCCGCCTTCGGTCGTGTAGAGCGGACAGCGGTCCTTGGCGCCGCCGGCCAGCTGCCACAGCGGCAGGTTTTGCTTCTTCGCCCTGAGATCCCACAGGGCGGTATCGATGGCCGCGAGCGCTATGGCAGTGATGGCGCCGATCGTCGTGGCGTGGGTGGCGAATTCGAGCTCGTGCCAGATCGCCTCGATCATGTCGGCGTCGCGGCCGATCAGCCGCGGCGCAAGGTGATCGGCCAGGAGCCGCATCACCGACGAGCCGCCGGTGCCGATCGTGTAGCTGTAGCCGGTGCCGACCGCACCGTCGGCGTCGGTGATTGTGACGATCGGCGTTTCCTGGCTGACAAAACTCTGGATCGCATCGGTGCGCTTGACCTTCGGCATCAGGTCGACCATGCGCAGTTCGACTTTCTCGATCTTGGCCATGACGTCAACCTCGCAATGTCTTGCCGGTATCGGCAGAAAACAGATGGGCCTGCGACAGGTCCAGGCTCATTTTCACCCGGTCGCCAGCCTTCAGCGGTTTTGGATTAAGCATGCGCGATACCCAGTCGCTGCCGTTGAATTCGGCGAACACCAACGTCTCGTTACCGAGCGGCTCGGTGACGGTCACCGGCAGTTCCAGCTGATGCACATCGGCATCTTCACCGGAACTGATGCCGTGTCCTGTTGGATAGATATCGTCGGGCCGCAAGCCGAACACCACCTTGTCGCCGGTTTTGACGTTGGCCTTGAACTGGCTGGGCAGAGGCAGCCTCTCGCCGCTGGCGAACAGCAATTGTCCATCGTCAATCGCTGCCTCATGCAGATTCATCGGCGGCGAGCCGATAAAGCCGGCAACGAAGCGCGTCTGCGGCCGGCGAAAGACCTCGTCTGGCGTGCCGACCTGCTCGATGAAGCCGTCGCGCATGATGACGATGCGGTCGGCGAGCGTCATCGCTTCGACCTGGTCATGGGTGACGTAGATCACCGTCGACTGGACCTTAGCGTGCAGCTTCTTGATCTCGGTGCGCATCTGCGTTCGAAGCTTGGCATCGAGATTGGAAAGCGGCTCGTCGAACAGGAAGACGTCGGGATCGCGCACGATGGCGCGGCCCATGGCGACGCGCTGGCGCTGTCCGCCCGACAGTTGTGACGGCCGGCGGTCCAGCAATTGATCGAGACCGAGAATGCCTGATGCCTCGGTGACACGGCGATCCATTTCCTCTTTCGCGGCGCCTGCGATCTTCAGCGAGAAGCCGAGGTTTTCGCGCACGGTCATGTGCGGGTAGAGCGCATAGGACTGGAACACCATCGAGATGTTGCGCGAGCGCGGCGGCAGGTCGTTGACCATGCGGCCGCCGATCTCGATGACCCCGTCGCTGATGTCCTCGAGGCCGGCGATCATGCGCAGGGTTGTCGACTTGCCGCAGCCGGACGGCCCGACCAGCGCGATGAACTCGCGGTCGGCGACCTCGAGGTCGATGCCGTGCACGACCGCCACCGGACCATAGCTTTTGGTGAGTTTCTTCAGGGATACGGTTGCCATGTCAGCCTTTCACCGCGCCGGAGGTGAGGCCGCCGACGAGATGTTTCTGGACGATGAAGGTAAGCGTGAGCGCCGGTATGATCATGACCACGGCCAGTGCGCACATGCCGCGCCAGTCGATGGTGAATTCGGCCGTATAGTCGAGCAGCCCGACCGGCAGCGTCTTGGAGTTGATCGAGCGCGTCAGCTGCGAGGCCAGCGCGAACTCGTTCCACGAGGTGAGGAAGGCAAAGATGCCGGCCGAGGCGATACCAGGCCCGGCAAGCGGAAACTCGACCTGCCAGAAGGCCTGCCAGCGCGTGCAGCCGTCAATCTGCGCCGCCTCGGCGAGGTCCTTCGGCACCTGGCGGAAAAAGCCGTCGATCAGCCAGATGGTGAAGGGCACGTTGAGCGCGACATAGACCAGGATCAGCCCGAAATGCGTGTCTATGATGCCGAGCCGCGCAAAGACGAAGAACAGCGGCAGCGACAGCGCGATGCCGGGCACTGTGCGCGTCAGCATCAGGCCAAGGAACATCGCCGACTTGGCGCGGAAGCGATAGCGGGCGAAGGCATAGCCGCCGGCCATGCCGATGGCGATGGCGATCACCGTCGAGGTCACCGAGATGATCAGCGAATTACGGAAATAGTCGACGACCGGTATGCCGCCCTTGCCGATGCCGCTGAACATGGCGACGTACGCGTCGAGCGAAAGCTCCTGCGGGATCCACACCGGCGGCTTGGCCATGATCTCGACGGTCGGCCGCAGCGATGACAGCACGATCCAGATGCCGGGCAGGCAGATGACCAGCATGGCCAGGAATAGTCCCACGCCGTGAGCGATGGTGAGCGCCTTGTTGCGGACGCGATGCAGGCTGTTCTGGTCCATCCTCACCACTCCGCCGCGATCTGCGTGCGCGCCGCGGCAAGTTTGCGGTAGAAATAGACGGTGAACAGGATCGACAGTAGGATCGAGAAATAGGCCATTGCGTTGGCCATGCCCATCCTGGCGTCGCTGTAGGCGGTGCGGGCGACGAGCGTCCAGACGAGTTCTGTGCGGCCGGCGGGACCGCCGTCGGTCATGATCTTGACGATGTCATAGGCGCGCGCGACGTCGAGCGAGCGGATGGTCATGGCGATGAAGGCAAACGGCATGATGAACGGCCAGGTGACATAACGAAATGTCTGCCATGGCGTGCAGCCGTCGACGCGGGCCGCCTCGACCGGCTCGCGCGGCATCGCCAGCAACCCGGCAAGGATCAGGATCGCGAACACCGACGTCGATGACCAGATTTCGGCGGTGAGGATGGCGATGAAGGCGAGATTGCCGTCGATCAGCCACGGGATGGCGCGGTCGGTCAGGCCGAGCGCCTGCAAGGCGTTGTTCACCAGGCCGATATTGTCGTTGAACATGAATTTGAACTGGAAGCCGACCAGGATCGGCGAAAACATCATCGGGAACATCATGATGGTGCGCAGCACCCGTTGTCCGCGCGACGCCTTCTCCACCAGCAGCGCCAGCCCGAGCCCGATCAGCATTTCCAGATTGAGCGCGACCGTCAGCAGCACCACGGTGCGGGCGAAGGCGATCCAGAAATCCCCGTTGCTCAGGATGTTGATGTAGTTGCGCGCGCCGATGAAGACCCAGAGTGTCTCCGGCTTGGTCAGCCGGAACGGCGTGAAGCTGGAGTAGAGCGAAAGCAGCAGCGGCAAGACCACCACCGCCGCCAGCACGATGACCGCCGGAAGCAGCAGCAGCAAGGGCGGCGAGGGTCTCCAGCCTTTCATGTCGATCCGGTTCTGGTTGGTGCCCGGACACCGAAGGCCGTCATCGGCGAGCTCGGATCAAGACAAAGCGTGTTGCGCATGGTCGGTCTAGAAACGGTTCGGGGGCGCCGCTCTTCGATAAGCGCAGCGCCCCCGTGGGAGATGTCAAAGCTTGCCGGCGTCTTCGAGGATCTGGGTGGCTTTGGCGGCAGCGTCGTCCAGCGCCTGCTTGGAGGTCTTGTCGCCGAGGATGGCCGCCTGCAATTCGGGATAGACGGCGTTGGAGATTTCGATCCATTCAGGCGTCTGCGGTACGGCGAAAGCGTGCTTTGCCTGTTCCTGGAAAGCCGCCAGCACTTCCGTCTTGTAAGGATCGCCGGCTGCTTGCTGGATGTCCCAGTCCCACACCGCCGTGCGGGTCGGCAGAGGCCCGCTTGCAGCTTCAAGCTTCTGGCTGTCCTCGTTGGTCAGGAACCATACCAAAGATGCCGCCGCTTCCTTGCTGGCACAGTTTTCGGTGACTGAAAACCCGTGATGCCCCGACCAGCCGGTGCGAATGCCGGCCGAACCCTTCGGCGCCACCTTCACCCCGACATTGCCGGCGACCTTCGATGATTTCGGATCGTTGAAGAACCCTGCCCAGCCCGGCCAGTCGAGATTGATGGCGACGGTGCCCGAGGCAAAGCCCTGGCCGAGATCGTCCCAGAGATAGTTGGTGGTGCCGGCCGGCACCGCCTTGGCCTTGTAGAGATTGACGAACCAGTCGAGCGCCTGCACCCCGGCCTCCGAGTTGAAGGCGGGCTTGCCGTCCTTGTCGAGATACTCGCCGCCATCGGCGATGAGCATCTCGTAGAAGCGGCCGTTGATCGCCTCTTCCTTGCCGGCGAACTGTGTGCCGTAGAAATCCGGCGGGCTGGCGAAGAATTCCGCCTGCTGGGCAACCTCGTCCCAGGTGTCGGGCGGCACCAGTTCGGTACCGTACTTGGCCTTGTAGGCGGTCTTCTTGGCTTCGTCCTGGTAAAGGCTCTTCTGGTAGTAGAGCGCCGAGACGTCGAACTGCGCGCGCGGCAGCATCACCAGCTTTCCGTCGAGCGTCGATGCCTTGATCGTCGACGGCACGAAGGCGCCGACTTCCTCCTTGGGCAGCAGCGCGTTGAGATCGGTGTAGATATCAGGATATTGCGGCGCGAAGGACGAATGGTTCGAGCCGACGCACCAGTTGATGCTGCCGGACGCGATGTCCGACTTGATTTCCTTGTCGAGCTCGAAGTGGTTCTTCTTCGAGATCACGTTGACCTTGGCGCCGGTCAGCTTTTCCCATTCCCCGATGCGCGCGTAGAGCCCTTCATATTGCTGGCCGCCGATCAGCTTGGCGTCGATGGTGACGCCGTCGAACTTGCCGGGCAGTTCGGCAGCAAAAGCAGTGCCCGCACCAAGCGCAAGCAGCGCCACGCCGGCCGACAGGCCGTAAAACAATCTGGTCATTTGGTTCCTCCCAAAGGCCTGCGTCGGCGAACTCGTATCGATCCGATCCGCAGCGCTTCATTCATATACAAACAAAACATTTATGCAGTCGTCAAGTGAAAGTTCTTTCCGGATGCTGGCCGTTGTGCGTATATGAAAGCCGAAATTCACTGGGGAGCGATTATGGCGGAGGACGAGGACGATGACCGATATCGTGCCCCGGCGCTGGACAAGGGGCTCGACATTCTCGAGCTTCTGGCCGGCGTCGACGGTGGCTTGACGCAAGCGGAAATCGCCAAGAAGCTCGACCGCAGCCCCAACGAGTTCTACCGCATGCTGGACCGGCTGGTGCGACGGGGCTACGTCACGCGGCCCGACGGCGATCGTTATTCGCTGACGCTCAAGCTGTTTGGCCTGGCGCAGTTGCACGCGCCGGTGCGACGGCTGGTTTCCTACGCGACACCGCTGATGCGCGAGCTTGCCGAAACTTCGCAGCAGGCAAACCAACTCGTCGTCTTCGATCGTGGTTCTGCGGTGGTGATCGCGCAGCAGGAAGCCCCTGATTACTGGGGCATCTCGATCCGCGTCGGCTCGCATATCAGCCTGTTCGACACCGGCTCCGGACATGTGCTGCTGGCCTTCCGCTCGCCGGAAGAGCGGCAGATGATGATCTCCGAATATCTGCGCAGCACCGACAGGCCGCCTCAGTCGCCGGAGTTCTTTGCCCGGCTCGACCAGGTCCGCGAGCGCGGCTATGAGATGATGGCGTCGCTGCAGACCGCCGGCGTGTTCAATCTGACGGCACCCGTTCTTGGCTCTGACGGCAGGGCAATCGCGGCGCTGTCGATCCCCTATATAACGCTGGTCAATGCCCCCAAGGCGCCCGACATTACCCGGACAATCGAATTGCTGCGGGCGGCGAGCGAAAAGCTCTCGCAACTGGCGGGATCGGCCGTCAACTCGAAGTGAATTCTTATTTGAATGAAGAATTTCTCCGTGAGATGATCCTGGAACGCCAGAGGAGGAGTGCGCCGTCATGATCTTCGATACCCATCTGCACCTGATCGACCAGTCGGCGCTGCGCTATCCCTGGCTCTCCGGTGTGCCGGCGCTCAATCGCCATTTTTCCCACGACGAATATGCAGTCCAGGCTCGCCGCGCCGGCATAGAGGGCGCGTTGCACATGGAGGTCGATGTCGATCCAGCCGACATCGAGGCCGAAACCGGCCACGTGAAGGCGCTGTCACAACAGAGGGGTAGTCTGTTGCGCGGGGCAATCGCCTCCTGCCGACCGGAAGAACCGGGCTTTGCCGCCTACCTGGAGGCGCAGCGCGCCGATCCCTTCGTCAAGGGTTTCCGGCGTGTGCTGCACGTCATGCCGGACGAGCTTTCGGGAGGCGCGCTGTTTCGCGAAAATATCAAGCGGCTTGCCGGCACCGGCCTGACCTTCGATCTCGTCGTTCTGCCGCACCAAATCCCCAAGGCGATCGCACTCGCCGATCTCGCGCCGGACGTGCAGTTCGTGCTCGACCATTGCGGCGTGCCCGACATCAAAGACGGCGGTGAGCACCCATGGCGCGAGCATGTTGCGGAGATCGCGCGACGCCCGAACGTCGTCGGCAAGATCTCCGGCGTGGTCGCTTATGCGGATGCCGGCTCCTGGACCGTCGATACCTTGCGCCCGTATGTCGAGCACACCATCAAGTGCTTCGGCTGGGACCGCGTCGTCTGGGGCAGCGACTGGCCGGTCTGCACGCTTGGCGGCGGACTTACGACCTGGGTGGCGGCGACGCATGCGCTGCTTGGCGGTGCAAGTGCTGCTGAACGGACGAAGCTTCTGTCGGCCAATGCCAAACGGCTGTGGCGTTTGTAGCCCGCCTCAGATTGTCGCCGAGACGTGCCGCTCACGGCCGTAGAGTGAGACCAACAGAACGATGACCAGACCAAGTGCAGCCTGCACGGTTGAGGGCCGGAAGCCGAGGCCGATCAGCAGCGTGTTGATCTCCGTCAGCACCAGCACGCCGGCGATGGTGCCGAAGTAATTGCCGCGGCCCCCGACAAGGGCGGCGCCGCCGACCACGACCGCCGCGATCGTCTGGAACAGATAGGGCTGGCCGACATCGCCATAGGCCGAACCGGTGAAGCCGAGCAGCAGCACACCGGCGGCAGCGGCGAAGAAGGCGCTTGCGGCATAGGTCACCATCCACATGCGGACCGGATCGATCAGCGCCAGCGGGGCAGCCCCGGGATTGCTGCCGAGCGCATAGAGGCGGCGGCCATAGGGCGTGCGTGCCAGCACCAGCGCCACCAGCAAGGTCAGCACCACCACGCATGGCACCAGCGCCGGCACCGGCAGCGGTCCGACCGAACCGCCGATCGAGACGAAGGCGGAAACCGCTAGCGGCGCCGATCCGGACGGAAAGCCGCCGGTCCATAGCAGGACGGCGCCTTGCACGATCATGCCGACGCCGAGCGTGACGATCAGCGGGTGGATGTCGAGCCCGCGCGAGATCAGGCCGTTCAGCGCCCCGATCAGCATGGCGAGCGCGCCGACGATCAGGCAGACAAAAGCAAAATTCCAGCCGGCGCCGTAGAGCTGTGCCGCAACGACATTGGCAAAACCGATGATGAAGGGAATCGACAGGTCGATACCGCCGAGAATGACGACGAGCGTCTGGCCGATCGATGCCACCGCGAGCAGCGAAGCGATGACCAGCAGCGCTCGTATGGCAAACGGCGCGGAATACCCCGGGATGAGCAGCGTGCCGACAATCTGCAAGGCGGCAGCGACCGCAAAGGCGCCGGCAACGCGGGCATTGGTGGACTGAAACCAGGTCTGGCTCATGCTTCTCAGCCTTTCCGTCCTGAGAGCCGTTCCTGCAGCGCCGTCATGATGACGGCCACGACCAGAATGACCCCATAGGCGATCTGCAGCACATAGGTGGAGACGTTGAAGGCGGTCAGCACGCTCTGCAGCAGGAAGATGTCGACGGCGCCGATCGCGGCGCCTAGAAGACCGCCGCGCCCGCCGGCAAGGCTGACGCCGCCGAGCGCCACCGCCGCGATCGCGATCAGCGTGTAGGTCGGTCCGATGTTGGGATCGGCCGAACCGATCAGCGCCGTCAGCATCAGGCCCGCGCAGGCGGCGAGTATGCCTGTTATGACATAGGCGATGAAACGGACTTTGGTTACCGGAACGCCGGCCGTGTAAGCGGCCCGGTCATCGCTACCCACCGCCATCAGCTGGTCGTAGTAAGGCGTCCGCCGCACCAGCCACCAGAACAGGAAGATCAGCGCCAGCGGCAGTGCCGACCAGGGCCCGGCCATAGCCTTCAGCCAGGCCGGCGCCGGGCCGATCGGCGCCGGCAGGATAGTCAGCGTCATGCCGGTGAGGATCAGATAGGTGCCGAGCGTCGCGACGATCGACTGGATGCGAACGACGGTCGCCAGAAAGCCGTTGGCGGCACCGATGATCGCGCCAATCAAAAGCGCTGCCGGCACGATGACCAGCGGCGAAGACATGCCGAGCTTGAGAAACAGCAGCTGGATGACGATCGCATTGACGAAGCCCATCAGCGGCCCGACGGAAATGTCGATGCCGCCGCGCCCGGCCAGGATCACTGGAGCCGAGGCAAGTGCTGCGCCGATCAATGGCGCGGCGAGCCCGATCAGCGCGCCCCAGGCGGCAGGATGGAAGCGTGTCGGGTTGAGCAGCAGATTGACCGCGATCAGGATGACCAGCAGCACCGTCGCAAAACCCGCGCCGCGCCACCGCTCTGCCATGCGCCGAAACCCGCTCATGCCGCGCGTCCGAACATAGCGGCGATCACCGTATCGCTTTTCATCTCGTCGCCGGTGATTTCGGCCGCCACCTGCTGTTCGCGGAAAACCAGCACGCGATGGCAAAGCAGGAGGATCTCCTCGATCTCGCTCGACAGGATGACCAGAGCCATGCCGTCCGCCGCCAGTCCCCGGAAGACATCGTAGAGGACATGGCGCGTCGCCACGTCGACACCGCGCGTCGGATCGTTGAGGAGCAGGATCGCCGGCTCCAGCGCCAGTGCCCTGGCCAGCAGCACCTTCTGCTGGTTGCCGCCGGACAGCGTGGTGATCGGAGCCTCGGGCTGCGGCGCGACGATGGAGAGTTTTTCGCGGTAGGCCTCGTAGCGCCGCCGCCGTGCGGCGAAGTTGAGCAGACCGAAATGCATGTCGCGCGACAATGTCGAGACGGCAAAATTATCGAGCACCGACTGGGTCGGGAAGATGCCGGTGGCGCGCCGGTCGCGCGGCAGATAGGCGATGCCGCTGCCGACCGCCTTGCGGAAGCTGGTGATCGCGCGGGCGTCGATGGTCACATCGCCACCGGCCGGCCGTTCCAGCCCGGCCAGCACTTTCAGGAATCTCTCCTGCCCATGGCCGTCGAGACCGGCAAGACCCACGATCTCGCCCGGCGCAATCGTCAATGTCACGGGGCTTGCGCCCGGCGCGATCACCAGGCCGCGCACCGAAAGGCTGGCGCGCTCAGCCATGAGCCAACTCCGCCGCCGTGCGTGGTGCCATCGCCTTGAGAAGCTCGGATGCGGTGGACGTGCCGCGTTCCTCGGTCGTCACCACGCTGCCGCCGCGCAGCACGGAAATCCGGTCGGAAAGCGCCATCACCTCGTCCATGCGATGGGTGATGAACAGGATCAGGCAGCCTTCCGAGGCAAGCTTGCGCATCATGGCGAAAACCGCCTCGCGGTCGGCGAAGTCAAGCGCGGCCGTCACCTCGTCAAGAATGAGAATGCGCGGATTGCGGACCACGGCGCGGGCAAGCACCACAAGCTGCTGAACCGCTAGCGGCAATTGCCCGGCCAACTGATCGAGCGGAATCTCGGTCACCGCGAACCGTTTCAGCACCGCTTGCGCGCGCTGCCGCCGCTCGGCGCGTGGCACGGTGCGCGTCAGCAAGCCGTCGAGGCCGAGCAGGATGTTATCCGTCACCGAACGGTCGGGCGCGATCAGCACTTCCTGGAACACGGTGGCGAAACCGGCGGCCTGGAACGCCGCCGGCTCGAAGCCGGCAAAGGGCGCTCCGTCGAGCAGGATCGTGCCGCTGTCCGGCTGGACAATTCCCGACAGCAGCTTGACCAGGGTGCTCTTGCCCGAACCGTTCTCGCCCAGGATGGTGTGGATCGTGCCGGCACGGAACGCGATGGAGGCATTCGCGAGAGCGACCGTTTCGCCATAGCGTTTCGAGACACCCTGGACTTCCAGCATGAGGGATTCCTGATAGGGAAAAGCCGGCTCTGCCTGAGCGGAGCCGGCCTTCATGAGCTTACTTGGCGCAGGCGTCCGGTACCTTCGAATAATCCCAGCCCTTGGTCGGCGCGGGATTGGCGAAATAGGCGTCGAGCCATTCTTCCGGCATCGGATCCTTCGGCGGAACCGGGAAGATCGAGACGGCGTCCGCCGTCATGCAGTCCTTGTACCAGGTGCCAAGGTCGGCATTGTGGACCGGCGGAATCGGGATCAGCAGCGTGTTGAGCTTCGGCTTCTGTCCGTCGAGCATACGCGATCCGATGCGGAACAATGTCTCGGCGGTCCAGTGCGGCAGAACCGCATGGCCTTCGAAGCGATATTTGTCCGGATTGGCTTTCCAGTAGCCGAGCGCATCGCCGGTGATCGAGCCGGTGATGAGCGGGGCAGGGCGGCCGGCTTCGGCAAAGGCCTCGGCGACGACGCGGCTTTCGCTGCCCGTCGTCCACACCGCATCGATCGGCGCCGGATTGGTGGCGATCGCCTGCAATACCGTCGTCTTGGTGACGTTGGCCGTCCAGTTGCCGTTGACGCTGCGCGAGACCTTAAGCTTAGGGTTCTCGGCCAGCGCCTTGTCGGCGCCCTGTCGCTCCTGCACCACGATCGGATGGCCGGCGATGCCTTCGACCAGAAGCACGCTGCCGCCGTCCGGCAGTGCTTTGCCGATCGCCGTCATCATGTCGTAGCCCCACCGGGCATAGTTGGAATCGACGTTGATGGCATTCGGGCTGGTCACCGACCCAGCCGCGGTGATGAAGGGGATGCCGGCCTTGGCGGCGGCATCGATGGCGTCGTCCAGTGCAGTCGCCGAGCCGGGGATCGAAGTTATGATCGAGCATTTCTTGTCGACGAAGGCGCGGATCTGGTTGATCTGCTGGCTGGCATCATTGTTGGAGTCCGACACTTCGAAGCTCGCCACCGTCCCGTCGGCGATCAGACCGTCGACAAGCCGCTTCAACTCCTTGGTGACGGTGACCCGCCACGGATTGCCCTGGTAGGATTCCGAGTGGCACCATTTCCACGGCTTCGCCGGCGGCGTGAAATTGTCCCACGCCGATGGCAGGATCGTCTGCGGCGCGCCGTCATATTGCGCCTTCAGTTCGCCAGGCAGTCCAGCGATTACGCCCGAAACGTCCTGGGCGCAGGCAATTGTCGTGATCGATGCAAGTGCGGTCGCAGCCATAAGGCCGCGGATCAGGCTGTTCATGTTCTCCTCCATTTAAGTTGTTTCAGGCTCCTCCACCGGCAGCGCCGGACACCCGCAACGGGAAATTCTCCAGAAACAGGCGATTGAGATCGGCGACGACGGGGCCGGCATCGTGCTTTTCGACCAGGCCGAGATTGATGCGATCGGACGCAGCCTGCTGGAAGGCCATGTAGCCATCGTGCCGTGGCCTGACCCAGGCGCCTTCGAGTGTGGCGCGTGTGTCCATGTAGAAATTGCCGGCGGCTGTATTGACGGCCGTGTCGTCCCACGCCGCGGCATGGCCGGGCTGGCCGCCGGCAGAAGCATAGGGGCCGCGCTGCACCTCGCCGCTGGCGATCCAGTAGGCAAAGTCGACGGCCGCCTGCTTCGCCTTCGAAAAGGCCGACACGGCAATGCCGGTTCCGCCGAGCGCCGAGCCGACCGGGCCGGCATTGCCGACGGCCGGAATGTCGGCGAAGGCCAGGCGGTTGGTCCGGAATCCGGCAATGGCATAGGAGACGTAGCCATAGATCAGCGGCGCACAGGCGATCCGCGAGCCGGACCTGGCCATTTCCTCCAGGGCGTCGATAGGGTCCATGCCAAGGCAGGCGGGATCGACGAGAGCCGCGATCTCGCGCATCATCTCGAACACGCGGCGGCCCATCTCAGGGTTTACGTGGCCGCCAGGTTCTTCGGCGGGGGGCCGGCCGAGATTGCCGGAAAGCGTATAGAACACCATCAGCGAATGCGGCGGCCTCAGCGGCAACAGCACACGGCCTTGCCGCGCCAGATCTAGCATTTCGCTCCAACTCGCTGGCTGAGCGGAAAGCACGTCGGGCCGCCACGCCTGTACCTGGCTCGCCGTATCGATCGGAAACGCCCACTGCCGGCCTTGCCAGTTGTAGCTCGGATAGGATCGGCCGACGCTGCCTGCCGCCAGCGCCGCGCGTTCCGCTTCGCGGCCCGCGACATCGAGCGGCGCCAGGCAATTCTCGGCGGTGATCTGGCCGACATGCGGATGATCGATGACGATCAGATCGTAGGCGCGGGCAAGTTCCTCGACCGGGAAGGATTCGAAATCCTGCAGCGAGCGCTTATCCCATTCGATGATAACGCCGGTCCGTTCCTTCCACAGCGCCGAACACGCGACCATCGGATCGTAGCCGCGCGGATGGCTCCAGGTCATGCCTTTGAGCCTCACGTCGCTCACAGCCCGAACTCCTTGCGGATCTTTGCGCTGTGCTCGCCGATGCGTGGCGCGGCCCGCTCGACCTTGGCGCGGACGCCATCGACCCGGAGCGGCGAGCGCGTGGTGAGGATCGAGACATCATCCTCGCGCGTCACCGTCTGCAGCATGTCGAGGACCTGGAAGCCCTCGCTGGCCATCATCTCCGGCCAGGTCAGCACCTTGGCGCACCAGATGTCGGCAGGCTCGAGGATGGCGAGCCATTCGTCGACCGTCTTGGTCGCGATACACTGAGCGATGATCGCCTTGATCTCGTCGCGGGCGGTGAACCATGTCGACGGCTGGTCGCGGTAGGGCGCTAGCTCTGCGAGCCCCAGAAGATCGGCGAGCTTCGGGATCGGCGTCATGGCGATCGCCAGATAGCCGTCCTGGGCCGGATAGACGCCGTAGGGCGCTGACAGATAGGCATGGGCGCTGCGGAAGGCCGATCGCCGCGGCAGGCGGCGGCCGTCATTGAGATGCGTGGTCAGCACCTCGAACTGGAAGTCCACCAGCGCTTCGAGCAGGCTGGTCTCGACATGGCTGCCGGTGCCGGTCACGCCGCGCCGCACCAGCGCGGCAAGGATGCCTTGCGCGGCGGCGGAGCCCGCCAGCATGTCGGCGATCGCCAGGCCGAAGGGCACCGGTCCCTGGTCCTCGTCGCCGTTCAGCCACATCACGCCGGAACGGGCTTGCGCCAGCAGATCCTGCCCAGGCCGCTTGACCCAGGGGCCTTCCTCGCCATAGCCGCTGATCGAGGCGTAGACCAGACGCGGATTGATCTTGCGCACCGCCTCGTAATCTAGGCCCAGGCGCTCGATCACGCCGGGTCGAAAATTCTGGATCAGCACGTCGGCCTTGGCCAGCAGGCCGCGCAGCGCCGCAAGGTCGGCCTCGTCCTTGAGGTCGATGGCGAGACTTTCCTTGGCCCGGTTGATGGCATGGAAGATGGTGGAATCGCCGCCAATCTCGGTGTCGCTGAGATAAAGCCGGCGCGACAAATCACCGCCATCCGGCCGCTCGATCTTGATGACGCGGGCACCGAGGTCGAGCAGCCGCAGCGAGCAGTAAGGCCCGGACAGGAACTGGCTCATGTCGACGACGACGAGCCCGGTCAGCGGCAATTCGGTAGTGGCAGCCATTGCCTATTTCTCCGTCTTGCCGGCGAAATCGGCCGGATTGCGGTATTTCACCGTCTGCAGGTGCTCGCAATAAAGCACGAGCTCTCCTTCACCCTTGAAGACTTCATAGCTGGCGCGGATCAGACCCATCTCCTTGTATTTGGGTTTCTTGTCGAGGTTGGAGCGGATCGAATAGATAGTGTCGCCGATGAACACCGGCTTGATGAAGCGCAGTTTGTCGTAGCCATAGGAGAAGGCGTTGACGCAATTGGTGGCGACGAGGCCGAGCCCGGCCGAGAACACGAAGGCGCCGGCGACCAGGCGCTTGCCGAATATGCCTTCCGTTTCGGCGAACATCTGGTCCTGCACGTAAGGGTGGATATCGAGCACCAGCGCGTTGAAAAGGTGGCTATCGCCCTCGGCCATGGTCCTGCGCAGCGAACGGATTTTCTGGCCGACCGGCCAGTCCTCGTAGAACCAGTTCTCTGCGTTCCAGACCGGGAGATCGGCGTGGTCCTTCGGCATGTTGGCGGGATGTGTCGACGCCACGCCGACGGTCGGCGCGAAACCGGTCATGACGGTATCCGTTGGAAGCATGGATCATCCGTCCGGGCGCGCCGCGGACCAGCGAATTGCATGATCGACCCTCCCGTCAATCTTCTTTTGTGAATACTATTTTCACATATGGGATTGTGTTGCAAGCGTGAACAGGCGAAATTTTGCTCGGATCCGCGGCGGGCAACGCCCGCGGAACAAGGGAGGATTTGATGCAGAATGCCTGTCTGGTCTTCGTTGGCAGCCTCAACCGCGAGGCGCCGTATTTTCAGGGCGCGCGCGGCGTCGGGCTCAGCGTTTACAGTTTCGACGAGGAGACGCTGGAGACGCGGAAACTGGCCGAAACAGGTGACGTCGACAATCCGACCTTTCTGTCGGTTACGCCGGACGGCTCCCACATCTACGCCAACTCCGAAGTGTTCGCCTGGCGCGAAGGCGTGGTCTCGGCCTACCGCTTCGATCGGCAAACCGCCGCGCTGTCCTACATCAACAAGCAGCCGAGCTTTGGCAGCATCACCGCGCACAATACCATCACGCGCGACGGCACGAAGCTGCTGGTCGCCAATTACGGCATGGGCGAAGGCGGTCCCGATCGCTCGGTCGTTGTCTACGGATTGCGCGAGGATGGCGGCCTGACCGCGCCGTTGTCGAGCGTCGCCCATGCCGGAACTGGTCCTGACACAGCCCGTCAGGAACGCCCCCATGCTCACAGCGTCACCGAGACGATTGCCGGCGGCGTGGCGATCGTCGCTGATCTCGGCATCGATCGGCTTGTCTCGTATCGCATTGGGCCTGATGGCAGCCTGACCAGACTGGCGGAGTCGGTGCTTGCCTCAGGCGCCGGCCCACGCCATGTGGCGCTGCATCCTGGCGGCCGCTTCGTGTTCGTCATGAACGAACTGGATTCAACGGTCGTATCGCTCGCGCTCGACGATGTGCCAGGAAGGCTCTCGGTCATCGACACGAAGCCGGCTGTGCCGGCCGCGGCGCGCGACAGCAATCATTGCGCCGACATCCAGATGTCGCCCGACGGCCGCTTTCTCTACGGATCCAACCGCGGCCACGACAGCATTGCGGTGTTTTCGGTCGACCAGCAAACAGGCGCGCTTGCGCTGGTCGATTACACGCCTTGCGGCGGCGCCACGCCGCGCAATCTGGCACTGACACCCTCGGGCCACCACCTCTTCTCGGCCAACCAGAACGCCGACCGCATCAATATTTTCGCGCGAGACGCGGCCACGGGGCGGCTGGCCGACACCGGACGATCGATCGATGTCGGCACGCCGATGTGCGTGAAGATCGTGCGATAAAGCCATCGGTCCTCCCAAGGCGCGCACGGTCCTGTGATTTCGGCTGAGCCATCGGCGTGGTAGTTTCCAGTCGTTTCCGCTCCGGAGTCGTCATGCGTACCAAGCTGCCAGAAATCACCCTTGCTTTGCTGCTGCTGGTTGGCGGTGTTCCAGCCGGCCATGCGGAAGTGACCGCGCGGCCGTCGCCTTCGGGTGGCGTTCTGTCGCTGCTTCCACCGCCGCAGATCTCCGATCATTCGATCGTGATCGCGGGACGTACGCTGAACTATCAGGCAAAGGCCGGCACTCTGTCGTTGCTATCCGGCAAGGGCGACGTCACCGCGGAAATTTTTCATGTCGCCTATACGCTGCGTCCCGAGCCAAGCCGGGAGCCTGATCCCCAGCGCCCGATCACTTTCGTATTCAACGGTGGTCCGGGCGCGGCTTCCGCCTATCTGCATCTCGGCGCGCTCGGCCCACGCGTAATGGCGACGGCGGCGAATGGAAGCTTTCTCCCATCGCCGCAGAAGCTTTTGGACAACCCGAACACATGGCTCGACATGACCGACCTGGTCTTTGTCGACCCGGTCGGAACGGGTTACAGCCGCGAGGCACCCGGCACCGAGGCACGCAGCTTCTGGGGCGTCAGCCAGGACGCCGCCTCGATGGGCGCCTTCATCAGGCTCTATCTGGCACAGGCGGGCCGCACCGCGTCGCCGGTATTTCTTGCTGGCGAAAGCTATGGCGGGTTTCGAGCGGCGCTGCTTGCCAAGACGCTTCAGGAAGATATCGGCATCAGTCCGAGCGGTATCGTGCTCATCTCGCCGGCGCTTGAATTCACCCTCGTGCGGCCCGACGAGTTCCAGCCGCTCCACTGGGCGCTCGAGCTCCCGTCGCTGGCGGCGGTGCGCCTGCGCAGTGAAGGCGTCACCGGTTCCGAGTTGCAGGAGCGGTTGGCCGATGTCGAACGCTATGCGCTTGGCGACTATCTCGTTGCGCTTGCCGGCGGGCTCGAAGAGGGTGGGCGCCTGGCGAGCCCGCGCGTGGCCGAAATCACCGGCTTGCCGCTTGAACTCGTCAAACGAAACTTTGCACGCATTCCCACCGCACTCTTCGCCAGGGAGTTTGCCCGGGCAAGGGGCAATGTTCTCAGCGCCTATGACGGCACGATCGAAACGGCGGACATCGCCCCGGAAAGCCTGAGGTATAGCGGCCCTGATCCAGTGCTCGATCGAAGCGTGCCGGTGCTCACTTCGGCCTTTGTCGGCTATATCAGTGAGGAATTGAAATTCCGCACCGATCTAAGTTACCGGCTTCTCAACCGTGAAATCAGTGGCAATTGGGATTACGGGACGAGCCCGACGCGCCAGGGCTATGTCGGCGTGATGGATGACCTTCAGCAGGCGCGCGCGTTGAACCCCGACCTCGGCGTTTTGATCGTCAACGGCTACACCGACCTGGTGACACCGTATTTGGTGTCACGCTACCTTGTCGGCCAGGTTCCTTCGCTTCCTGGCGCAAAGCCCATCCGCGTCGACCTGCTGGAAGGCGGCCACATGATGTATTTCAGGCCGGAGAGTCGGCGCGCGCTGAGAGAGGCCGCATCAGAGCTTTACCGAACGCCGAACTGAAACGGTTTTGTGAAGCAATTTTCGCTTTCCGAATTTGAAAGACGCTCTGGCCGCCTTCGAACGAGCGTGCGGCCATGAATGCGGCGACTGCGACCGGATAGTCGATCATCACCTGATGGTCTAACCGGACGGGTCCAGCCGGCATCACTACTTGCACGGCGCCGGTCTGAATGCCAGACGCCAACTCTTTTCGATGAACGCATTGACAAAAAATCGCCGCCGCAATAATCCAATATATTGGATGCAAAACGCAGATCACTTGCAAACAGAAGCATGCCGGGCGCGTGATGATCGTCGACAAACCTGGACCTGAGGATTCAAGCCAATGAACCTGGATCGCGTCATCACGGTCGTCGGGGCCCATGCCGAAGGCGAGGTGGGCCGGGTGATCACCGGCGGCGTCCTGCCGCCGCCCGGTGCCACGATGTTCGAGCGCATGGAGGCCCTGGAACGCGATAGCGCATGGCTCCGCAACATGCTGCTGTTCGACCCGCGCGGCAGCGTCAATGCAGCCGTCAACCTGATCACGCCGCCGATACGCGCTGATGCCGATATCGGCATGATCGTCATGGAGTCGGATTATTTCGTGCCGATGTCGGGCTCGAACCTGATCTGTACGGTCACGGTCGCCCTCGAGGCGGGCATGATCCCGATGCGCGGCGCTGAGACCGTCGTCAGGGTGGATACGCCGGCCGGCCTGGTCGAGGTGACGGCGGACTGCAGCGGTGGCAAATGCCGCCGCATCACGTTCCGCAACGTCCCGTCGTTCGTCATGCATCGCGACCGGATGGTCGACGTGCCAGGGATCGGATCGCTGCGGGTCGATGTCGCCTATGGCGGCATGATCTACTGCATCGTCGATGCCGAGGATGTCGGTGTGACGCTGGCCCGCGACGAGGCGCGCGACCTGATCGAACTCGGCGAGCGCATCAAGGCCGCGGCCGCCGAACAGCTTCCCTCGATCCATCCGGAGAACCCGTCGATCAACACCATCAACCAGACCGAGTTCGCCGGTCCGCTGCGGGTCGTCGATGGCGTGAAGACCTCGAAGAATGCTGTTGTCGTTTCTCCCGGCCGGCTCGACCGTTGTCCCTGCGGTACGGGAACCTCCGCGCGCATGGCATTACTGCACGGACGCGGCGATCTCGCTGTGGGCGAGAAATTCCGGCATACCTCGATACTCGACACCGTCTTCGATTGCGGCATCGTTGGAACGGCCACGGCGGGCAATGTGCCCGCGGTGGTGACGGAGATATCCGGGCGCGCCTGGCTGACCGGAGTGAGCCACTACGGGGTTGATCCGGAGGATCCCTTCCCCGAGGGCTATCGCCTGTCGGACACCTGGTTCACGTAACCGCAGAAACTTCGCCGGCTACTCAAACTGCGCAAGACCCATCACGCAACACGAACCGGACAGGCAAGCAAACCGATGACGAAGTCAAAGAATACCGACCTGACCTGGCTCAACCCGCCACCACACCTCGCGTTTTCAGGCAACACTTTAAATGTGCGCACCGGCAAGGAGACCGATTTCTGGCGCGAGACATTCTACGATTTCTGGCGCGACAGCGGTCATTTCCTCTATCGCCAGGTCGAAGGCGACTTCAGCGCCGAGGTCACGGTCAAGGGCGACTACAAGATACTCTACGACCAGGCCGGATTGATGGCCCGGTTGAGCGAGACGCACTGGGTTAAGGCCGGCATCGAGTACACCGACGGGCTGATGTACTTCTCCGTCGTCGTCACCAACGACGCGTCCGATTGGTCGCTGGTCAGTATTCCGGCCGGCCCGGACGGCGTCAGGATCCGCTTGACCCGCCACGCCGAAGCGATCCGCGTTCAATATCTCGATGCGTCCGACGGCCACTGGAAGCCGGTGCGGCTTGCCTATTTCCCGCCTTCGAAAACGATCGATGTCGGCATGATGTGCTGCTCGCCGCAACGGGAAGGTTTCGAAGTCACTTTCAGTGATTTTTCGGTTGGCCCGGCGATTTCGAGGGAACTTCATGACTGAGACACACAAAGCGGTGCCAGCCGCGAGCCGCGCGCCTCGAGATGCGGGCAAGGTCCGCTGGGCGATCGTGGGAGCAAGCCAGATCGCCCGCTCCTGGGTCGCCAAGGCGATCCAGTCCGTGCCGGATGCGGAATTGGTGGCCGTTGTCAGCAGAAGTGCGCAGCGCGGCCGTGCGTTCGCCGACGATCTCGGGATACCGGTATCCGCGACAAGCCTCAAATCCCTTCTTGCCGAAACCGCGCTCGACGCAGTCTACGTCTCGACGAACAATGACAGGCATTGCGACGACACGCTCGAGGCTGCGGCAGCCGGCCTGCACGTGCTTTGCGAAAAGCCGCTGGGGCTGACGCTGTATGATGCCGTCAAGATGGCCAGGGCCTGCGACAGCGCCGGCATAGTCCTGGCGACAAACCATCATATGCGTGGCGCGGCGACGCACAGGGCCATCCGCGACCTGGTGCAAACAGGCCAGATCGGCCGGCCGCTTGCCGCACGTGTGATGTATTGTGAATACCTGCCCAAGGAATTGCAGACCTGGCGCACGAAGGACAAGGAACAGGGCGGGGTCATCTACGACTTGACCGTGCACAATGTCGACGTTCTGCGCTTCGTCCTTGCGGACGAGCCGGTCGAGGTCATGTCGATGAAGGCGAGCAGTCTGATCGGCGAGAATGGCGTGGAGGACCAGGTGCAATCCATCGTCAATTTCGCTTCCGGCTTGATAGCCTACATGCATGAGGGCCAGGTCTTCGCCCATCACGAGACCGCGCTTGAGATCCATGGCACTGAGGGGTCGATCTATGGCCGGGGCATCCTGGATGAGGCGCCGTCCGGTCGGGTCTATCTTCGCCGCGGCACCGAGATGACGGAAATCCCGGTCGAGACCGCCAACCTCTACGCCACCACGATCGCCCAGTTCGACGCGGCAGTGCTTCGTGGCGAACAACCGGCGGCGACGGGTTGGGACGGGGTCGCCTCGCTTGCCACGGCACTAGCCGTCAGGCGTTCGGCACAAGAGGGGGTGCGTGTGTCCGTGCCACGCTTCGAGGGAAATCCGCCCGTTCCGGTGGCATGACATGCCCGTATGGGCGCTGCAGCAAGGTCGATTTCAGGGTGGACTTTCAAATAGAATATTGTAGATTGGATACATTATTGCGAAAAGCGAGTCCAAGGAGAGACCAGATGATGACGCATTGGCAGGGGGTATTCCCGGCGGTTACGACCAAGCTCGACCAGGACGGTTCGATCAATCTCGAAGCGACGCAGGCAAGCATCAACCGTCTGATCGACAATGGCGTTTCGGGCATCATCGTGCTGCCGATGCTCGGCGAGAATGCGTCGCTGCTGCCGCAGGAGAAGGAAGCCGTCATCCGGGCCGCGAAGGAAGCCATTGCCGGCCGCGTTCCGCTTCTCTCCGGCTTGGCCGAGATTTCGACCGCAGGCGCGGTCGCCAGCGCCCGCAAGTTCCAGGATTACGGCGCCGAAGGCCTGATGGTGTTCCCGAGCCTGGGCTACAAGACCGACCCGCGCGAGACGGCGGAATGGTACAAGGCGATCGCCGGCGCCAGCGACCTGCCGATCATGATTTACAATAACCCGATCGCCTACGGCGTCGATGTCACGCCCGCCATCCTCGAGGTGCTGGCCGATTGCCCGACCATCGTGGCGGTCAAGGAAGAGACCGGCGACGTGCGCCGGGTCACCGACATGTTCATCGCGCTGGGCAATCGCTTCGATATCTTTTGCGGCGTCGACGACCAGATCGTCGAGAGCATGTCGCTCGGCGCTACGGGCTGGGTTTCGGGCATGACCAATGCCTGGCCGAAGGAATGCGTCCAGATATTCAACCTGTGCGCGGCCGGGAATTTTGCCGGGGCACGCGACCTCTATCGCGTCATGACGCCGTCCTTCCACCTCGATACGCATGTGAAGCTGGTTCAATACATCAAAATGGCCGAGCACCTCGTCTACGGCGCACCGGAATGGACCCGGGCGCCGCGACTGCCGCTGGCCGGCGAGGAGCGCGAGCGCGTCGTTGCCACGATCAAGGCGACGATCGAGCAGCTCAAGCAGATGCAGTCACGCCGGGCTGCCTGATCTCACGCCAACGTCTGGGTCGAGGGGCAAAGCTCCGCGTCGGTTGCGCTTCTAAGCCGCAGCCGATGTGTCAGGGATGGACTGTATGGATAAAGTTCCAATGTTCGGCGTGTCCGACCTGAAGCAGACGCGCGATATGGCGCGGCGGCTAGACACGTCCTGGATCGGCGGCGGCTTTTCTCGCGACGGCGGCTCCGAGATCGCAAACATCATGTCTCCCTTCGACGGGGAAATGATCAGCGAGGTCGGCTTTGCCAGCGAGAGGCAGGTAGATCTCGCCGTGCAGGCTGCCCGTACGGCGCTGAAGGCGGATTGGGGCGGGATGGGGCACGAAGGACGCGCAAGGTTGATCCGTGCGCTGGCGGACGCCATCGAAAAAAATCGGCTCGAATTGGCGCTTCTCGAAAGCCTCGACGTCGGCAAGCCGATCCTGCATTCCTACAATGACGATGTGCCGACGACGATCGGTGTGCTGCGCTGGTATGCCAGCCTGATCGAAACCGCCTACGACCTCAGCCCAGCCCGTCGCAAAGGCGTGCTCAGCCAGATCGTGCGCGAGCCGCAAGGTGTGGTCGGCATCGTCCTGCCCTGGAACTATCCGCTGACCACGCTGGCGCTGAAGATCGGCCCGGCGCTGGCCGCCGGCAACACGGTCGTCTGCAAGCCGGCCGACGATACGCCGCTCACCACGCTGCGGCTGGCGGAACTGGCGATCGAAGCGGGATTCCCGGCTGGCGTCATCAATGTCGTGCCCGGCACCGGCGCGGTTGCCGGAAAGGCGCTGGGCCTGCATGGCGATGTGTCGGCGATCAACTTCACCGGCTCGACCGCTACTGGACGGCGCTTCCTGCACTATTCGGCCGATTCGAACCTGAAGGAAATTTCGCTGGAATGCGGCGGCAAGAATCCTGCCATCATCCTGCCTGATGTCAAATCGCTCGACCGTTTCGCAGACGACATTTCGACCGGCTTTCTGATGAATTCCGGCCAGCTCTGTTCGTCGATATCGAGGGTTCTCGCGCCGCGCACGCTGGAAGCCGATCTTCGCGACATGCTCGCCGCGAAGATGAGGGAATGGCCGATCGGCGATCCGTTCGATCCGGCCACACGCATCGGGCCGCTGGTCAGCGACGCCCATGCGGCCAAGGTCAATCGCGCCATCGACACCGAGAAGCAGCGCAACAATGATTTCAGCGTGTCGATAGCCGAAGTCACGGGCGCGTCGCCACGCCTGACAAAGCCGGTGGTGTTCTTCGACGTCGCCGAAAATGCCGATGCCTGGAGAGAGGAAATTTTCGGGCCGGTTTTGTCCGTCAGGTTCTACGATGAATTGGATGATGCCGTCCGCAGCGCCAATGACACGCAATATGGCCTGAGTGCCTATGTCTTCGGCGAGAATCCAGACGCAATTAGCGAAGCTTCGGCTACGCTCGACGCCGGTTTCGTGGCGATCAACGCCTTCTGCGAGGGCGACTTCACGACGCCGTTCGGCGGCTTCAAGACGTCCGGCTTCGGCGGCAAGGACAAAGGCATTCATTCGCTCGACCAGTATTCCAGGACCAAAAGCATCTGGTGGGCGACATAGGAATTCAGCCTGGCCCGAAACAACCGGCCAGGTGCAAGTGAAGGAAAGTTCGACATGGCTTCCAAGGCGTATGACTATATCGTCGTCGGGGCAGGTGCCGCCGGTTCGATCGTCGCCGCCAGGCTAGGCGAGGACAAGAGCGTTCGAGTGCTGGTGTTGGAGGCCGGCCCGAGCGACAATTCCATCTACGTTCGCATGCCGGCCGCCATGTCCTATCCGCTGACCGACCAGCGCCGGACCTGGAGTTTCGAGACGGGGCCGGAGGCCGCGCTCGGCGAGCGCATGATCACGCATGTCAGGGGCAAGATGCTGGGCGGCTCCGGGTCGCTCAACGGCATGGTCTATGTTCGCGGCAATCCGCGCGATTTCGACGGCTGGGCACAGGACGGTCTGCCGGATTGGTCGTATGCGCATTGCCTGCCCTATTTCAAAAGGCTGGAGACTTACGACAAGGGCGCCAATGCCTATCGGGGCGGCGACGGCCCCATCGCGGTCACCACGCTCAAAGGCGATCTGCCGGTTTTCAAGGCGTTTATCGAGGCCGGCCAGCAGGCCGGGCACGACCTTAACCCCGACTATAATGCCTATCGCCAGGAAGGCGTCCATATCTACCAGGCAAATATCGACAGAGGCGTACGGGCGAGCGGCGGCAGGGCCTATCTCAGGCCTGTCATGCGCAAGGGCAATGTCGAGCTGAAGCTCAACGCGCTGGTGCATCGGGTCAATTTCGACGGCAAGCGCGCGGTCGGCGTTACCTACGAGACGGATGGCGCGGTCCACACCGTCGAAGCCGGACGCGAAGTGGTGCTGTGCGGCGGCGCCTTCAACTCGCCGCAGCTTTTGCTGCTGTCGGGCGTCGGTCGCTCAGACGAACTGGGCAGTCTGGGCATCAAGTCGGTCGCGGACGTGCGAGGTGTCGGCAAGGGGCTGGTCGACCATGTCGCCGTTTCGGTGCGTTACAGGGCATCGCGTCGGGGCGTCTCGCCCGCCATGGACCTGAACATGTTCAAGATGGGGCTGATCGGCGCGCAATGGCTGTTTCTGCGTTCCGGGCTCGGCGTGACAAATCTTTGGGAAGTCGGCACGTTCTTCAGGAGCAGTGCGGCTGCCGACTATGCCAACATCCAGCACGAGTTTCTGCCGATGCTGGGCGAACTCATGCACGGCAAGGTCAATATCGAGGAGGGGTTCCAATACCAGACCTGCCTGATGCGGCCTAAGAGCCGGGGCGCCGTTACGCTGAAATCAGCTGACCCGCGGATGCATCCGTCGATCGTTTCCAATTACCTCGCGCATCCGCAAGACCAGCGGGATCTGATCGACGGCGTGCGTCACACCGACGAGATCATCCAGCAGCGCGCCTGGGACGGCATGCGCGGGCAAGCCTTGACGCCTGGGCTCAGAACGATGCCCGATGCCGAAGTGCTTGCCTGGCTAAAGGAAAACCTCGGCACGCAATACCACCCCTGCTCGACCTGCCGTATGGGCGTCGACGACATGTCGGTGGTCGACGCCAACGGAAAGGTGCACGAGACCGAGGGATTGCGTGTCATCGATGCTTCGGTCATGCCGCGGATCACCAGCGGCAATTTGCACTGCCCGACCATGATGATTGCGGAAAAGCTTGTCGACCGCGTGCGCGGGCGCGCGCCGCTGTCGCCAGAGGCGGCTGAGTATGCGGATCAGCGTTGATGCAATGCCGACATTGGACCTCAAGGAAATATTGGATACGATCCTGCGACAAGTAGAACGATTCTGAAAGCGCCTGCTATGCCGACACCGCCTAAGCCTCTGTTGCAGCGCCAGACCGTAACCGCGATGGTGGCGGAATACATAGCCGCCAAAATCATCGGCGGCGATTATCCCGGCGGCCATCAGATCCGCCAGGAAGCGATCGCAGCCGAGTTGGGCGTCAGCCGGATCCCGGTGCGCGAGGCGCTTCTGCAACTGGAAGCCGAAGGTCTTGTTGTCATCAGGACGCATCGTGGCGCAGTCGTTTCCGATCTGTCGGCTGACGATGCGATCGACCTGTTCGACGCACGGCTTCTGCTGGAACCCTTCCTCGTCAAAAAGGCCCTAGCGCGCCTGTCCAATCAGGACATCGCCAATGCCGAGCGGGCGCTTCAGGATTACGAGGCTGCTATCGCCAAGGGCGATCCGAAGGAGCTCAGCCGTCTCAACTGGGCCTTTCACACGGCGCTGCTCGAACCGTCGATGCGACCGCGTTCGATGGCGGTGCTTCAAACGCTCTACAGTTCGGCGGATCGCTATCTGCGCCTGCAGATCGAACCGTTGAAGGCGCAGACCAAAGCGCTGCAGGAGCATCGTGACATTTTTGAAGCCTATCGCCGGCGCGACACGGTCGAGACATCGAGACTGCTCAAGAAGCACGTCGCCGACGCGGCCGATGAGATCGTCAGCCAACTGAAGCGGGGCGAAGCAGCCGGCTGATCCTGTCCCGGATTTTTATTTGCGCCGCCGTTCACAGTTCCCTTATTCGCCGTACAGAGTGCTGCCGCTTTGGCGGTCGAAGACATAGATGTCTTGCGGGTCGACAAAGAGGGGAAGTTCGCTTCCTCGTCGCAAGGAACCATCGGGCGGCACGCGCGCAACGGCCTTCGTGCCAGCGATGGTGAAGTGAACGAGCGGGTCCATTCCAAGAGGTTCGACGAGCTCCGCAGTGGCGCTGATCCTGTTTCCAGACTCGCTGCCTTTTGGATCGGGCGAAAGATGTTCGGGCCGGATGCCGAGATCAACAACCTGTCCCGCCACATCGGCAAATCTGGGGATGTCGCTTGGCAGTTCGAGGCGTGTGCCATCGGACAGGACGCCGCTGAATCGACCGTCGTTTCGTTCGAGCGTCGCGCTGACGAAATTCATGCCCGGGGATCCGATGAATCCGGCGACGAACTTGGTTGCAGGCCTCAGATATAGTTCCTGAGGCGGCGCTATCTGCTCGATCCTGCCAGCATTCATCACCACGACCCTGTCGGCAAGCGTCATCGCCTCGATCTGATCATGGGTGACATAGACGGTCGTGGTCGGCACCGCTTCGTGGATCTGTTTAATCTCGGCACGCATCTGGACGCGGAGTTTGGCGTCGAGGTTCGAGAGCGGCTCGTCGAAAAGAAATACAGCCGGATTCCTGATCATCGCGCGGCCCATGGCAACGCGCTGGCGCTGTCCGCCGGACAGTTGCCTTGGCTTGCGTTTGAGCAGATGTTCGATGTCCAGGATCCGCGCGGTCTCGGCCAGCCGCGTCTGGATTTCGCCGCGCGGCGTCTTCTTCAAACGCAACCCGAACGTGATGTTGTCCTCGACCGAGAGATGCGGGTAGAGCGCGTAATTCTGGAAAACCATGGCGATGTCGCGCTCTCCCGGCAACAGGTCGTTGACCCGCCGCTCGCCGATCTTGATCTCGCCATCCGTTATCGTCTCCAATCCCGCGATCATGCGCAGCGTAGTGGACTTTCCGCAGCCGGAAGGGCCGACAAGGACCACGAATTCATGGTCCTTGATCGTGAGATCGATCCCGTGAACGGTTTGAACGCCCCCATAGGCTTTCACGACTTTATTCAGCTCGATGGCAGCCATCGGACCCTCCGGTGCTGGATCTCGGCGGTTATCTATCGCGGACGAGGACGTTGTCGCTTGCGAGCCAGAATGGTGCGAAATAAAGCGGTGTTGAGGAAAGCGGCAAGATGTCCGGCCGCAGTTCCACGCCGAGCTTTTCTTTCATGAAGGCGCGGCGTGCCGCCATGCGCTTGAAGACCGCCGGATGTTTGACCTCCAGCTCGGCCCGAAGCGCTTCATCGGCAAGCACGACCGCGTCCTCGCAGTTCAGCGCCCAGCCATCGGCGATCGGCGTCGGGATGATATCGACCTGGAAATGCATGCCCGAACGGATGCGATCCGTGGATCCTGGCCGGATCGGGCTGTGCGTCCATTCCTCGTAGCCGCCGAGATGCCCCGGGTTGAGCGCCGGCCTCAGCTTCGCTTTGGCGAGAGTCGACGTCACGGCCTCATGAAGAGTGCCGCCCTCGACACCGATCGAGGCACTCTCATACCAGGAGATCAAGCCCTGGAAGTAGCCTTTGGCGATGGCGAGAAATTCGTCATCGGCACGATCGAGAAGGCCTGCCCGGGAGGAAAGGCCGCCCCAATGTCCGACCGCGGTCGTCACGCCGTCGCCCCGCCTAAGCTTGCGGCCCGTTGCGCTTCGCAGGCCAATCACCGGCTCGCCCTTGCTGGCCGATGCGAACATGGTGTGGACGTTCAGCGGGTCTCCGGCATAGCCCATGCGCGCAACCGCATCGAACTCGCTGTCGCCCTCCCGCACTCCCGAAACGATCCGCCACATTGCCAACGAGCTGCGTGATGCTGCCCATTCGAAGGCCGCGATCTGATCGGCATCGATGGTGACGGCGATGCCATTTTCAGGATGCATCAGGATATGAGTCGCGTCCCGCAATCCGCCGGAAGCGCCAACTGCTCGCTGGAACGCCTGCACGTGGACCGCGGGAACGAAAAAGGCCGTTTCGGGAGCTTCGTCCTCGAACGGTTCGAGATATTTCCAGCCCACCAGCCCTACGGTGTCGCCGGCTTTTATTCCAGCATCGCCAAGACGAGCGGAAAAGCGAGGGAAGCGAGAGCGATCCTGCGCCATGAGGCTCAATGTCTGGGCCAGAAGCACGCTCATCCCGGGCAGACGCGCCAGCGGCGCGTAGCTCTCGCACTCGTTGCCCGTGAGAAGCACGCGCTTGTCGTTTGGCCCAAGCAGGAGGAAGGCTTCTTCGAAGCGCGGCTCGAAACCGCTCAGGAAGGCGATGTTGCTGAAATGCTCCCGGTCCGCATAGATCGCCAGCCAGTCGCATCCTGCCTTGTCGTAGGTAGCGCGGGCGCGCGTATCGTATGTCTCAACGGGAATGTCCGGCTTTTCGCCGAAGGAACCGAAGTCCGGCAATGGAACGGAGGTGAGGGATGTGGTCATATGGCGTCCTTTTTTCGTGTCGGGGCAAGAACAATGAAAATCGACTGCGAGGGAGATCAATCGCCGTAGATTCGGGCCTGCGCGTCCCATGCAAAATCCTTGTCGAGAGGGTAGGTCGGACGCGGCAAGACGTTCCATTGGAGCCGTGTCATGTCCAATTGCGAGGTGCCGTCGCTCAGCAGGAGGATATGCCGGGCTGAGATGTCCTCGAGTTGCGGGTGGAGATAGCCAAGCTTGACGACATACGCCTTGTGCCTGGTCGGATCGATGTCCATTGCCAGGAAATGGTGCGGCGTGGTTATCCCAATGGCATTGGCGTGGAATGTTGCAATGACATTGCCGCTGCGAACCTTGGCCCACGCGCCTTCCCTTGACCGGTATGGCTGGAAGCCCGGCAGCACCAATTCTTCTCCGCATGCCTCGACGAGCACGCTGACGCGATACGCTGTCTTCGGGCGGGAAAGGTGCTCGCTTCCCAACTCGATCTCGACCGTCGAGCCGACCCCGGCCTGGACAAGCCTGCGGACGGTTTCGGGAGCGGTAATGCCAGCGACCACGATGTCGCTGACCAACTCGTCTGCAAGCGCCGCCTGCAATACAAGCGTCAGGTCTCCGGCCGCACCCGCCGTCGTGTTGTCTCCGGAATCGGATACGAAAACGGGACGCTCGGGACATTCGACTGCGAGCCGCAACCCGTGGCGAACCTCCGCAGTCTCCATCTTGAGATCGAATTCGGCGCGTCTGGCCCATATCGCCCGCGCCAATCGTGTCGCCTGCGCACGCGCGACCTCGGCATCGCCATCGCTTACCGCAATCGCTGACACGGCGGTCCACGGCCTGTCGTTCCACGCGAACCCGACAAGGATGTTTGCTTCCATCATGCCCGGCACGCTGTCGTATTCCGGCAGCGCGCCGTAGAGGCTTTTCGCAGGCTCCAGTGCCGTGACCGCAGTCTCGCCAGGGACGAGGATTGGCAGGCTCACGACGGATTTCTTGGGCGTGATGCCGGTTCGGATGACCCGGATAAGCTGGTCTGCCGCCCGGTACCCCGTCTGCCTGTCGTCACGATGTGGCGCGGTGCGCAGAACGCTGATCACCGTTGACGCGTCGAGAAGCTCCGGAGTCATGTCGCCATGCAGATCAAGCGACAGCCCGATCGGCACATCCGGCCCGAGGGCATTCCTGACGGCACAGATGAAATCGGTATCTGCGTCGACGTCCAGCCCCTGGACTTCCAACGCGCCATGATTGGCGATCAGCATCCCATCGAACGGACCGTGTGTGCTGATGAGCGCGAGCGTCTTGTCCTTGACCTCTCGGTATGCCGACAATTCGAGCGGGCCGCCGGGCAACGCAGTGGCCCAGTACAACGGCACCGCCTCGACGTCGCTATCTTCCGCCATGCGCGCCAGCATGCCTCGGACCATCCAGACATCGCCTTCGGACATGTCCTTGCCGGTGTAGTGCTGGATTGCGTCCCATGTGGTCGGGACCGGGGAGGCGAGCATGATCTCGATGGAGAGGCCGACAATAGCTATGCGCATTCTCTGACTTTCGAACTGACCTGAGCTGAATTCACGGAAGCACGTGGGGGGAGTCGAGACCGGTGACACCATCGAGTGCGAGCGCGACACCGCCGAGAAACGGGCTGACGGTCGACAGTTGCGAGAAAATGACCTTGGTCTGAACCGACATCGAAGGGTGCGCCAGTCGTTGCATCGCGCGCTCGACCGCCGGCCGCAGGTAAGGCTCGGCGCTCGCCATATCGCCGCCAAGGCAAACCAGCGGCGGATTGAAGATGTTCACGAGACTGGAAATCGCCGAACCGAGGACGGCGCCGGCATTGTCGAGCACGCCGACAACCACTTCGTCACTGGCGTCGGCGCGCTCCATAATGTCCTTGAACGAGGATGGCCGATTGCCGGTCAGCCTGTCGATCTCCTCTGCCAGCCCGGGCTCGGAAAGATAAGGCGAAAGGCAACCCGAGGCGCCGCACGAACAATAGCGGCCCTGCGGGACAACCTTGATGTGCCCCAGTTCGCCCGCCAGTCCGCTGGCGCCGCGATAGATGTCGCCGTCAAGGAACAGGGCGCCGCCGACACCCGAGCCCGAAAACAGGTAGATGAAATCCTTGATGTCGATGCACTCGCCGAACATGTATTCCGCCATAGCGGCGGCCTTGCCGTCATTGCCCGCGAAGACGGGCGCATCGAGTGCCTCGGAGAACATGTCCACCACCGGGACCCCGCGCCATCCAAGGACGGGTGCGTGAAGCAGCACGCCTTCGTCGGTGAGGAGGCCCGGAAGCGAAATGCCGACACCGAGCGTCTCGCTGGTGCGGCCGCATTCACCGACAATTTCCTTGACTCCTTGGGCGACGAGATCGGCGACCCTGTCGAGCTTGCCGTCGAAGGTCTGGGCCCTCGAGCACAGAGGAATTCCGTCGAGCGCGGCAGCGACATAGCCGATTGTGTCCGCCTCGATCTGGACGCCGACGATCAGGCCGCTTTCAGGAGAAATGGTAAGACCTTCCATGGGGCGGCCAGGTTTGTTGCTGGTCGCTACAGGATTGCGTTCGACCAGGCCCAACTCACTGAATTGATTGATAATCGAGGAAACGACCGACTTGTCGATGCCCGTCCTTGCAACGATATCGCGCTGCGAAACGTTGGGCTCGATGCGTATCCTGTGAAAGATCGCATTGGCATTGAAATGCCTGATGTACGACTTGCCCAAGCCTCGCTCCGATATTTTTCTTGTTATGAGAATAATTGATACGAGGAGATCAGCCGCATTGTCAATCTCCGGGCAGTCATCGAATTCCATGTTTCAAAAAAGATAGGATAAAACAAAGAGGTAGGCCAAATCTCTGGTCGATCGCATTCGACGATTCGGAAATTTTGCGCGCAATCTGTTGACGTCTGTCGATTTTTAGAGGTAGGTTTTTCTTGTTTACAGAATATATGCCGGCGACACCAACGTTCGGCTCAACAGAGGGTAGAACAATGCGTAACTTGAAGTGGATCGGCGTGGCGCTTGGCGTGCTCGCCGGCGCATCAGCGGCCAGGGCCGACGGCCCGAAGGAGCTTTGGCATTATTATGCGGCCGGATCTGAAAAGGCCGGCATCGAAGCCTTGATCGCTTTCGCCAACAAACAGAATCCCGACAATCAGATCGTCGGCAAGGTGATCCCGGGCAACGCGGTTGAAATGCGTCGCCAATTGCAGACTGCCTTCATGGGAGACACGCCGCCGGCCGCATATCAGAGCTCGATGGCCTTCGAGCTCAAGACCTTCGTCGACAGCGGCAAGCTCCATGATCTTTCGGAGACCTGGGCGAAAATCAAGGGCGACGAGATTTTCCCGGAGGGCGTGCAGCGCGTCGTCAAGGTCGACGGCAAGCCCTATGGCATCCCCTATGATTTGTCGCTGATCAACAACATCTTCTACAGCAAGGCGATCTTCGAAAAGGCCGGGCTTCAGCCTCCCAAGGACTATGAGGGCCTGGTGGCCGTTTGCGACAAGCTGCGCGCGGCCGGCGTCGAGCCCCTGGGCAATGCAGGAGGCCCATTCTGGAGCCTGTACAATTTCTACGCGCCGCTCGTCTCCACCGTCGGCACCGAGGGCTACTACAAGATCGCAAGCGGCGAGCTCGGCTTCGACAGCCCGGAATTCCGCAAGGCTATCGAGCTGTATCGCGACACCATGGTCAAGTGCTACGCCAAGAACTGGAGCGGCAAGACCTGGACCCAGACAGCCGACGATGTCGTCAACGGCAATACCGGGATGTTCATGATGGGCGCCTGGGCGGCCGCCTATTTCAAACAGGCGGGTTTCGCACCCGTTGAGAAGTTCGACGTGTTTCCAGCGCCCGGCACAGAGGGCAAGGCCATCTTCCAGATGGATGCCTTTGCCGTTCCGGAAGGTCCGGCCGACACGCTCGAAACCGCTGAGAAATTCGTCATCTCGGCGGCGTCGGCAGAAGGCCAGGCAGCCTTTGCCGTTCCGAAAGGCTCGCTCGCGCCAAACGTGACCGTCGATCCGTCGATCTATGATGCCGTCGGCGCCAAATTCGCCAAGCAACTGGCGGATGCGTCGAAGGCCAACGCGGTGCTGCCGAACCTGTTCTTCCTGCTGCCGACGAAAGTCGGCACCGAACTCGGCGTCCAACTCGAGAAATTCGCGATCGACCCTTCCGATGCAAATGCGAGCGAGTTGATCTCGACGCTCGAGAGCCTCCGGCAGGAAGCCCAGGCGGAGGGTGCTTACCTGAAGTGGTGATCTCCTGGTCGGGCCGACCATGCCGGCCCGACCTCCTCCTTGACCGCGCGGCATCAGCTCACAAGAGACAATTCGACATGCCCAACGTCCAACTCATGCGCCGGAAGTTTCAGACCGCAGGGATGACGCACGCAATCTTCTTGTCACTTCCCGTGACCCTTTTTGCGGTTTTCTATGTCTATCCCATCATTTCCACATTCAATCTGTCGCTTCACAGTTGGGATGGTTTCTCGCCCACGCCGAAATATGTCGGGCTGCGGAACTATGTCGTGCTGCTTCACCAGTCGCGCTTCTACCACGCCGTCCTGAACAACATTTCCTGGCTCGTCTTCCTCCTGCTTGGGCCGACAAGCCTCGGCCTGCTCCTGGCGGCCTTGCTCGACAGGGGGATGAAAGGCGAGTCGGTTTTCCGCGTCGTCTTCTTCCTGCCTTTCACCATCCCGGCCGTTGCCGTGGCTGCGATTTGGCGCTGGATGTATGAGCCGACCAGCGGTCTGCTGACGACGATCCTCCAGTCGGCCGGGCTGGGCGGCCTGGCCCAGAACTGGCTGGGCGACCCCTCGATCGTCAATTTCGCGCTCATGGGTTCGATGTTGTGGTGGACGACCGGTTTTGCTTTCCTGGTGTTCTTCGCCGGCCTGCGCAACATTCCGGTGGAGTACATAGAGGCGGCAAGGATCGAGGGCGCGACGCCCTGGCAAGTGTTCTGGAAGGTCAGCTTCCCGCTTCTGTGGCCCTCGACGATCGTCGTCCTCGGTATGGCAGCGGTCGACGCGATGCGCTTGTTCGACATCGTCTGGGCGATGACCAATGGCGGCCCCGCATACGCATCCGAGGTGCTCGCCACGCAGATGTACGATACCGCCTTCGGCAGGTTTGAAATGGGCCGCGCCAGTGCGATCTCGGTCTACCTTCTCGTGATCGCTGGCGTCATCATCATGCCTTACATCCACCAACTGGCAAAACGCGTCCAGGACGCCGAGGCGGAATAGCATGAACACAGCGGTTGCCAGGCGCACGGCGTTACCCTTTTCGATCCTGGTGGTGGCAGCGGTGATATTCGCCGCGCCCTTGGTCGTCGCGTTCCTGACGTCGCTCAAATCGCCATCCGAAATAACGCGGGTGATCGCGTTGCCGAACGAGCTCTACTTCCAGAACTACGCCATCGCTTACGATCGGATGGGGCGAAGCTTCCTGAACTCGATTGCGATCACGGTGCCATCGGTGATCTTCTCACTGCTGGTCGGCGCGATCTCAGGCTATCCGCTTGCCTACATGCGCGGAGCCGGCGGACGGGCGGTCTATTTTTTCCTGCTGACGGGCATGCTCGTCCCGTTCCAGATCGTTCAGATTCCCTTGTTCTTTCTGATCAGGTCGATCGGTCTTTACGACAGCATTCCTGGCATGTGGCTGGTGCACACCGCCTATAGCGTTCCCTTCTGCACCTTCTTCATGCGCAATTTCTTCGCCTCGGTGCCGAGGTCCATGTATGAGGCGGCGCTCATCGACGGCTGCACTCCGGCAGGTTACTTCTGGCGGCTTCTTCTTCCGGCATCGGGATCCGGTCTCGCCGCGCTTGCGATCATCCAGAGCCGCGCCATCTGGAACGACCTGCTCTTCGCCATCACGCTGACGACGAGTGACAAGGCGACGCCTGTCACGGCGACGATAGCCGGCTTCGCCAGCAGCTTGCAGGTCGAGTACGGTCCACTGATGGCGGCCACGCTTATCTCGCTTCTTCCGGTGATGGTCACCTATCTGCTTTTCCAAAAGGCATTCGTGCGTGGCCTGCTTGGCGGAGCCGGCAAATAATCCAGCTTCATCTGGATTGAACGGACGGCGACACAACTCGAATTTCGGGCTCGCCACATTGGCGACCGCCTTTCCGCATCCGCATGAAACGTTGAGCGTCAGCCAACTGCCATATCGGCGCTCGTACCCTTGAGCAGGCCGGCGACCAAGGCGGCCGATATCCCGTTCCGCTACGAAATATTCAAAAGGAAATCCAGAGCCATGCCCAAGCGGCAGGACGATTTCGTTTGACTCCGATGATTATTGTATCCAATATCCTGTAAAGCAAGGTTATCGAAGCCACCATAAAAAAGGGGAACTCATCATGACGCGCAAAGCAGGAGACGAAGCCAGTTCGAGCTTGTTCACATCGGCGATCAGCAGGAGAGCCGCTCTTGCGGGGATGGCCGGCCTGGGAGCCGGGGCATTCCTGTTGAGGCTGTCCTCGCTGCCGGCGCAGGCCGCTGCGGGCGGCGAACTCCAGGTCATGGCCTGGGAAGGCTATGACCTGACCAACGAGCTTTCTGACTGGCGCAAGGCAAATGGCGTGACGGTGGAAGCTACCTCGATCGCCAACCAGGATGACGTCCAGGCAAAGTTCGTGGCCGGCAACCCGCCGCCTATCGATCTGGCCGAATACAATCAGGCCTATGCCGATCTCTACATCAGGGAAATGAAGATCGTAAATCCGATCGATATGTCGAAAGTGCCGAACTACAATGCCGACAATCTCTTCGGCCAGTTTTACGACCAGCCGACATGGTTCGCCGACGGGCAACATTGGGGATCGCCTTATATCTGGGGCTTCAATACGATCCTGTTCAATGCCGACAAACTGGCCAAGCCGGCATCCTATGCCGACCTGCTCGATCCCTCGCTCAAGGGCAAGATCGCCATCATGGACGACACGGTAAGCTCCTGGCCGGTGGCTGCGCGCGTTGCCGGCTTCGGTGACAAATATCCGCTGCTGACCAAGGACGAGCTCGGCAAGACTTTCCAGGAATTCTCCAAATACCGCGCTCAGGCCCGCGTCATCGCCCTCAACCAGGGCGAACTTGTCAACCTCATGGTTTCTGGCGAGGTCGTGGCAGCCCTTTGCGCCGATCCCTCGATCATCACGCAGACGGACCAGCAGAACATGAAGATCGAGATGGCCATTCCAAAGGAAGGTCCGATCCTGTGGGTGGACGCCTGGTTCATTCCAGTTTCGGCGGACAATATCGAGGCCGCTCACGCCTTCATCAACCAGTCGCTCGATCCCGCCGTACAGGCCAAGGTTGCCATGGCTGTAGTCCAGGCTCCGGTTTCCAGGAAGGCGGTCGCACTGCTTGATGAGAAGTCGCGCAGCCGCATCGACTATGACGCCATCGACACGATGTTCGCAGCCGGCCTGCCCGGCATTCCGCCGCGGGCGTCCGACACCCACGCCACCTATGACGACTGGATCGCGGCGTGGCAGGAATTCAAGGCAGGGATGTAGATATTCCCCGTTTCAACAGGTTGAATTGAGAATTGGCTATCGGCGTTGTTGCCGATAGCGCGTTCTTGCGTGGGATCGGTCCATGAAGGCATCAAGAATTACCGCATCGGCCCGAAAATCGCACTCGATTTTCGGAAAGCACGATGCGTAGATTTAAAGTGTTAGAGCGTCCTTTGCGCGTCCAAAAGGACGCGCGGCGCTCTAATATGGGCGGGCTGCTGGCGGCTCCCGCCGTTCTGTACATGGTCGTGTTTTTCGTCGTGCCGAGCCTGATCCTGTTCGTCTACAGTTTCTGGACGGCGGCTTCGTACAGGATCGTGCCGGACTTCGTGTTTTCGAACTATCTGAATTCGCTGATGTCGCCACTGTTCTGGACGGTGACGATCAACGCCATCCTGATCGGGCTGGTCACGGCATCGGTCACGCTGATACTGGCGATCCCGGTCGGCTACTACCTCGTCTATGTCAGCCGCTCGCAGGTCATCCTCTATCTGATCCTGATCACCTGGTTTTCCAGCTATCTGGTCCGCATCTATGCCTGGCGCACCTTGCTTGGCACCAGCGGCGTCCTCAATACCATCCTGATCCAGGCCGGCATCGTGGATACGCCTGTCGGGGTGTTCCTGTTCAGCCGCTTTGCGGTCGCGATTACGCTGATCCACATTTACCTGCCGTTCTGCATCCTGCTGGTGGTGTCGTCGCTCAGCGAAATCAAGAAGGACCTTATCGACGCCGCGCGCGACCTTGGCGCCTCTCCGCTCGGGGCCTTCTTCCGCGTCATCGCGCCCAATGCCGCCAACGGCCTGGTCGGCGCCTTCATGCTGACCTTCGTCATGGTTGCGGGTGACTATGTGACACCGCAGATGCTGGGCGGCTCGTCGGGCCAGACGACGGGGCTGCTGATCGCCGATCAGTTCCGCAAGACCGGAAACTGGCCGCTAGGGGCTGCCCAGGCCTTCCTGATGTTTCTGGTGTCGATCGCCATTTACTTCGCCGTGATGGGGCTTGGGCGCGCGACAGGCCTCGTCGTGAAGCGCCGGCCCGCAAAGAAAGCGGGAGCGTAGCGCGGTGGTGCTCAAATTGGTGGTCTGGTCGATCCTGGCTTTCTTGCTAATGCCACTGATGATCATCGTTCTCTTCTCTTTTCACGCGAGCCCTTCGCTATCCTTTCCTTTTGCCGGCTTCAGCCTGCGCTGGTACGCCGATGTGCTCGGCAATGCCCAGCTCGGCTCGGCCCTGGTCAAGAGCCTCACCGTCGCCGGCTTCACCGCGTTGATCACGCTGATCCTCGGGGCGGCCGCCTCGCTTGCCTGGCTTCGCCTGGGACGTCGGGGCCGCGCCTTGCTGGAGGTGCTGTGCCTGACACCGATCGCACTGCCTGGCCTCTTCGTCGGCGTCTCGCTTCTGGTGCTGTTCGCCCAGGCCCGCGTTCAGCTCTCGACGGTTACCATCATCATCTCTCACGTGGTGCTGGCTCTGCCCATCCTGATCGTGGCGATGCGCGCCAGGCTTGCTCTGTTCGACCCGTCGCTGGAGGAGGCATCGCGCGACCTCGGCGCCAGTCAGATGCAGACCTTCGGCAAGGTGACGCTGCCTCTGATCGCACCGACTTTGATCGCCTCGGCCATATTGGCCTTTGCGGTGTCGTTCGACGAATTCGTCGTGACCTCCTTTGTCGCCGGCACCGAGACGACATTGCCCATGTATATCTGGTCGACGATGCGCCGCACCGTCACGCCGCTCATCAACGCCATCTCCACGCTGGCGCTGGCGTTCTCCATCGCCATCCTCTTCATCGCCTGGCTCATCGGCCATCTGCGCAGAAGATCGGCCGTCGCCGGCCGCACCGTGTCATAAGGATCGACAGGCATGACAATCCGCCCGCCCGTGATCGAGATCACCGCGGCCCAGAAAATGTTCGGCTCGTTTCAGGCGCTGAGCGACATAGACCTGTCCATCGAACAGGGCGAGATCGTCACGTTGCTTGGTCCCAGCGGCTGCGGCAAGACGACCCTGATGCGGCTCATAGCAGGCTTCGAGACAGTGACTGCGGGTACCGTCAAGATCGACGGCAAGGATTGTGCCGACCAGCCGCCCGAGCGGCGGCCCGTGAACATGGTCTTCCAGCGCTATGCGCTTTTTCCGCATCTCGACGTTTTCGAGAACGTCGCCTTCGGCCTCAAGGTCAAGGGCACGCCCAGGGCGGAAATCCGCGAGCGGGTCCAGCGCATGCTGCACATTGTGCAGCTCGACAGCTTCGCCAACCGCTATATCAACGAGTTGAGCGGCGGCCAGAGCCAGCGTGTGGCGCTCGCCCGGGCGCTCGTCAACGGTCCGAAAGTCCTGCTGCTCGACGAGCCGCTCGCCGCGCTCGATCTGAAGATCCGCCAGCACATGCTGGTCGAGATGAAGCGCATTCACGCCGAGACCGGCGCCACTTTCGTCTATGTGACGCACGACCAGGACGAGGCGATGATCCTGTCTGACCGCGTCGTTCTCATGGAGAAGGGCCGCATCGTACAGATCGACCGGCCCGAAATCATGTACGCAGCGCCAAAGTCGCTGTTCGCCGCCAAATTCCTCGGCGAGACCAATTTGTTCGAGGCGACACTGGCAAACGATGACGTTTCCGGCATAACAGCCATCACTGGATCGGGGCTCCGCTTTCACAGCACTATCGTTCCCGCCGGTGAATTGCGCGGCAAGGTGATCGTCTCAATCCGACCGGAGTCCTTCCGCTTCAACAGGGACAACGACACCACGCAATCGGCGATGGGGCGGGTCGAGGATGTCATCTTCATCGGCAGCAGGTCGTTCTATACAATCTGCTTGGCTGACGGCACCCGCGTTCGCGTTCAGGTCCAACGGAGTACCCGCACAAGCCTGCCGAAACCGGGTGAGACGGCAGAAATCTTCTGGGACGCCGAAAATGTCGTCATCCTTCCGCAATCCTGATTGCCGGCTGTCGATCAGATCCGCGGGAAGACCAGCCGAAGCAACTTGGCCTGCCGGCAGTCACTTTCACGATGCGAGCAAACTGCCTCCAGGCAGCGTTTAGCGCCTGAGCCGACGGGTCTTCCTCGGCGGCGGTATCAGGGTATCCTGCCGCAGTTGGCGGCTGTGCAGGATGTGATTCGAGCCGAAATAGACGAAAACCGTCAGGCCGATCAATCCGCATGAAATGACGTTGTTGCACTCGAGGCTTACTGCTGTACCTTCGAACCTTATGGAGGCGTGAGCTTTTATGCTGCTTGAGCGAGAGGGGCCGCTTGGAATTTTATTGGCCAGGGCCGAGAGAGCTGCAGCCGGACACGGCGGCACTGTGTTGGTGGACGGCGAAGCGGGCGTAGGCAAGACTTCCCTCCTGCGCGAATTCGCGGAAAGCGCCGACGGGAACTACCGGATGCTTTGGGGCTGGTGCGAGGCGCTCTTCACACCCCGCCCGCTCGGTCCTCTTCAGGACATGGCGCACCTGCTAGACCTTCGCGTGGCGGCGCTGCTCGAGGAGACCGCCGCGCCGGAGCGGCTTTTTCCGGCGTTGTTGAACGCGCTTCAGCACACCAGGGGCACGACCGTGCTCATTTTCGAGGACATGCATTGGGCCGACAATGCGACACTTGACCTGGTAAGATACCTCGGTCGCCGCGTCTCCCTGCTTCGCACGATGCTGGTGCTCAGCATGCGCAGAGACGAGATCAGTGCCGATCATCCTCTCACCCACGTGCTCGGCGACCTTCCGTCCGCCTCGGTGCGCCGCGTGACGCTGGAACCGCTGACGGCCCAGGCGGTGACGGTGCTGGCCGAGCAGGCCGGCCGCTCCGTCGACGGGCTTTATCGCATCACCGAGGGCAATCCCTTCTTCGTAACAGAACTCCTGTCCAGCAGTGAGGCCGAACCGGGGCGCGTGCCCGATTCCATACGCGACGCAGTCTGGTCGCGCCTGGCGCGCCTGACCCCGGGAGAGCGCGAGGTGCTGGAGGTCATGAGCATCATGCCGGGCAGCGTTGAGCCGTGGCTGATCCGGGCACTTCTCGGAGACGATACCGAAGTTCTCGTGGATCAGTGTGTGGGACGGGGATTGCTGCGGCGGGATGCTCAGGGCGCGCTGACGTTTCGCCACGAGCTTGCCAGGGAAGCTACGCTCGACCGGCTCGCCCCGTCGATCCAACGGTCGCTGCATGCGAAAGTCGAAGCGGCACTCTCCGAACTTCCGGCGGCGCAGGCAAGCGCCCTACTGTCGCGACGGGTGCACCATGCCGGAGGCGCCGACAACGGCGAACGCGTCCTGGAGCTTGCACCGCAGGCCGCCGGCCAGGCCGCACGTCTGGGCGCGCATAGAGAGGCGGCTTCACATCTGGCGACCGCACTCAGATACGTTTCAGAGGCTCCGTCGGCGCAGGCTGCCCAGCTTTGTGAAGACTGGGCCTACGAGGCGGGCCTGTCACAGTTCGTCTACGACGAAATCATCGAGGCACGGCATCGCGCCATTGCGATCTGGCGGGAGCTTGGTCGCATCGACAAGGTCGGGGCCAATCTGCGCTGGCTGTCGCGTCTCCACTGGCGCCGCGGAGAGGGTCAGGAGGCGGAAGACTACGCGGACCAGGCCGTGCGCGAGGTGGAGAACCTGCCGCCAGGACCGGAGCTGGCAATGGCCTACAGCACGCGCTCGCAGCTGCACATGCTGCACTATCGCTTCGACGAGGCGATCGAGTGGGGCGAGCGCGCGATCAGCTTGGCGGATCGGTTTGGTGAGGTCGAGACACGCGTCCACGCCTTGAACAACGTCGGCACAGCGCTGATGTTCGCCGACCGCCCGGGCGGTCGCGAGCGGTTGGAGGAAAGCCTTGCCCTGGCGCTCGATCGCGGGTTTCACGACCATGCGTCGCGAGCCTATACGAACTTCTCCGAATGCGCGGTGGTGGCCAAGGACTTCGCCTTGGCCGAGCGGCTGCTCGCCGAAGGGATTGCCCACTGCGCCAGGCACGACCTCGATTCGGCGGCGCAATACCTGCTCGGCCGGCAGGCACAGCTTCGCACCGAGCAGGGGCGCTTTCGCGAAGCCGAGACGATTGCCCAGGGCGTCATGAATCTGGAGCGGCTGCCGATGGTGATGCACCTGCCGGCACTGACGGAACTCGGCAGGGTGAGGGTCCGGCTGGGTGAGCCTGATGGCCCGGCGTTACTGGAGCAGGCGCTCAAGGAGGGTCTGACGACCGGCGAGGCTCAACGTGTTATCCCAGTTCGCTTGGCGTTGGCCGAGGCTGCCTGGCTTGCCGAGGAGCCGGGCGCCGGCCGGGAGCCGCTGACGGCGCTTGCCGAAATGGACCTCGATAATTTCCGCCCGTGGGATATCGGCGAACTGGCAGTCTGGTGGCAGCGCTGCGGAATGGCGGGATCGCTGCCGGTGCCGATCGCCCGTATTCCTTTGCCGCAAGCTTTGGAACTCCGCGGCGACCCGATGGCGGCCTCGGCCGAATGGTCCCGCCTGGGTCTTCCCTATGAATCAGCGCTCGCCCTTATGCAGGTTCGCGGAAACGATGCCGGCGCGGCGCTGGCCCGCGCCGTGACCACATTCGAAGGCGTCGAAGCGCGCCCCGCCGCAGCGCTGGCGCGAAAGCTGGCGCAGCGCATCGGGGCTGCCAATCAGCTGCCGAAGCAGCGTCGGGGGCCGTACACCGTGGCCAGGCAGCATCCGCTGGGCCTGACGAGGCAAGAACAACAGGTGCTCACAATGATTGCTCAAGGTTTGGGCAACAAGGAGGCGGCACGGCGCCTGTCGCGCTCGCCGCGGACAGTCGAACACCAGGTTTCCGCCGTGCTCGGCAAATTCAACGCAGCAAACCGGATGGAAATTCTGCTCCGCCTTCGCGGCGAGCCTTGGCTTTTGCCGCCGACAGGCGCACTGCAAGCCGGTGAAAACTAGGCAAGCCCGTGAAAATTAGGCAAGCTTGCGAAAACTAGGAAATCAGCTGCTGGGAAACTAGGTGACCGTACCGATGTGCGCGGATCCCGCCGGGTGCAGGATGAGCTCATGAGTTTGGAAAGGACTGCCAGCCAGTCCATGAGCTCGCCAATCGGAGGAAACGGCAATGGTCAGATATTCTACCGGCTTTGCGGTGGTCTTGCTCGCCACCACGGGCATCGCCGCAGCCTCGGAACTTGCGCCGGGAAACGGCCACAGCATCCGTCTCGGCCACGTCAAAGGTGCCGTCTATTACACGGTCGAGCAGGACGGCTACCGGATCGTTGCAACTCTGGCTTCCGCGGCCGATGCAGTGCCGATGCGGTTCGTCTCCACGCTCGGACCGGGGCAACGCATGATGATCTCCGTGCCTCAAGCCGTCGGCCAGCCGTCTCTCGATTTCGAGATCATGCGGGACGGCGCCACGCTTCTCGCGAGCGAGCCCGCCGCCACTCCGATGGCCGATCCGACGGAACAAGCATCGATCCAAGGCGCTCTCAAACGGTGAGCCGGTAGTTCAGCCGCTCAGTACGGTCTCGACGGGCGAGGCAGCCTTTCCATCCACCTGAGGAGCTACGCACGCTATGCCGTCGGTCGGGAAGTCTGCGCAGGATGTGTACCACTGGGAACTGTCACTGACTGGCCACTAGAGCAATTCCAGGAAAAGTGTGAAACGGTTTTCCCGGGAAAAGCGCAAATCTAAGAGATTCCGGGTCGTTCTTTCAGGCGCTTGGCCGAAACGGATTGGCGATACGCAGCCCCTCGTCGAGCGCCATCCCATGTTGCATATCTTCTGACCACAGCGTGTCGCAGCCAGCGTGAAGCGCTGCGGCGGCGATCATGGCGTCGTAAATGGAAAAACTGTAGCGCTCGGCCAGAGCCAGTCCTGTCTCGTGCGTTTCGATGGTGACAGGATGGACGATCAGCAGGTCGCGCAGCGTGGACAGAAAAATATGGGTGTCCATCCACGACAGCCGCATCTTGCGGCGGGCGACATTGGAGACTTCGTTGAGAACCTGCACGCTGATCGCACCGCCAGCAGCGATGGCGATCTCCGCCTGGTCGGCTTTTACGGGATCGCCCGACGCGATATAGACAAGGGCATTGGTGTCGAAGAAGCTACCGGGCATTCGCCTCATCCCGATCGAACTTGAAATCGGCGGGAAGGCGACCGCGGAAGGCGCGAAGCCGCTTCAGCAATTCCTCGCGCGCAGGTTTGCGCGCGACGCCGAAACGTCGGGCATCGGCGACATGGATTTCAATCTCATCGCCTTCCCTGAGTTCGAGGGCCTCGACCACAACGGCCGGAAGACGGATGGCGAGGCTGTTGCCCCACTTGGCTACCTGCATCACAGTCTCTCCCTTCGGATATACATCAAGCGATATGTATATCCTCAGGAAACCGGGATCAAGGAGTGGCGCCATTTTTTGGGCACAAAAAACCCTGATCGTCCGGTTCCACAGCAGAGTTCATCGGGTCATCCGTCAGCCCGGATGCTTGAAGGTTTCGCCAAACCAGTTCCGCCACTTAGGCTCGCTCTCCGCGGCGCACTGCTCGGCGTCGTCTCCGTATAGATACAGGGCCATGCTGGCATTTGCGCCGCCGTCGGAGCCGTGGGTTCCGATCAGGGCGATGCCGGGAGCAGGCGTATTCAGGCGCAGCATGATGAAGCGCTGCTTGTCGTCCTGCCGCACGCATTCGACTATGCCGGACAATTTCTCCGGCTGTTGCGGGCCTTTCCGCTCCTCGCCGACATTCGCGCCGGCGAGACCGAGCGTCTCGGTGAGCCGCCTCCAAATCGAGAGCTGGTCGGCCTCCGTGCTGGTCATGACGATGAAGCTGGCGGCCTTTTCGCCGGCGAAGTGCGAAAGGTAAACGCGCAGCACCTCGAAAAAGCTGGGCCAGCCGCCCTCGAATCCTTCTAGCTGATCATCCCAATCGTCGGTTGAGGCAAACAGCGAATGGACCATGCGAACAACGCAGCGATCACCCGACCGGCTGGTTACGGTGATCTCCGTTGCGACGGGCGGCGCCCCTTCGCTCCAGTCGCGTTCGACATAGCCGAAACGGAACGGCGGCTCCCAGATCGTCACTTCGCCGGTGGAGGCGCCGTTGGGACCGAAGTCGAAATGAAGCTTGCCGCCGACATGTTCTTCGATGCTGGTTTTTGTGAACCAGGCAGTGTTACCGGGACCTGTCGCCATTGCCCGCCACACCTGCTCGGGTGTCCCGGGCGCAATGAACTCCATCTCGACCCAGCGTTTGCCGGTTTCGTCTTTCTTGATTGGCATGGGACACTCCTTTTCAGGGTTTGGCGTCGCCAGGGGCGGGGTACGACGCCACCACGAGCCGATGTGGCCGTCCGCCCAGCGCATTCTCGTCGTGATAACGAGCCGCGAGCGCCGCTACGGCCCTCGTGAGGTCGGCGGTGAAAGCCGCGCGATCGGCGGGCGATCTGAACCGGATCACCGTGTCGATCGAAAGCGTCGCAAGACGCTTGTCGCTTTGACGGGCGGTCCGCCACAAGCCACCGACTTCGCGAACGATACGAGCCGCCAAGGCGATGAGATAACTGGCCGACAGACGATCGTTGGTGCGTTCCGGATCGACCGCGATTGGGCCCAACGCCGCCGGTGAGACGACATACGACGCTGCGGTTGCGACCATCAGGCGTTCGGTCAGGCCGCCCCATTGGCGTTCCTCAGCTGGCTCGACCAGCTTGCAGTCTTCCAGCCCCCGCAAATGATAGTTCACTCTCTGCCGCGTGAGGCCGAGCCGACCAGCAAGCGAGGCGGCCGACGCAGGTGCCGCAAGCTCCTGGAGTAGGAGGGTTTTCATCGGATCCAGGGCCAGCGCCGCCGCTGCCGGCAGCTCAATGACGTCGAGCTCAAGCATTCTCTTTTTTCGCATTGACAAAATATTTTGTCAATGCGGTGGCGACGAACGGTCAAGAGGCAGCTATGGCGCGTATTGCCTTGTCAGCAGCGCGCTCGATCCATGAAGGATGAAGGCGAGAGGGACCTGAGACACCGAGTCGGGCTTAGCGCCTTGGCACCGCCCAGCCTAATCCCGCAGCAGATCGAACATCAGTTTGAAGAAGCGGTCCGCATCGACTTCATGCGCGATGCGGGCATTGTCCTTTTCGCCACGCTCGCCCCAAAAATCGGCAACGGTCGCGCCGAATGCGTAGGTGCCCGACAGATTGACGCCGATGTGAGCGGGGCGCGTGCGCACCAGCGTCGGGTCGATAGCCAGCGCCAGCACCAGAGGATCGTGCATCGCCCCGCCGACGCCCATCGAGTTGCGGTGCAGCTTCTCGTAGAACAGCAGCCAGTCATTGACGAGCCGGCCGAGTGGCGTATCGATCGTCGCGAGCTCGGCATATTGCGGCGCCTCGATCAGCACCTGCATGGTGACATCGAGGCCGACCATCAGGATCGGCACACTACTGTCCAGAACGATCTTCAGCGCCTCCGGATCGCAGAAGGCATTGAACTCGGTCGGCGTGATGATCTCGCTCTTGCGGTAGAACACGCCGCCCATCCAGATCAGTTCCTTGATCTTGGGCAGCACGTCGCGATGCTTGAGGATCAAAAGGCCGATATTGGTCAGCGGTCCGGTGGCAACGAGCAGGATCGGCTCGGGCGAGGCGCGCAATGTGTCGGCGAGGAAATCGACCGCATGCCGCTTGACCGGTTTGATCGTCGCCTGCGGCAGATAGGGCGAGCCTTCCAGACCGCTTGGCCCATCGGCGGTACCGAGCACCAGGGGCCGTGCCAACGGACGATGGCAGCCCTGCGCCACCGGCACGTCGCCGGCGCCGATGAATTCGAGTATCCGCAGCGTGTTGGCGGTTGTCTTTTCGACCTCGGCATTGCCGCAGGTCGTGGTGACGCCGAGCAGTTTGATGGCCGGCGAGCGATGCGCCATGACCAGCGCGATAGCGTCGTCGTGACCCGGGTCGCAATCGAACAGGATGGGAGTTGCAGTGGTCATCGTATCGTCCCTCACGCCGCCCGCTCGTACTGCGCGACAGTCTGTTTGAACATGTCGAGGAAGCGCCGGCCGTCGAGGTCGGTGCAGATGCGGGTGGTCTTCGGTCCGCCGCCGGGCAGCAATTGCCGGCCGCGATAGGCGACGGTCTGTCCGCGCGCTATACGCCCGTCCAGCACGACGTCGACGAACAGCGGCTCGGTCATCGTGGCAAGGCTCGGATCGAAAGCCAGCGCCACGGTGATTACGTCGTCCATCGGGAAGCCGACCAGGTCGAAGAATTCGCGCCAGATGTCGATGTAGATCGGAAAGCTGTCGGCGATCATTTCGAGAACGGGATTGTCCTTGGCGCCAGCCTGCATGTCCGCGAGGTCGTCGCGCGTCAGCATCGAGGCGGCGACGCGGTTGTCCTCGCAGATGTCGAGCGGCACGAGGATCTTGTCGACATCGGCGTTCAGCACGATGCGTGAGGCCTCCGGGTCGGCCCAGATGTTGTATTCCGACAGGGGCGTGATGTTGCCGGGCGTCTGAAAATTGCCGCCGAGCACCAGCAGGCGCTTGAGCGCCTCCGTCAGGCGGGGCTCCTGCAGCAACGCCATCGCTGCATTGGTCAGAGGACCTGTCGTCACCAGCGTGATCTCGCCGGGATTGGCCATCACCGTTTCGATGATGAAGTCGACCGCGTGCCCAGGCGTTGCCTGGCGCGACGGGGTTGACGCCGGCGGGTTGAATTTCTTCAGGCGGTCGCCGAAGCGGGCGACGAGCCGCTTTTCGAAATGGACCGGCGCTTCCATGTCGGCCTTGGCGTTGCCGACGATCGGCCGCCACGCCCCGGCGTGAACCGGGATGTCGTCGCGTCCGGCAAGCGCCAGCGTGTTGAGGACGACATTGGTGACCTGTTCGATCGGCCCGGCAGCACCGGTCACGGTGGTCACGCCTTCGAGCCGAAGATTTGGATTGGCCGCGGCAAACAGCACGGCGAGAATGTCGTCGCCTGCAGAATCCACGTCGAGGATTATGCGTTCCATGGATGGTTCCTTCATGAGGGATGTTTGCCGTCAGGCCCGGGATTCTTGTCCACCGACAGCAGCCTTTGCATCGAGGCCAGCGTCTCCATGATGATCCTTGGCCGCGCCCGGTAGGAGAGGGCGAACAGCGCCGTGAGTGCGACGACATAAGGAACTGTCAGAACCAGGTAGGACGGAAAGCCGAACGTCTGCAGGCGCAGCGAAAAGGCATCGGCAAAGCCGAACAGCAGGCAGCCGGCCAGCACCTTGAGCGGATCGCCGTTGGAGAAGATCAGGATTGCGACCGCCATGAAGCCGCGGCCCGACGACATATTCTCGGTGAACATGGTGATGTAGCCGAGCGACAGATGCGCGCCGGCCAGCCCCGCCAGCAATCCGCACAGCAGCGACGCGATGTAGCGGACGCGCGTGATCGAAATGCCGAGCGCCTCGGCGGCCTCGGGTTTCTCGCCGACGACGCGGATGTAAAGCCCGAGGCGGGTGCGGTTGTAGAACAGCACCAGCAGCGGCACGGCGATGAAGGCGACATAGACGATCGGCGTGAAGCCGGAGATCAGCGATGCCCATGAGCCGAGAAGGTCGCGGGCGCCGGGTATCTGGATTTTCGGCAGGCCGACGATACCTTGACCGACGATGGACCCTCGCGTGCCGAAGATCGCCTTCATCAGCGAGATCGTCATGCCGCCGGCCAGGATGTTGAGCGCCAGCCCGACAACCACTTCATTGGCGCGGAAACTCACCACCAGAACCGCAAAAACCAAGGCAAAGGCGAGCGCTGCCACCACGCCGCAAGCGACTCCCAGCAGCGCGGAACCCGTCCAGATCGAGCCGAGGACGGCGAAAAAGGCGCCCGCCAGCATCTGCCCTTCGAGGCCGATGTTGAAGATGCCGGCCTTGGTGGTAAACGAACCGCCGAGTGCGACCAGAAGAATGGGCGCGGTGGTGCGAAGCGTCGCGGCGATCAGCGCGACGTTCACGAGCTTGTCTAGAATTTCCATCGACGCTCCCCAGCCTGGCTGTCGCCGCGGCGCCTGACCAGAACCTGCGCTGACACGCTGAGGATGATCAGCGCCTGGATCACGGTGATGATCTCGCGCGACGCGCCGGTATCGACCTCGAGCAGCAGCGACCCGTTGCGCAGGGCGCCGAAGAACAGTGCGGTGAAGATGGTGGCGACTGGCGAGCCATTGGCGAGCAGGGCAGCAATCAGGCCGTCGAAACCGAAACCGGGAGCGAAGCCTTCCATGAAGCGGTGGTGGACGCCGAGCGTCTCGACGCCACCGGCCAATCCGCCAATGGCGCCCGACAGCAGCAGGACGACAAAGCCCTGCCGTTTCACGTTGATGCCGCCATATTCAGCGAATTTCGGCGCCGAGCCGACCATGGTCACGCCGTAGCCCCAACTGGTATAGCGGAAGACAAGTGCCGCGCCGATCGCCAGTACCAGGCCGATCACCAGTCCCCAGTTCAGCCGCGAGAAGTCAAAGATCCCGGGCAAATAGGCTGTCGGCAGGATCGGCGGCGTCTCCGACCAGCCACCCGGCCGCTTGAACAGGAAGATGGTAAAATAGGAGGTCAGGAGCACCGCGACGTAATTCGACAGGATCGTCGAGACGACTTCGTTGGTGTTGTAGCGGGCGCGGAAATAGGCCGGGATGGCGACCCAGGCAGCACCCGCCACGACCGCGAGCGCCAGCGCTGCCAGCATGTGAATGCCCGCGGGCAGCGGAAAAGCGAAGCCGACCCATGCGGCAGCAAAGCCGCCGAGGAAAAGCTGGCCCTCGATGCCGACATTGAACATGCCGCCCCGCAGACCGACGCAGGCAGCGATGCCGCAGATCAGGATCGGCGTCGTCTGCAGCAACGTCCCGGCAATCTTTGCCTGGTCGCCGAAGGCACCACGCAACAGCGTCATGAAGACACGGACAGGGCTTTCACCGACCATGAGGATGATGATCGCGCCCATGAGCAGCGCTACGGCGACGGCGATGATCTGGCCGGAAACGGCACGCAAGCTGTCGTTCATCATGGAGACTCCGGCATCATGCAGATTCCGTGGCGAATTCCGGCACGGCCACGCCTGCCATCATCATGCCAATGCGATCCTCGTCGGCATCGTCTCCGACGACCTCGCCCATGATCCGCCCGTTGAACATCACCAGGATGCGATCGGCAAGGGCGGCAAGTTCGTCGAGCTGCACGGAAATCAGCAGGATGGCGCGGCCGGCAGAGCGTTGGCGCATGATCTCGTCATGAATGGCTTCCTGCGCGCCGATGTCGACACCGCGCGTCGGCTGATCGATCAGCAGGAAGTCGGCGCCGTTAGTGAACTCGCGCGCCAGCACGACCTTCTGGATGTTGCCGCCCGAAAGCCGCTTGACGGCATCTCCTGATCCTTGCGCGCGTATATCGAAGTCCTTGATCAGCTTGGAGGCGTTTTGGCCGATGGCGTTCCAGTTGAGCAGGCCACTGCTGCTCCACGGCGCGCGATACTGGCGGCCCATCAGCATGTTTGCCGCAATCGAAGCATTGCGATCGACCCCGCGGACCATTCGATCGCCCGGAACATGCGCCAAGCCGGCCTCGCGAATTTCGGCGGGCGAGAGGGTGGCGAGGTTCCGGCCCTTCAGCTGGGCTACGCCATGGCTTGCCGGCCGCAGGCCCGAAAGCACCTCCGCCAGCTCCGTCTGGCCATTGCCCGCGACGCCCGCGATCCCCACCACCTCGCCGGAACGGACCTTGAAGCTGACGTTGCGCACTGCCGGCAGGCGGCGGTCGTCGCGCGCCCACAGTTCTTTCACCTCGAGGACCACTTCGCCGTGCTGCGGTTCGCGCGGACGGCGATCGAAGCTGACCTCGCGGCCGACCATCATGCGCACCAGTTCGTCCTTGCTGAGCTCGACGGTTGGGCGCGTCGCCACCCTCCTGCCGTTGCGCAGCACCGTTACGGTGTCCGAGACCTCCATCACCTCTTCCAAGTGGTGCGAGATGAAGATTACCGTCATGCCCTCCGCCACGAAGCTGCGCAGCGTCTGGAACAGCTCGCGGCTCTCCTGCGGCGTCAGCACCGCAGTCGGCTCGTCGAGGATAATGGTGCGCGCGCCACGTACCAGCACCTTCAGGATCTCGATGCGTTGCTCTATGCCGACCGAGAGCAGTCCGACGCGCTCCGTCGGATCGACCCGCAGCCCGAAACGCTCCGACAGTTCGCGCGTGCGCGCAATCTGCGCGGCGTGATCGATTAGCCCATGGCGGCGAATCTCCATGCCGAGGAAAACATTGTCGGCGACCGAGAGCGAGGGAACCAGCTTGAAATGCTGATGGACCATGCCGAGACCGGCTTTGATGGCGACGGCGGGGTCGGCGACCACGATCTCCTCGTCGTTCAGCCGGATCGAGCCCTCGTCGGGTTGCAGGAGACCGAACAGGATGTTCATCAATGTCGTCTTGCCGGCGCCGTTCTCGCCGATGATGGCGTGGATTTCGCCCCGGCGCACGGCAAGGTCGATGCCGTCATTGGCGATAAATGCGCCGAAACGCTTGGTGATGCCCGTCAGCGCGACGGCCATCCCAGCGACATCGGGGCCAGCGACATTGGCCCCGGCCGCATTGTTGCCGGTGTTGTGGGGGGTCGAAGACCCCGATGCGTTCGACACCATGGCTCTCGCAGATTGAGGCTGATCCGCCGCAAATCGCAGCGGATCAGCCAAGCGCTTTCTTGGGAGGATGCGCTGTTGTTGTCCTACTTCGCCTTGGCAATCTCGATCTTGCCGTCGAGAATGGCTTTCTTGATCTCGTCCAGCTTCGTCGTCACGTCCGCCGGGATCGTCGGGGCGATATCGTCGCAGACCTTGACCTCGACGCCGCCCGAAGCGAGGTCGAAGGTGTGGGTGCCGGCGGTGACCTTGCGGCCCTCGACTTCGTCCTTGATCAGCGTGTAGACGGCGATGTCGCCGCGCTTCAGCATGCTTGCAAGCACGTTCCCGGGGGCCGTGCCGCACATGTCGATGTCGACGCCGATCGAGTATTTGTCGACCGCAGCGCTTGCCTGCATCACGCCTTCGCCTGTCGGGCCGGCGACGTTGTAGACGATGTCGGCGCCCTGGCCGTAAAGCGCCTGGGCAAGCTCGCTGCCCTTGGCCGGATCGTCGAAGGTTCCGGCGAAGACGGAGTTCACCTTGACGTCGGGCGCGGCATATTTCGCGCCTTGCTCGTAGCCGCCGAGGAAGTTGCGGATCACGGGGATATCACGGCCGCCGACGAAGCCGATCGCCATGCCGTCGCCGATCTTGGGGAATTCGCTGCCCTTGGCCTCGATCATGCCGGCGAGTGCGCCGGCGACAAAGGATCCCTGCTCCTCCGCGAAATTGGCATAGATCATGTTGGGATCGTCGAGCACACCGTCGATGAACACGAAGCGCTGGTCGGGATAGGCTTTGCTGACCTTCTGCAACGAGTCCACCAGTTCCCAGCCCATCACGAAGATAAGGTCGTATTGCTTGGCCTTGGCCAGGTTCTCGAACTGCTCCTCGTAGTCGAGCGCGCGATTGCCGGTGTCGACCAGCTTGAGGTCTATGCCGAATTCGTCCTTGGCCTTGTTGAGGCCGTTGACGATGGAAACACCGAAGCCCTGTGCAAAATATCCCGAGATGGCGGCCACGGACACCTTGTCCTGCGCCGCGGCGGATCCGAACGACATGGCAAGCATCGTGCCGGCCATGAACAAACTTTTGAGCGCCCTTTTCATGTCATTCCCCTTCAGCTTTTTCAGCTTTTAAAGCCATGCCTTGACCACCCGCTTGTAAGCCGAGACAACGGCTATTTCGTTGATGGTCATATGAGTTTATGAGCGGCCCCGCAGGCTGTCAATCGTCATCCGGTGCAGTTTCGTCGCGCCTTTTCTCGTTCCCTCCATGTCGAAGCTTGACAAATCCCGGCCAGGTATAATTGTTGGTACTCTAACGAGTTTGCGTGAACGACGAGATAAGGAGCGGATAATGCCGGCTGTGGTCGTCAGGAAATTTCTGGTTCAGATCGAGGAGATCTTCCATGAGGGCGGGCCACCTGCGGCACGCCCGCTCAAGCGCGGTGCGATCGTCGCTATTATCGCCAACCCTTTTGCCGGGCGGTATGTCGAGGAAATCACCGGCTTCATGGACGATCTGAAGCCGCTCGGTCTCGATATGGCGCGACGCCTGATCGATGCCATCGGCGACGGCGCCTCGGCGATCGAAGGCTATGGCAAGGGCGCCATCGTCGGTGCTGCCGGTGAGCTCGAACACGGTGCGCTCTGGCATAATCCGGGCGGCTACGCGATGCGAGAGTTGCTCGGAAACGCCAGGGCAATCGTGCCTTCGACCAAGAAGGTTGGCGGTCCCGGAACCCGGATCGACATTCCAATCACGCACATCAATGCCTCTTACGTGCGCAGCCATTTCGACGCGATCGAGGTCGGCATCACCGATGCGCCGCGCGCAGACGAGATGGCCGTGATCCTGGCGATGACGACAGGCGCGCGCGTTCATGCGCGGGTGGGCGGCCTTGCCGCCGCTGACATCAAGGGTGAGGACGGATTGAGATGAGCGCAGAAATCCGCCGAATCATCACAATCGTCGAGGAAACCCTGATCGAGGGCGGCCGTCCCGTCGATCCGCCGACCCGCCGCGCGGCGGCCATTGCCGTGATCCGCAACCCGTACGCAGGCACTTACGTCGAAGACCTGTCAGCGTTGAGCGACATTGGTGAGGAATTGGGCGACATTTTGCCGAAGCGCGCGGTCGCCGCTCTCGGCATTCCCGGCGACCGGATCGAAAGCTTCGGCAAGGCAGCCGCCGGGGGCGCCCCCCGCGCCCAAGCAACAAGCCCCCGCCACCATTCGACCCAACGCCGCCCCCCCGGTTGGGGTTTGGGTTTGGAAGGGGGGCCGCCGCATGACCACTCGCTGAAAAGAGGGGGG